>NZ_JBWKDS010000012.1:65459-166613 GCF_056435845.1 Streptomyces sp. NPDC043867 | reverse complement strand
CGAAGAGGACGGCCTCCGCTTCGGGCGGCTAGACGTTGCAGGGGTTTCTGGGTTTCTGTGGCGGATCCACCCCGTTCCGGCGGTGACGAGGGAGGCGGTTCCGGCCGGAACCGCCGCCCGCGCGAGCGGAGCGCGACGGCCGCGGCCGCCGGGGCCGTTGTCCGACCCGTGGTCCACCATGGACGCATGAGTGAGCTGACCCGCATTCCCGCCCCCGACGGGGTCGCCCCCGCCGCCGCGTACGCGCATGTCGTCACGGGTACCGGGCGCTTCGTGGCCGTCTCCGGCCAACTCGCCCTCGACGAGGACGGAGAGGTCGTCGGCGAGGGCGACCCCGCGGCACAGGCCCGCCAGGTCTTCGAGAACCTGCGCCGCTGCCTCGCCGCGGCCGGGGCCACGTTCGACGACGTCGTCAAACTCACCTACTTCGTCACGGACATGTCCTGCATGCCCGCCGTCCGCGCGGCCCGCGACGCCCACATACCGGCCGACCGCCTCCCGGCCGCGTCGGCGGTCCAGGTCGCCGCGCTGGTCCGCCCGGAGTTCCTGATGGAGATCGAGGCGTACGCGGTGATCGGCGAGTGAGCGGACTCGCCCTCCGCGCCATGACGCGCGCCGACTGCCGCCGGGTGGCCGAGATCCGCGCCCGCGGCTGGCAGAGCGCCTACCGGGGTCTCGTGCCGCAGCCGTACCTGGACGCTCTCGACCTGGAGGAGGAGGTCGCGCGGCGGCGGACGTTCTTCGACCGGGGTGGCGACGGTGTGGTGGACGTCGTCGCCGAGCGGGACGGGGACGTGGTCGGCTGGGCCTGTCACGGCCCCTGCCGGGACGGTGAAACCCCCACGTCGGACGCCGAGTTGTACGCGCTCTACGTCCACCCCGACCGGTTCGGCGGCGGCGCGGGCCGGGCGCTGCTCGGTGCCTCGGTCGCCCGGTGCGCCGCCGCCGGCCACCCGCGCATGCTCCTGTGGGTACTCCGGGAGAACCACCGCGCCCGGCGCTTCTACGAGCGGTCGGGATTCGCCGCCGACGGCGCCCAGGAGCCGTTCGAGGTCGACGGCGTCACGGTCCCCGAGGTGCGCTACGTGCGCGTGCTCGACGGCACGGGGCCCCGCTGAGTCACGGCATCGGCGGCTGCCGCGGCATCAACAGCCGTCACCGCTGCGGCAGTCGGCCCAGGGCCCGGACGGCCGCTTCCGCGAGGGCCGGGTGCGCGAGGCACTCGGTCAGGACGGGGCGGGCGCGGGCGTCGCCCAGCGCGCCCAGCCCCTCCACGCACGCGAGGGCGACCCTGCGGTACGGATCGTGCGGCCGCAGTCTGCGTTCCAGCGTGGTGACGAGCGCGGGCACGGACTCCGGTGCGCGCAGCGCCGCCAGGAGCCGTACCGGGTGCAGCGCGTAGGCGACGCGCAGTTCGTTGGTGGCGAGCGCGGCGGCGGCGCGGGCCGTGCGCGGGTCGCCCAGTACGGCGAGCGCGTGCGCGGCGGACGCGCAGCGCTGCGGATCGCGGTGGTTGAGCAGCAGGACGAGGGCCTCGAAGGCCCGCCGGTCACCGGCGGTGCCGAGCCGGAAGGCGACCAGCTCCCGGGCCCAGAGGGGCTGTCCGGGCTCGGTCAGCGCGGCCGCGAGTTCGTCGGGGTCATCGGTCGCCACGAGCCGGTCGTACGTCGCGGAAGGCCCGGCCTCGGTGCGCAGGCGCTCCGTGAGTGATCGCAACTCCTCGTCCATGGCGCCGAGCCTAGAGCGGCACCCGGGGCGCGGGGACCTACATCACAAACTGGGGGCTGGCGCGCTCGTTACCGGCCGGTTAAGCTCAGACGAGCGAGTTACCCACTCGCGTTCTGCTTGCGGTGGCCTGGTGACGCAGCCGCCGCGAGTGCCAGTCGGTTCGGTACCTCAGGTACCTCAGTGCGACACGGCTCCGGGACAGGGCCGGTCGGTCTTCACCGCTCCAGGGGCGGCTGTGCTGCCACCTCCTGGACGGCTCCGGGCGTGTGCGCTCGTCAGCCCGGCAACACCCGCATCCCACGCACCGTGTGCGCCCCTTCGGCGCACCCGTGTGCTCCTCAGTCGTCACCCTCTTCCTGGAGTCCCGCGATGGCCACTCCCCTGTCCGACACCCCTCTGTCCCCGCTGAAGACCGTCGCCGTCGTCGGCCTCGGCACCATGGGCACCGGCATCGCCGAGGTCCTCGCCCGGGCCGGCCGCGAAGTCGTCGGCATCGACGTCAGCGAGGCCGCGGCCGCCCAGGCCGTCACCGCGGTCGAAGCCTCCACCGCCCGCGCCGTGCAGCGCGGGCGCCTCACGGAGCAGGAGCGCGGGGACGTCCTCGCCCGCTTCCGTACCTTCACCGATCTTCAGGCGGCGGCCGACGCCGACCTGGTCATCGAGGTGACCCCGGAGTCGTACGAGATCAAGCAGCAGGTGTTCCGCGCGCTCGACGAGGTCGTGCGTCCGGAGACGATTCTCGCGACCGGCACCAACGCCCTCTCGGTGACGCGGCTGGCGGCCGACTCGGCGCGTCCGGAGCGGGTGCTCGGACTGCACTTCTTCAACCCGGCCCCGGCCATGAAGCTGGTCGAGGTGGTCTCCTCGGTGCTGACCTCGCCGCAGGCCGTCGCCGCGGTCACGGACCTCGCCGTCCAGCTCGGCAAGGAGCCCGTCGCGGTAGGCGACCGTCCCGGATTCGTCGCGGACGGGCTGCTGTTCGGCTACCTCAACCAGGCGGCCTCGATGTACGAGGCCCGGTACGCCTCCCGCGAGGACATCGACGCGGCGATGAGGCTCGGCTGCGGTCTGCCCATGGGCCCGCTCGCGCTGCTCGACCTGATCGGCATCGACACGGCCCGCACGGTGCTCGAGGCCATGTACGCGGAGTCCCACGACAGGCTGCACGCGCCCGCCCCCATCCTCAAGCAGCTCACCGAGGCGGGTCTGACCGGCCGCAAGGCGGGGCGCGGCTTCTACTCGTACGAGGCTCCCGGCAGCGACACGGTCGTCGGGGACGCGCTGACGCCGGCCGCGGGCGCGTCCACGACGCCGGGACGGGACGTGCGCTCCGTCGGCGTCGCGGGCTCCGGCACGATGGCCTCCGGGATCGCCGAGGTCTTCGCCAAGGCCGGTTACGACGTCGTCCTCGCCGCCCGCAGCGAGGAGAAGGCGGCGGTCGCCAAGGCCCGGATCGGCAAGTCGCTCTCGCGCTCCGTCGACAAGGGCCGGCTGACCGCCGAGGCCGCCGCGCAGACCCTGGACCGGATCACCCCGGCCGGCTCGTACGACGCCTTCTCCGACGTCGACCTGGCCGTCGAGGCCGTCGCCGAGGACCTGGAGATCAAGCAGCAGCTGTTCGCCGCCTTCGACAAGGTCTGCAAGCCGGGTGCGGTGCTGGCCACCACCACCTCGTCGCTGCCCGTCGTCGCCTGCGCCCGCGCCACCTCGCGCCCGCAGGACGTGATCGGCATGCACTTCTTCAATCCGGCGCCCGCCATGAAGCTCGTCGAGGTGGTCCGCACCGTGCTGACCGCGGACGACGTGCACGCCACGGTCCGCGAGGTGTGCGCGAAAATCCGCAAGCACCCGGTGGACTGCGGCGACCGGGCCGGTTTCATCGTGAACGCGCTGCTCTTCCCGTACCTGAACAACGCGATCAAGATGGTCCAGGAGCACTACGCGACCCTCGACGACATCGACGCCGCGATGAAGCTCGGCGGCGGCTACCCGATGGGCCCGTTCGAGCTGCTGGACGTGGTCGGCCTCGATGTGTCGCTGGCCATCGAGAAGGTCCTGCACAGCGAGTTCCGCGACCCGGGCCTGGCCCCGGCGCCGCTGCTGGAGCACCTGGTGGCCGCGGGCTGCCTCGGCCGCAAGACGGGCCGCGGCTTCCGCGAATATGCCCGGCGCTGAGGCGCGCGAGGACCGGCACGGGGAGTCCGCCGACTGGGGCGGGCTCCTCGGCCCGGCCGGCGGCCCCCCGCCCGGGGAGGGCGGGGGGATCTGCGCATCCGCGCACTCCACTGCGCGGATGCAGTACGTTCGGGTCATGTCCCAGCCCGCCAAGTCCTCCCGTACCGCAGCCACGCCCGACGCGCCGGAAAGTGCCGCGGGCAGTCGCGCCGCCGCGCAGCGGCTCAAGATGCGCCGAGAACTGGCGGCCGCGGCCATGGAGCTGTTCGCCACCAAGGGGTACGAGGCGACGACCGTCGACGAGATCGCGGCGCAGGCCGGAGTGGCACGGCGTACGTTCTTCCGCCACTTCCGCTCCAAGGAAGAGGCGATCTTCCCCGACCACGACGACACCCTGATCCGGGCGGAGGCGGTGCTCAACGCGGCGCCCGCGCACGAGCACCCGCTGGACACGGTGTGCCGCGGCATCAAGGAAGTCATGCGGATGTACGCCGCGCGCCCCGAGATCTCCGTGTCGCGCTACAAGCTCACGCGCGAGGTGCCGACGCTGCGCGAGGCGGAGATCGCCTCCGTGGCCCGTTACGAGCGGCTGTTCACCCGGTACCTGCTCGGCCACTTCGACGAGCACGCGCACGACGACGACGCCAACGACGATCCGCTGCTGGCGGAGGTCGCGGCGTCGGCCGTGGTCACCGCGCACAACCACGTGCTGCGGCGCTGGCTGCGGGCGGGCGGACAGGGGGACGTCGAGGCGCAGCTGGATCACGCCTTCTCGATCGTGCGGAAGACGTTCGGCTCCGGTATCGGCGCCGGCCGCGACGTCGCCCCGCAGACGGCGCCGGCCTCCTCCGCCTTCACGGAAGGGGACGTCCTGGTGACCGTCGCCCGGGTCGACGCCCCGCTGGACCAGGTGATGCGCACCATCGAGCAGGCGCTCAAGGACCGGTCGTAGCGCCCTCGCCCCCGACTCGCGGCACGCTGCCGCACCTCAGCGCCGGACGGGCTCTCTTTGAGCCCGTCCGGCGTTTTCGTACCCATTTTTCGGGGCGACTTGATCGATCATCGCTCACGTGTTACGTAAAGATTTCACCTGAGCGGGATTTCTGGCACTGCGTGCCTTGTCAGGTGACACGGCGTGCCATACGTTGAAGGTGTCCGGGCGGCCGGCGTGCAGAGACCTCACGTACGCCGGCTGTCCCCGCAAGCCTCCCTCGGGCACCGCCCGCGGGTACCCCGGCAAGCGCGCCCGGACGCCTGCGTCACAGGCAACCTTCCGCGCCACAAAGCGCCGCCAGCAGCAACTCCGCCGAACCGACGGCACCCTCACACCCAGCAGCACCGACGTGACCCCAAGCGTCTTCCCTCAAGACGCCATTCGCCGGAGGCAACACAGTGAAGGAAATCCTGGACGCGATCCAGTCGCCGGAGTCGACTTCCGCCGACTTCGCCGCCCTGCCGCTCCCCGAGTCGTACCGCGCGATCACCGTGCACAAGGACGAGACGGAGATGTTCTCCGGGCTCGCCACGCGCGACAAGGACCCCCGCAAGTCGATCCACCTGGACGACGTGCCGGTGCCGGAGCTCGGCCCGGGCGAGGCCCTGGTGGCCGTCATGGCCTCCTCCGTCAACTACAACTCGGTGTGGACCTCGATCTTCGAGCCGGTGTCCACCTTCAGTTTCCTGGAGCGCTACGGGCGCCTGTCGGAGCTCACCAAGCGCCATGACCTGCCGTACCACATCATCGGCTCCGACCTCGCCGGCGTCGTCCTGCGCACCGGCCCGGGCGTGAACTCCTGGAAGCCCGGTGACGAGGTCGTCGCGCACTGCCTCTCGGTCGAGCTGGAGTCCTCCGACGGCCACAACGACACGATGCTCGACCCCGAGCAGCGCATCTGGGGCTTCGAGACGAACTTCGGCGGCCTCGCCGAGATCGCGCTCGTCAAGTCCAACCAGCTGATGCCGAAGCCGGACCACCTCAGCTGGGAGGAGGCCGCCGCCCCGGGCCTGGTGAACTCCACCGCCTACCGGCAGCTGGTCTCCCGCAACGGCGCCGGCATGAAGCAGGGCGACAACGTCCTCATCTGGGGCGCGAGCGGCGGCCTCGGCTCGTACGCGACGCAGTTCGCCCTGGCCGGCGGCGCCAACCCGATCTGTGTCGTCTCCAGCGAGCAGAAGGCGGACATCTGCCGCGCGATGGGCGCCGAGGCGATCATCGACCGCAACGCCGAGGACTACAAGTTCTGGAAGGACGAGCACACCCAGGACCCCAAGGAGTGGAAGCGCTTCGGCAAGCGCATCCGCGAGCTCACCGGCGGCGAGGACATCGACATCGTCTTCGAGCACCCCGGCCGCGAGACCTTCGGCGCGAGCGTGTACGTCACCCGCAAGGGCGGCACGATCACCACCTGTGCCTCGACCTCGGGTTACATGCACGAGTACGACAACCGCTACCTGTGGATGTCCCTGAAGCGCATCATCGGCTCGCACTTCGCGAACTACCGCGAGGCCTGGGAGGCCAACCGGCTCATCGCCAAGGGCAAGATCCACCCGACGCTGTCGAAGGTGTACTCGCTGGAGGACACCGGCCAGGCCGCGTACGACGTGCACCGCAACCTCCACCAGGGCAAGGTCGGTGTGCTCGCGCTCGCCCCCCGCGAGGGCATGGGTGTGCGCGACGAGGAGAAGCGCGCCAGGCACATCGACGCCATCAACCGCTTCCGGAACGTCTGAGGTCCCCTGATGACAGAGCGTCAGAAGGACCGGCCGTGGCTGATGCGCACGTATGCCGGTCACTCCACCGCCGAGGCGTCGAACGAGCTGTACCGGCGCAACCTCGCCAAGGGGCAGACGGGTCTGTCGGTCGCGTTCGACCTGCCGACCCAGACCGGCTACGACCCCGACCACGTCCTCGCCCGCGGCGAGGTCGGCCGGGTCGGGGTGCCGGTCTCGCACCTCGGTGACATGCGCCGGCTGTTCCAGGACATCCCCCTGGAGCAGATGAACACCTCGATGACCATCAACGCCACCGCCATGTGGCTGCTGGCGCTCTACCAGGTCGTCGCCGAGGAGCAGGGTGCGGACGTCACCAAGCTCCAGGGGACGACCCAGAACGACATCGTGAAGGAGTACCTCTCGCGCGGGACGCACGTCTTCCCGCCGGGTCCGTCGCTGCGGCTGACGACGGACATGATCACCTACACGGTGAACCACATCCCGAAGTGGAACCCGATCAACATCTGCAGCTACCACCTGCAGGAGGCGGGAGCCACTCCGGTCCAGGAGATCGCGTACGCGATGTCCACGGCGATCGCCGTGCTCGACGCGGTGTTCGCGTCGGGCCAGATCCCCGAGGAGCGCAGGGGTGATGTCGTCGCCCGCATCTCCTTCTTCGTGAACGCGGGCGTCCGCTTCATCGAGGAGATGTGCAAGATGCGGGCGTTCGGCCGGATCTGGGACCGGATCACCCGCGAGCGGTACGGCATCGAGGATGCCAAGCAGCGCCGCTTCCGGTACGGCGTCCAGGTCAACTCCCTCGGCCTGACCGAGGCCCAGCCGGAGAACAACGTCCAGCGGATCGTCCTCGAGATGCTGGCCGTGACCCTCTCCAAGGACGCCCGCGCGCGTGCCGTGCAGCTCCCCGCGTGGAACGAGGCGCTGGGGCTGCCCCGGCCCTGGGACCAGCAGTGGTCGCTGCGCATCCAGCAGGTGCTGGCCCACGAGAGCGACCTGCTGGAGTACGAGGACATCTTCGAGGGCTCGCACGTCATCGAGGCGAAGGTGGCGGAGCTGGTCGAGGAGTCCTTCGCGGAGATCGACCGCATCCAGGAGATGGGCGGCGCGATGGCCGCCGTCGAGTCCGGCTATCTGAAGTCGCAGCTCGTCTCCTCGCACGCCGAGCGGCGGGCCCGGATCGAGGGCGGCACCGAGAAGATCGTCGGCGTCAACGTCTTCCAGTCGACCGAGCCGAACCCGCTCACCGCCGACCTGGACGCGGCGATCATGACGGTCGACCCGACGGTGGAGGCCGGCGTGGTGGCCGCGCTCGGGAACTGGCGCGACAACCGCTACCAGCCGCCGTTCAACCACCCGCGCCCCTGCAAGGCGCTGGAGCGGCTGAAGGAGGCCGCCAAGGGCAGCGAGAACCTCATGGAGGCCACCCTGGAGTGCGCCCGCGCCGGCGTCACGACCGGCGAGTGGGCCGGGGCCCTGCGCGAGGTGTTCGGCGAGTTCCGCGCTCCCACCGGCGTCTCCTCCGCACCCGTCGCGATCGCCGCCGCGGAGGGCACCGCGCTCGCCCTCGTCCGCCGCAAGGTGGAGCTGACGGCGCAGGACATGGGCGTCGGCAAGCTGCGCTTCCTGGTGGGCAAGCCGGGCCTGGACGGGCACTCCAACGGCGCGGAACAGATCGCCGTGCGGGCCCGCGACGCCGGGTTCGAGGTGGTCTACCAGGGCATCAGGCTCACGCCCGAGGAGATCGTCGCCGCGGCCCTCGCCGAGGACGTGCACGGCGTGGGTCTGTCCATCCTGTCCGGCTCGCACGCCCAGTTGGTGCCGGACGTGCTGGACCGGCTGCGCGAGGCGGGCGCGGCGGACATCCCGGTCATCGCAGGCGGGATCATCCCGAACGCGGACGCCGAACAGCTGCGCGCCGCGGGAGTGGCCGCCGTCTTCACCCCGAAGGACTTCGACATCACCGGAATCATCGGCCGTATCGTCGACGAGATCCGGAAAGCGAACAAGCTCGACCCCCTGGAGGTCCCCGCATGACCAGCCCTGCTCCCCAGGTCAACCGCCTGCGTCCGCGGCGCTCCTGCCTGGCCGTGCCCGGCTCGAACCCGCGCTTCCTGGAGAAGGCCCAGGGCCTCCCGGCCGACCAGGTCTTCCTCGACCTGGAGGACGCGTGCGCGCCGCTCGCCAAGCCGGAGGCGCGGCACACCATCGTCAAGTTCCTCAACGAGGGCGACTGGACCGGCAAGACGCGGGTCGTGCGCGTGAACGACTGGACGACCGAGTGGACGTACCGCGACGTCGTCACGGTCGTCGAGGGCGCGGGTCCCAACCTCGACTGCATCATGCTGCCGAAGGTCCAGGACGCGCAGCAGATCGTCGCGCTGGACCTGCTGCTGACGCAGATCGAGAAGACGATGGGCTTCGAGGTCGGCAGGATCGGCATCGAGGCGCAGATCGAGAACGCGCAGGGCCTGAACAACGTCAACGAGATCGCGCAGGCCTCCCCGCGCGTCGAGACGATCATCTTCGGCCCGGCCGACTTCATGGCGTCCATCAACATGAAGTCGCTCGTCGTCGGTGAGCAGCCGCCCGGCTACCCGGCGGACGCCTACCACTACATCCTGATGAAGATCCTGATGGCCGCCCGCGCCAACAACCTCCAGGCGATCGACGGCCCCTACCTCCAGATCCGCAACGTCGACGGTTACCGCGCGGTCGCCCAGCGCGCCGCGGCCCTCGGTTTCGACGGCAAGTGGGTGCTGCACCCGGGACAGGTCGAGGCGTCCAACGAGATCTTCTCGCCCTCCCAGGAGGACTACGACCACGCCGAACTGATCCTGGACGCGTACGACTTCTACACGTCCGAGGCGGGCGGCAAGAAGGGCTCCGCGATGCTCGGCGACGAGATGATCGACGAGGCCAGCCGCAAGATGGCGCTCGTCATCTCGGGCAAGGGCCGGGCCGCCGGCATGCAGCGCACCAGCAAGTTCGAAGCCCCGGAGGCCTGAGCAGCATGCAGTTCGGACGCACGTACGAGGAGTTCGAGGTCGGCGCGGTCTACAAGCACTGGCCCGGGAAGACCGTCACGGAGTACGACGACCACCTCTTCTGTCTCCTGACGATGAACCACCACCCGCTCCACATGGACAGCAACTACGCGGAGCGGACCACCGACTTCGGGAAGAACGTCGTCGTCGGGAACTACATCTACTCGCTGCTGCTCGGCATGTCGGTCCCCGACGTCTCGGGCAAGGCGATCGCCAACCTGGAGGTCGAGTCGCTCAAGCACGTGGCGCCGACCTTCCACGGCGACACCATCTACGGCGAGACGACGGTCCTCGACAAGACCCCGTCGAGGTCCAAGAACGACCGCGGCATCGTCCACGTCGAGACCAGGGGCTACAAGCAGGACGGCACGCTCGTCTGCGTCTTCCGCCGCAAGGTGATGGTCCCCACCGAGACGTACATCAAGGAGCGCGGCGGCGAGCAGCCCGGCCGCCCGGAGCTGAAGGCACAGGAGAAGTAGCCATGGCGCGACTTGCCCAGACCGCCGGTCTCACCGACATCCAGCGGGAGATCCTCTCCACCGTCCGCGGGTTCGTGGACAAGGAGATCATCCCGGTCGCGACCGAGCTGGAGCACCGCGACGAGTACCCGCAGGCGATCGTCGACGGTCTCAAGGAGTTGGGCCTCTTCGGGCTCATGATCCCCGAGGAGTACGGGGGTCTGGGTGAGTCGCTGCTCACCTACGCGCTGTGCGTGGAGGAGATCGCGCGCGGCTGGATGTCGGTGTCCGGCATCATCAACACGCACTTCATCGTGGCGTACATGCTCAAGCAGCACGGCACGCAGGAGCAGAAGGACTACTTCCTGCCGCGCATGGCGGCGGGCGAGGTGCGCGGCGCGTTCTCCATGTCGGAGCCGGCGCTCGGCTCGGACGTGTCGGCCATCACGTCGAAGGCGGTGAAGGACGGCGACGAGTACGTCCTGAACGGCCAGAAGATGTGGCTGACGAACGGCGGCACGTCGACGCTGGTGGCCGTTCTCGTCCGGAGTGACGAAGGACACCCCGAGGGCACCGCGCCCCACAAGTCGATGACGACCTTCCTCGTCGAGAAGGAGCCCGGTTTCGGAGAGGTCCGCCCCGGCCTCACCATCCCCGGGAAAATCGACAAGATGGGTTACAAGGGTGTCGACACCACCGAGCTGATCATGGACGGACTGCGCATTCCGGCCGATCGGGTGCTCGGCGGCACCACCGGCCGCGGGTTTTACCAAATGATGGACGGCGTGGAGGTCGGCCGGGTGAACGTGGCGGCCCGCGGCTGCGGCGTGGCTCAGCGCGCCTTCGAGCTGGGCGTTTCCTACGCCCAGCAGCGGCACACCTTCGGCAAGCAGATCGCCCAGCACCAGGCGATCCAGTTCAAGCTCGCGGAGATGGCTACCAAGGTCGAGGCCGCGCATGCCATGATGGTGAACGCGGCACGCAAAAAGGATTCCGGGGAGCGAAACGACCTGGAAGCAGGGATGGCGAAGTACCTCGCCTCCGAATACTGCAAGGAAGTCGTGGAAGACGCCTTCAGGATCCACGGCGGTTACGGCTTCTCCAAGGAGTACGAGATCGAGCGGCTCTACCGTGAGGCGCCGATGCTGCTGATCGGCGAAGGTACCGCCGAAATCCAGAAAATGATCATCGGGCGCAGGCTGCTCGAAGAGTATCGGCTCCAGGGCTGATTGTCCGGGTACGGGGTGTTTTCTCCGAGAAGAAGATCACACCCCGTGAACGCTCTTCGGCTGCCGACTCGGCTTCCTGGCTTGCCCAGTTGTGGCCCGCGACCGGTACGATTCCGGGAAAGCCGCCGTCCCCCGTTCAGCGCGGCATCATCCGCTACGAAGGTCATCCATGCCCCACAGCCAAACCTCTGCACCTCGCGACAGCCGAGCCGGCGTACGCCTCGCGCGCGGAGCATCGCCGTGGCTTCTCCCGACCGTCGCCACCGCAGCACTCAGCCTCGCCCGCGCGCGCCGCTCCGGCGCCGCCAAGGCCGTGGCCGTACCCGTCACCGCGCTCGCGGCGGGCATGCTGTGGTTCTTCCGCGACCCCGAGCGCGAGATCACCCAGGGCAGGGTCATCTCGCCGGCCGACGGCGTGGTGCAGAGCATCATGCCGTGGAAGGACGGGCGCACCCGCGTCGCGATCTTCATGAGCCCGCTGAACGTCCACGTCAACCGCGCGCCGCTGGCCGGCACGGTGACCTCGGTCGAGCACATCCCCGGTGGGTTCGTCCCGGCGTTCAACAAGGAGAGCGAGAACAACGAGCGCGTCGTCTGGCACTTCGACACCGAGCTCGGTGACATCGAGATGATCCAGATCGCCGGTGCCGTCGCCCGCCGCATCGTGCCCTACGTCCCGCAGGGGACCAAGGTGGAGCAGGGCGAGCGGATCGGCCTGATCCGCTTCGGCTCGCGCGTGGACATCTACCTGCCTGCGGGCATCGAGGTGGACGTGGAGGTCGGTCAGAAGACCGTGGCAGGGGTGACTCGCATTGACCGTGGTTGATCCCGAGACACAAGCCGGCTGGGTGCCGGAGGCCGACGAGCTGGACGACGCGGAGGACATGCCGCTGTCGATGCGCCTGTCGATAGCGGACACGCTCACGCTCGGCAACGCCACGTGCGGCTTCATGGCGGTGTACTTCACCACCACCGGCATCCTGATCCCGCACCTCACGGGCAGCCAGGAGACGGGCATGGCGCGGCACAGCGCCGCCACGGCCGTCATTCTGATGCTCTGCGCGGCGGTCTTCGACCTGTTCGACGGCCTGGTCGCCCGCAAGCTGCGCTCGTCCCCGATGGGCGCGGAGCTGGACAACCTGTCCGACCTGATCAGCTTCGGCCTCGCGCCGGCGTACTTCGTGCTGGTCTACGGCATGGTCGCGGACGACGCGCACCAGCGGGTGGCGGCGGTCGGTGCCATCGTGGTCCTGCTGGCCGTCGTCCTCAGACTCGCGCGGTTCTCCTGCGTCACGGTCAAGGACGGCACGTTCCAGGGCATGCCGAGCCCCTTCGGGGCACTGACGGTGGTGTCGATCGTGCTCCTGGAGCTGCCCTTCGTGGCCACGCTCCTGGCGATCATCGGCACGGCCTGGCTGATGGTGAGCCGGGTCGAGTACCCGAAGCCGCGGGGTCCGCTGGCGGTGGCGATGCTCTCGTGGATCGTCGCGGCGATGGGTCTGCTGGCGGCCTGGGCGTTCGAGGCCCCCGGCGGGCAGCTCCTGCTCCAGACGGGCTGTGCGCTGCAGCTGGTGCTGGGCGCGGTGATCCCGCTCTTCGCCACGGCGCGGCGGGTGAACACCTTCCGCGACAACCGTCGCGAGGCGCGTGCGGCGCAGCTGCCGTAGACGCCCCGCAGGCATCCGAGGGGCCCCGAACCGGACGGTTCGGGGCCCCTCGGCCTTGTGCGGGGCATGTTTCCCGCCCGCCGCGCGGGCCGCTACGGCATCAGGTCCCCTCCGGCCCGCTGCGCGGAGCCGTTCCCGCCGCACGAGCAGCCCACGGCCTCGCTCCGGCCCGCTGCGAGCCGCTTCCGCCATACGGGCGGCCCACGGGCGCAGGATGCCTCCGGCCCGCTGCGAGCCGTTCCCGCCGCACGAGCCGCCCCACGGCCTCGCTCCGGCCCGCTGCAAGCCGTTCCCGCCGTACGGGCGGCCAGCGGGCCGCAGGATGCCTCCGGCCCCCTGCGAGCCCGCCCCTCGCTCTGCGGGTCGCCCCACAGCGTCGAGGCCCTCGCTCGGCCCTGGAGGGCTGTTCCCGCCGCCGTACGGGGTACGTACCGCCTACGGCGGTGTGCGGCGTCCCCGGCCCTGAGGCCCCGTTCCTGCCCGCCAGCGCCGTACGGCCCGCCTACGGCGTTCACAGGCCGCAGGCCCCCGGCGGGCCGCCCCTCGCCCTACGGGCCGCCCACGGCGTACGAGGTCCCTGGCCTCCCGGCGCGCCGCCCCCGCCCTACGGGCCGCCCACCGCGTTCGGCGTCCGTGGCCCCTGGGCGGCTTCCCGCCCCGGAGCCGCCCACGGCGTGTTCGCTGTCCCTGGCCCCCGGGCGGGTTCCCGCCGTGCGGACCGCCCACGGTGGGCCTCTCCCGCGTGGCCGGGACGACGCCGCGCGGGCGCGACGGGCGGCCGTACGGCCGAGGGGCCCCGAACCGAAGTGGTTCGGGGCCCCTCGGCGTCAGGAGCCGGTCACCCGCCGGGGGTGTAGCTTCCCGCCGCGGACGCCGCCGCGGGCCCCCGCACGACCTTCGTGCCGCCCACCGCGCTCTTGTCCGGCTGCAGGATGACGCTCTGCTTCGAGGACGGCGCCGCCGGGTCGGAGAAGTTCTGCGGGATACCGAAGCCCGTGTCGACGTTGTCCAGGGTCAGCAGCGCCTTGTCGACGCCTTCCCGGGTCAGGTCCTTGCTCTTGCAGGCCGTCTTCAGCGCCTCTCCGAAGACGGAGGCCGCCGTCCAGCCGGCCACCACGCCGTTGTCGAGCGAGTCCTTCGGGTACGCGGCCTTGTAGTCCTTCACCAGCTTCTCGGCGGCCGGGGTATCGCCGCCGATGGGCAGGGCGGGCGAGGCCACGTAGTAGTTCTTCGCCAGCGCCGGCCCCGCCTGGGTGGCGAGCAGCTGCGGGGAGAAGGCCGAGTTGTTGCCGATCACCGGGACGTCGAAGCCGCCGGCGGCCGCGACCCCGACGAGCGAGGCCGCCTGCCGCGGACCCGCACTGACCACGACCGCCTTGACACCGGCCTTCTTCAACGCGGCGACCTGCGCGGTCATGTCGTTGTCGGTCGGCTTGATCTTCTGCTCCACGATCTTGAGCCCGGACTCCTTCGCCATGTGCTTGGAGCCGGCCAGGGCGCTCTCGCCGTAGTCGCCCTCGAAGTACACGTGACCGATCTTGTCGCCCTTCCTGACGCCCTTCTCCTTCATCAGGAAGTCGATGGCGTTGATCGTCTCGACGTCGTAGGTGGAGCCGATGACCCGGATGTACGGGCTGCCGAGCAGGGAGCTGGACCACGCCTGCGGCAGCACCAGGCCCTTGTCCTGCCCGTCGATGCGCTTCTTCACGGCGGCAACGAACGGCGAGCCGATGAACTGGGCGAATCCCAGCACCTTCGGTTCCAGCTCGGTGTAGCCGGCCACGGCCTTCTGCGGGTCGTAGCCGTGGTCGCGGATGGTGAGGTCCACCTTGTAGCCGCAGACACCCCCGTCCGCGTTGAGCTGCTTCACGTACAGCTGCTGGGCCTGGGTCACGCTCTTGCCGAGCGTGGCGTAGACGCCGGTCATGTCGGTGAGGACGCCCAGCGTGATGGTCTTGCCGGAGATGCCCTCACCGGTCTTCACCCCGCCCGCGCTCGCCTTGTCCTTGTCGTCGTCCTTGGCCTTGGAGCTGCACCCGGACAGCACGATCAGCGCGGCCAGCGCGCCCGCGGCGGCCCGGGTCGCGTACACCCGTGATCTGCCAGTGGTACCCGTAGTCATCGTTCCTCCACAGAAGTCGTTCCTACGCGACGCCGCGCGGCCACCCTGACCAGGCCGCCCGGCAAGAAGAGCACCACCGCCACGACGGCGGCGCCGTACAGGTACCGGGACGCCTCGCCCGGTGTGATTCCGCCCATGCCCGGCGCGGACACGAGGGGCAGTGCGTCGCTGTACCGGGTCAGCAGCTGCGGCAGCAGCGAGACGAACGCCGCGCCGACCACCGCCCCGGAGACCGAGCCGAGACCGCCGATGACGATCATGGCGAGGTACTCCAGCGAGAGCGTGATGCCGAAGTAGTCGGGCACGGTCCGCTGGAAGATCAGCGCCAGCAGCACACCGGCGAGGCCCGCGTACATCGAGGACAGGACGAAGACCGCGGCGCGGTAGCGGGCCACCGGGACGCCGATCACCCCGGCCGCGATCCGGTGGTCCCGGATCGCGTTCATGGCCCGGCCCGGCCGGCCCCGCAGCACCCCGCGGGCGAACAGCGCGCCGGCCAGCAGCATGACGAGACCGACGTACCAGAGCTTCTCGGCGGAGCCGAAGGGCACGGCCGCGACCATCGTCTCCCGGTCGTCGAAGGTGAGACCGAACAGGCTCAGGGCCGGCACGTCACGGCCGTTGAAACCGCCCGTGAGGTCCCGCGCGTTGAACAGCACGTGCTGGCCGATGAAGATCAGCGCGAGGGTGGCGATGCCGAGGTAGGCGCCGCGCAGCCGTCCGGCGATGGGGCTGAACAGCCCGCCCGCGGCTCCCGCCACCAGCACGGCGAGGATCACCGCGAGCCAGGTCGGCAGCCCGAGCCCGGTCAGGCCGTCGGAGCCGTCGCCGGCGAACACGCAGTAGCCGTACGCGCCGACCGCGAGGAAGAAGGCGTGTCCCATCGACAGCTGGCCGGTCGCGCCGGTCAGCAGGTTGATGCCGATGGCGCCGATCGCGGCGGCCATCGCGAACAGCCCGGCCTGGAGCCAGAAGCGGTCCAGGTAGAACGGGAAGGCCAGCAGCAGGGCCGCCCCGGCGGCGAGGACGTACGGCCGCGGGCGGGTGAGGCGGGCGGGCCGGCGGCGGACCGGGGCCGTTTCGGTGCGGGTGAGGACCTCAGACACGGGCCAGCTCCTTCGTACCGAACAGTCCGGCGGGCCGGACGAGCAGGATCGCGACCATCACCAGGTAGGGGGCCAGGTCGCCGAGGCCCCGGCCGAGGAAGGTCAGATCGCTCTGGTAGCCGGTGGCCAGCGACTCGGTGATGCCGACGAGCAGGCCGCCGACCAGGGCGCCCGTGGTCGAGTCCAGACCGCCGAGAATCGCCGCCGGGAAGGCCTTCAGCGCGGCCAGCGAGGTGGCCCGCTCCAGCCCCGGGGTCGGGAAGACGGTCAGGAAGAGCGCCGCCACCGCCGCGAGACCGCCGGCCACGGCCCAGGCGCCCAGCGACACCCGGCCCAGCCGTATGCCCATGAGCGCGGCGGTCTCCGAACTCTCGGCGGCCGCCCGCATCGCCACGCCCCAGGAGGTGTAGCGGAAGGCGAGCAGGAACACCGTGATGAGCAGGGCCGCGGCGACGAACGCGGCGATCCTGGTGTGGGCGAGCGAGATCGGCCCGATCCGCAGCACCGCGTCGCCCCAGGGGTCGCCGGGTGACAGGACGTCGGTGCCGATCCGGCGGGTCAGCTCGGTGGTGAGCAGGATGTCGACGCCGATGGTGACGATCGCCAGCACACTGTGGTCGGAGCCCCGGTAGCGGCGCATGACCAGGAACTCGACCGCCGCGCCGACCAGCGCGGCGCCCAGGATGCCCGCCAGCAGGGCGGGCCAGAAGCCGATGTCGTCGTGCAGGACGGCGGTGACGTACCCGCCGGCGAGCAGCAGCGAGGCGTGCGCGAAGTTGACGACCTCGGTGGCCCGGAAGATGACCACGAAGCCGAGTGCGATGAGCGCGTAGACGGAACCCATCGAGACGCCGTTGAGCAGGAGTTCGGCGAAGGTGCTCATGAAGCGGTCTCCTCCCCAAGGTAGGCGCGGACCACGGCCGGGTCGTTCTGGACGTCCGCGGGGGCGCCGTCCGCGATCCGGCGCCCGAAGTCGAGTACGGTCACCGCGTCCGCGAGCCGCATCACCACCCCCATGTCGTGTTCCACCAGGACGATCGAGATGCCGAGGCTGTCGCGGACACCCGCGATCACCGCGGCGGTGCGGCGCCGTTCGTCGCCCGTCATGCCGGCGACCGGCTCGTCGAGGAGCAGCAGGCGCGGCTCCATGCACAGCGCCCGGGCCAGCTCGGCGAGCTTCTGCTGCCCGTACGGGAGGGAACCCGCCGGCCGGTCCAGACAGTCGCCGAGACCGACGAAGTCGGCGATCTCCCGGACGCGTTCGCGGTGCCGGCGTTCTTCGCGGGCCGCCGCGGGCAGCCGGAGCCCCGCGGCCACGAAACCGGCCCGGGTCAGCCGGTGACGGCCGAGCAGCAGGCTGTCCTCGACCGTGGCGAGCGGCGGCAGCGCGAGGTTCTGGAAGATGCGGGCCACGCCGAGCCCGGCGATGCGGTGCGGCGGCAGCCCGGTCAGTTCGTGCTCGCCGAAGCGCACGCTGCCCGCGGTGGCGCGGTAGACACCGGACAGCACGTTGAAGCAGGTCGACTTGCCGGCTCCGTTGGGGCCGATCAGCGCGTGCACGGTGCCCGGACGGACGGTGAAGCTCACGTCGTCCAGGGCCAGCAGCCCGGAGAAGCGGACGGTCAGCCCGCTCACCTCGAGGGCGGGGACGTCAGCGGTTCCGGTGTCCTCCGCAGCGGCGGTCTCGGTCTTCATGCGGCGCGTCACCCCTTCCACCGGGACAGGGCGGGCAGCGCACCGCCGGTTCGTGCGGCGTCGGCGGCCGCGTCCTCGTCGACCACGCCCAGATAGCGGCGGCGCACCTCGTCGGAGGCGGCCAGCTCGTCGGCCGGGCCGGACAGCGTGACCTCGCCGACCTCCAGGACGTAGGCACGGGAGGCGAGGCGCAGCGCGAGCGCCGCGTTCTGCTCGACGAGGAGCACCGAGGTGCCCTGGGCGTTGATCTCCCGCACGGTGTCGGCGATCCGGGCGGCCATCAACGGGGCGAGACCGAGGGAGGGTTCGTCGAGGAGCAGCACGCCGGGCGCCGCCATCAGCGCGCGGCCGACGGCGAGCATCTGCTGCTCGCCGCCCGACAGCAGCCCCGCGCGCTGCTGGGCACGGTCGGCGAGCACAGGGAACAGTTCATGGACGCGGCGCAGGGCGGCGGCCCGGTCCGTGCGCCCGCCGCTCGCGCCGAGCGCTCCGGCCCGCAGGTTGTCCGCGACGGTCATCCGGGCGAACACCTGCCGTCCCTCGGGCACCTGGGACACCCCAGAGGCCACCACCCGGTCCGGCGCCACGCCGTCCAGGCGCCGCCCGCCGAGGGTCACCGTGCCCTCGGTCACCGCGCCTCCGTGGAACGACAGCGTCCGGCACACCGCCCGCAACAGCGTCGACTTGCCCGCGCCGTTGCCGCCCAGCACCGTCACCACGGATCCCTCGGGCACCTCCAGGGACACCCGGCGCAGTGCGCGCACCGGGCCGTATCCGACCGACAGGTCCCGTACGACCAGACCGGAACCGTCCATGGCTTCTCCCTCCTGCTCGTCCTCGCTCGCCGACCTCGCTCGATGGCGCTCAGCCCAGCACCGCCGGAGCCGCCCGTCCACGGACGGGTGGCGAAACGCTGCGGGTGACCAGCGAGGGCGGCCGGCCGTTGTGCGCGCGCACAACACCGCGTGTCAGGGGCCTGCCGGGGGCGTCGCACCGGTGGCATGCTGCGGCCATGGGAGCGCGCAGAAGGCGTACCGGTCATGACTGGAAACTGCTCGCGGAAGCCTGTGCCGCGCTGCTGCGGCGGCTGCCGGAACTGGTCGACGAGCACGTGCGGCAGCTGGCGGAGCACTCCCCCGTCTACGGGCAGGTGCTCGCGTACGACCAGCAGTGGCGGGAGGCGGAGGAGGCGATGCGGATCGGGATCGAGACGATCTCCGCGCCGCGGGACGCACCGCGCCGCGACCTGGCGCACGCGGAGGACGCCGGGCGGCGGCGGGCCCAGCAGGGGCTGCCGCTGGAGCTGCTGGTGCACGCGTACCGCAGCGCGGGCTATCTGGTGTGGGACGCGCTGATGGAGGGAGCCGCCGGGAAGGAACCGGAGCGGCTCGGGGCGCTGATGCGCTCGGCGACGATGGTGTGGTCGGCGGTGGACGCCCAGGCCGCGGCGGCGTCGGAGGCGTACCGCGCGACGGAGCTGGAGCTGCGGCGGCGCACCGACGAGCAGTTGCAGGCCCTCCTCGATGCGCTGCTCGAGGGCCAGGAGGCTCCCGGGCTCGCGGCGCGGGCGGCGGCCGGGCTGGACCTTCCTGAGCGGGGGCCCTACGCCGTGGTGGTGCTGCGGGCGGAGCGGCGGGACGGCCGGGAGGCGTTCCACCGGCCGGTGCAGGGGGCGGGGTTCCGGTTCGTGTGGCGGATGCGGGCGGACTGCGAGGTCGGCGTGGTCGCGCTCGGGCCCGGCCAGGATCTGGACGGGGTGGCCCGAGTGCTCGCGGGGCGCTGCGTGGGGCCCGGCGGGATCAGTCCCGTCGTGGCGGGCCTCGCCGAACTGGGGCGGGCCCGGCGCCTGGCCGAACTGGCGCTGCGCACGTGCCCGCCGGACGCGAGCGAGGTCGTACGGCTGGACCAGCGGATGCCGACGGCTCTCGTGGTGAGCCAGCCGGAGCTGGCGGGGCGGCTGGTGTCCGACATCTTCGGGGAACTGCTCGCGCTGGAGCCGGCGGACCGGGCGGTGCTGCTGGAGACGCTGGACGTGTGGCTGGCGTGCGAGGGGTCGGCGGGGCGGGCCGCGGGGCGGCTGTACTGCCACCGGAACACGGTCTTCAACCGGTTGCGGCGGCTGGAGCAGCTGACCGCGCGGTCGCTGGCGCGGCCTCGGGATCTGATCGAGATGACGTTGGCGTTGGATGCGTATCGGTTGTCGGGGGTGCGGGGGTGACGCTGGACGAGCGGCCGTGCCGTCCCGCCCGGCACTTGGGAACCCCGGCGGGTTTCGGCCCGCCCGGCGCTTGAGAGGGCGGATCGTTAGTCATTGAGTGCCCCTCCGCCGCCTGCGCCTGAATTGGACAGTGCACCTCCGCGCACCAGCACCCTCCATGGTGACCTGTCCGTTCGCGTGCATCCGCCAACGGCCCTTCTGCCTGCTG
Organism: Streptomyces sp. NPDC043867; assembly: GCF_056435845.1. Classification (NCBI taxonomy): domain Bacteria; kingdom Bacillati; phylum Actinomycetota; class Actinomycetes; order Kitasatosporales; family Streptomycetaceae; genus Streptomyces; species Streptomyces sp. NPDC043867. Next base: position 146,230 of record NZ_JBWKDS010000012.1, on the reverse strand, counting down.
ACCATGCTTATTGCGGCCGTAGTACTTCGCGCCTGAAGGAGGTGTGTACTCGGAGGCAAACTTCACCCCAGGTTCGTTGCGAACACTGTCGGCATAGTCAATTAAGCTGCAGTTGTGTACGAGGACCGGCGTAGCCCCTGCCAGCACATAGTACGTGTGCTAGGCGGCACGCCTCTACCTGCTTTTTCGCTGGTCAGCGCGGGTTTCGCGTTCCGCTGGCGTACGTGGTTGTGCGGGGAAATCCGTGGCTGCTGCCGACAGGAGTCGGGCGGCTGGCGCTGGTGCCATTTCTTGCCCCGCCGGTCACCGCGGAGTTGGTCGGGCCACCGTGTACGCAGTTGGGCCGGTGAGCCCTCCATCTGTGCCGTCGCTCATGTCCAGGACCTCGAAGCCGGCGCCCTCCGCGTAGCGTTCCAGTTCGCGGGGGAACAGGACGCGCCTGCGGATCTCGTCTCGGGCCTCGTCACCCGAGGGGAGCGCCCAGTGCCGGTGCATGGTGTTGATCTGGGTCCGTAGGTCCCACGTGTGGCGGATGGTGACGGTGGCGGGGCCTTTCAGGGTGTCCACGGTGGCAGTGGTCGGCCCGGTCCGGGTGATCGGGGCGACGGGGGAACACAGCACGAGCAGCCCTCCTGGCCTGGCATGTGCCGCGAAGGTGGCGAAAACCTGGCTGATCGCCTTGTTGTCGTGTACGTAGGCGAGGCTGTTGCCCATGCAGGTCACCACGTCCATGCGCGTGCCGAGTCGTGCCGTGCGCATGTCGCCGGTGCGGATGTCCAGTTCCGGCCGGACCTGGTGTGCGTAGTCGACCATGCCGGGCTGGAGGTCCACGCCAGTGCACTCGTAACGCTTGGCAAGGATCTCCAGGTCCCGCCCGGTACCGCATCCGAAGTCGACCAGGGTCCGGGCGTCCGGCCTGTGCAGCTTGATCAGGGTCTGGCACCCCAAGGTGCAGTCCGGCCGCGCCGACGACCGCGTAAAGGCAATATTCGGCCTCTTGCGCCCTCATCTGAAAAACGCGACGGCCCGCGACCTGTACGACCGAGCACGGACGATCGCAACACCGTCGCTGGTCACCTGATCCCCGTCGCACCTTGAAGCTGCCACAGAAAGCCAGCGAAGGCATTCTTCGCCGCAGGACCAGCATGGGTCACGATCAGCAGGACGTTCCCACTCTGATCCTGGGGGATGGAAAGAAGTTGTCTGGATGCATCGGCCACTCCCTGACCGAGGTCCGAATGAGGGAAGCGACCCAAAGCCGCATGCGCCGCCTGGTAGGCCCCGTAATCCCCTCAGCTTTCAGGGAGGGAAGAATCGATCGCAGCGACTAATATCATCCACGTCCATCTGCATAGCGCCCCGGAAGTCGCCGCCGTCTATCAGCTCCTTCTGCCTCATGCGCCACGCCTTCGACTCAAGCGAGGATCCGGTGCTTTAAACGGCACGATGGTCGGCAATTATTACGACCGACTCACCAAAGGAGATATTCAGCCAAAGACTGATCTGATGCCGGATGACACAACTTTACGGAAACCAGGTGGAAGGACCTTTTTCGCGGCACGGAGATTCCCCGTTACCTTTCCGTCGCCCCGCTCCCTCGAGCGTGTGCCGGCCGCGTCTGGCCTACCCCTACATCCAGGCTCTCCTCCATCGCCAGAGCCCCGGCCAGGCTGAAAAAGCCGGGCCCTGCCCGCTGCGAGGCCCTGCTGGAGGCCCGCCCGCGCACCGGCACCACCACTCTGGCCCTGCCAGCCACCGGCTGCCCATTGGCCACCCGATCTGCCGGGAACATACGGGACGGGAAGGGGCGGAGGGGGCGGCCCCCCAGGAAAGCCCCACCACCACCGTCACCCAGGGCGGGGCGCCCGGCCCCTCGGGCACGGGCCGGGCAGAGGTCCCCTAGGGCCTGTCGTTTGGATCACGCCGGCGTCGCGGGGTCTGGCACGCACATCTGCGGCGTTGTCGTCGGTCGCCGACGCTCCGCGTCGACTCCCTCCTCCGCCTTGCAGCTGCACGCGCCAGACCCCGCTCGGGTCGGTCAGGACGAACCGTCGGTCACAGCCAGCCTGATCCAAACGACAGGCCCTAGATCAGGAAGTCCCGTCCGATGTTCTCGGCGACCTGCTCCAGGATGGGGCCCGCGTTCGCGATGCACTCGGCGAGGTCGGGTTCGACGTCGGTGAGGGCGTAGGCGCGGCGGATGCCGGCCTTGCCGAGGGCCTCGGGGGGAAGGGCCAGGCGGCCGCAGACCGCGACGACCTCCTTGCCCGCCGCGCGGGCCGCCGTGGCGACGCCCGCCGGAGCCTTGCCGTGGAGGGTCTGCTCGTCGAGGGAGCCCTCGCCGGTGATCACCAGGGTGGCGCGCTCCACGGCGGGCGCGAAGCCGAGGACGTCGAGCATGACCTCGATGCCGGGGCGGAAGCGGGCGCCGAGGACCAGGGCCCCGTAGCCGATGCCGCCCGCCGCGCCGGCACCGGGCGCCCGGGCGTACTCGGCGGCCTGTGAGCCGACGGCCTTCTCGAGCACCGTGGCGAAGTGGGCGAGGGAGGCGTCCAGTGCCGCCACGTCGTCGGGGCTCGCGCCCTTCTGCGGGCCGTACACCGCGGGCGCCCCCTCGGGGCCCGTGAGCGGGTTGTCCACGTCGCTGGCGAGGACGAGGTCGACGCCCGGCAGGCGCGGGTCCAGGCCGGAGAGGTCGGCGGTGGCCAGGTCGCCCAGCGAGCCGCCGCCGGGAGCCACCGGCTCCCCGTCCGCGTCCAGGAAGCGTGCCCCGAGGGCGGACAGCATGCCGGCGCCGCCGTCGGTCGTAGCGCTGCCGCCCACACCGAACACGATGGTCCGCGCCCCGGCGTCCAGCGCGGCGCGCAGCAGCTCCCCGGACCCGTACGTCGACGCGGTGAGGGGCGCGAAGACCCCCGCGGGCAGCCGCTGGAGCCCGCTCGCCTCCGCCATCTCCACCACGGCGGTGTCGCCGCGCAGCGCGAACGCGGCGGTGACCTCGTCGCCCAGCGGCCCGGCGACCCGGACCTCGCGGCGCTCGAACCCGGCCGCGACCGCGGCGTCCACGGTGCCGTCCCCGCCGTCGGCGACGGGCAGCGCCTCGACCTCCGCGTGCGGGGCGACCCGGCGCAGCCCGGCCGTCACCCGTTCCGCGACCTGCACGGCCGTCAGTGATCCCTTGAACTTGTCCGCGGCGATGAGCACGCGCGCCGCCCTCGGAGTCCGATTCACAGCGTCCGCCACCTTGCATTCCCCTTGCTTTCGCGCCTTGCTCACGTCAAGGCAGTCGCGCCGCTGCGACCTTAACCGGAGGAGGGGTGCCCCGTCATGCCCCGTCCCGCGCCTCGAAACCCGCGCGGAGCAGCCCGGAATCGGGTAGACCGGAGCCATGACCCCTGTGGGCACCGAGCTGGACGACCGCGTTCTCGGGGGCTGGCTGGGCCGGATCGCGGGCAACATGCTCGGCAAGCCGGTCGAGCAGGGCGACCACTGGACGCGGGAACGCATCGACCGCTATCTGCGGCAGGCGGCGGCGCTGCCGCTCACCGACTACCTTCCCGCGCCCGTCGACGAGGCCTCCGGGGCGGCCCTGCGTCCCGAGTGGCGCCAGTGCGTCCGGGGCCGGATCCACGGCAGCTGCCGGGACGACGACGTGGACTACGCGATCCTCGGGCTCGACCTGCTGGAGACGCACGGCTTCGGGTTCAGCACCGAGCAGGTCGGTGACCTGTGGCTGCTCCGGCTGCCGTATCTGCAGACGTTCACCGCGGAGCGGGCCGCCTACCGCAACCTCGCCAACGGCATCCGACCGCCGCTGACGGCGACGTACGACAATCCGTACCAGGAGTGGATCGGCGCCCTCATCCGTGCCGACGTCTACGGCTGGACCTCCCCCGGTGATCCGCGGCGGGCGGCGGCCCTCGCTCGCCGGGACGCCGTCCTGTCGCACACGGGGAACGGCGTCTACGGCGCGATGTGGGCGGCCGCGCTGATCGCGGCGGCGTTCACCGCGCCCGGTGTGCGGCACGCCCTGGACACGGCACTGGCGGTGATTCCGGCGAGCAGCCGCCTCGCCCGGACCGTGCGCCGGGTGCTCACGCTGCACGAGGCGCGGCTGAGCTGGGAGGACACCCTCGGCACCCTCGCCGAGGAGACCGCGGGGCTGCACTGGATCCACACGGTCCCGAACGCCGCCGTCCTCACCGCCGGGCTGCTGTACGGCGACGGTGACTTCACCCGCAGCATCGCGCTGACCGTCCGCGGTGGTCTGGACACCGACTCGAACGGGGCGACGGCGGGCTCGGTCGCGGGGGTCCTGTGCGGGGCCGCCGCGATCGCGCCCCAGTGGCGGGACCCGCTGGAGGACACCGTCCGCAGCGCGGTGTTCGGCTTCGACGGGGTGCGGATCAGCGAGCTGGCGGAGCGTACGGTGCGGCTGGTGGCGGCGGGCGGCGCCTTTACCCTTTCCGGATGACCACTTCACAGACCGCGGACTTCGCCACGTACATCGCCGGTCTGCCCCGCGTCATCGCCGGGGCGGCCGCGCTCTTCCGCGACGCCGAGGGGCGCGTGCTGCTCGTCGAGCCGAACTACCGGGAGGGCTGGGCGCTGCCCGGCGGCACCGTCGAGTCGGACGACGGCGAGAGCCCGCGGCAGGGGGCGCGGCGGGAGACGGCCGAGGAGATCGGGCTCGACGTGCCCCTGGGGCGGCTGCTCGCGGTGGACTGGGTGCCGGGAGCGGACAGGCCGCCGCTGGTGGCGTACCTGTACGACGGCGGGGTCCTCGGCGCGGACGGCTTCCGGGCGATCCGCCTGCAGGAGGAGGAACTGCTGTCGTGGCGGCTGGTCTCGCCGGAGGATCTCCCCGACCACCTGCCGGGCGCCCTGGGCCGCCGGGTGCTGGCCGCGCTGGACGTCCTCGCGGAGGGCTCGGGCACGGCGGAGCTGGAGAACGGGCACCGGGTGGGCTGAGCCGCGGGGGGCTCAGGGCACCGGGTGGGCTGAGCCGCGGGCGGGCTCCGCGGGAACAACGCCCGTTCCCGCGATATCCGTTGGCCGCGCCCGTGGCCCGGGTCCTACCCTCGGCCGTATGAACAAGCCCCTGGTCGCGATCCTCAGTGGTGCCGGGATCTCCACGGACTCCGGGATCCCGGACTACCGCGGTCCCAACGGCCTGTGGCGGCGGGACCCCGAGGCGGAGAAGCTCGTCACGTACGAGTACTACATGGGCGATCCGGAGATCCGGCGCCGGTCGTGGCGGATGCGGCGCGAGAACGGCGCGCTCCGGGCGGAGCCGAACGCGGCGCACCGGGCCGTGGCCGGGCTGGAGCGCTCCGGGGTGCCGGTGCGGGTGATCACGCAGAACGTGGACGGGCTGCACCAGCTCGCGGGGATGCCGGCCCGGAAGGTCCTCGAACTGCACGGCAGCGCACGGAGCGTGGTGTGCACGAAGTGCCACGCGCGGGGGCCGATGGAGGACGCTCTCACCCGGATCGACGCCGGTGAGGACGATCCGCCGTGCCTGGAGTGCGGCGGGATCCTGAAGCCGGCGACCGTCATGTTCGGCGAGCGGCTCGACCCGGTGGTGCTCGGCGAGGCGGTCTCGATCACGAAGGCCTGCCAGGTGTTCATCGCCGTCGGCAGCACCCTCCAGGTCCAGCCGGCGGCCGGTCTCGCGGATGTCGCCGCCGACCACGGGGCCCGCCTCGTCATCGTCAACGCCGAACCGACCCCGTACGACGACCGCGCCGACGAGATCGTACGGGAACCGATCGGCACGGCCCTGCCTGCGGTGCTGCACCGCCTGAGCCCAGGGAACGGTTCCTGAGCCCGCGGCAGTGGCGCCGGGTCAGTCGAAGAGGGCGGCTCCCCGTTCGAAGTCGAGGAGGCGGCGCTTGCGGTCGAGGCCGCCGCCGTATCCGGTGAGGCCGCCGTCGGCGCCCACCACGCGGTGACAGGGCACGATGATGCCGACGGGGTTCCTGCCGTTGGCGAGGCCCACCGCGCGGGACGCGCCCGGGTTGCCCAGGAGTTCGGCCAGTTCGCCGTACGAGCGGGTCTCGCCGTAGGGAATCAGGCGCAGTTGTTCCCAGACGCTGCGCTGGAACGGTGTGCCGTCGAGGTGCAGGGGGAGGTCGAAGGCCTTCGACTCGCCCGCGAAATAGGCGTCCAGCTGGGCGCGTGTCTCGGCGAACGGCGTGTCGTCGGGGTCGCCGAAGTGCTCCTCGGGCGGGCGGTGGCGCTGGCCGGCCATGTAGAGGCCGGACAGGACGCCGTCGGTGGCGACGAGGGTGAGCGGTCCGTACGGGCTGTCGGTCACGGTGTGCTGTTTCACAGGCGGGGTCCTCGAAGTCGTCGTGTCGTCAAGTCGCTCATACGGGAAGGAAGTTGATGGGGTGGCTGTCGGTCGCCCACAGGTACTGGACGGCGTACGCCCGCCAGGGGCGCCAGGCCGCGGCGCGTGCGGTGAGCGCGGACGGTGTGGCGGGCAGACCCAACTCCTCTGCCGCGCGCCGGATTCCGAGGTCGGTGGGCAGGAAGGCGTCGGGGTCGCCGAGGGCGCGCATCGCGATGACGTCGACGGTCCAGGGCCCGAAGCCGGGCAGCGCGAGGAGGCGGGCCCGGCTCTCCGCCCAGTCGCTCTCGACTCCCAGGTGGAGTGACCCGTCGGCGAGTTGACGTACGAGTGTGGTGAACGTGGTGCGGCGGGTGCGCGGCATCGCAAGGGAGTCGGGGTCGAGGGCGGCGAGCGCCTCGGGCGTGGGGAAGAGGTGGGTCAGGCCGCCCTCCGGATCGTCGACGGGTTCGCCGTGCGCGAGGACCAGACGGGCCGCGTGGGTGCGGGCGGCGGCCGTGGAGACCTGCTGTCCGAGCACGGCCCGTACGGCGAACTCGGCCTCGTCGACGGTTCGCGGCACCCGGCGGCCCGGCGCCTTGTCGACGAGCGGGGCGAGCAGCGGGTCGGTGCGCAGCCGGTCGTCGACCGCGACCGGGTCGGCGTCCAGGTCGAGCAGGCGGCGGCAGCGGCTGATGGCGACGGGCAGGTCGCGCAGGTCGCTGAGGGTGAGGCGGCAGGCGATGTGGTCGGACTTCGGGGTGAGCGCGGTGACGCCGTGGCCGTACGGCAGGCGCAGCGTGCGCCGGAAGGCTCCGTCGCGCCACTCCTCGACGCCGGGTACTGCGGTCGCCGCGAGGTGGCCGAAGAGGTTGTCGGGGTTGAGCGGGGCGCGGAAGGGGAGCCGGAGGCTGAGCGCGCCGGGTGTGGGCGCCGCCTTCCGCGGGATCCGGGTGCGCAGCTCGCTCGGGGTGAGTGCGAAGACCTCGCGCACGGTGTCGTTGAAGGTGCGGATCGAGGCGAAGCCGGCGGCGAAGGCGACCTCCGCCATCGGCAGGGTCGTCGTCTCGATCAGGAGTCGCGCGGTCTGGGCTCGCTGGGCCCGGGCGAGCGCGAGGGGACCGGCGCCCAGTTCGGCGAGGAGCTGCCGCTCGATCTGGCGGGTGCTGTAGCCGAGGCGGGCGGCGAGGCCGGGTACGCCCTCGCGGTCCACGATCCCGTCGCCGATCAGGCGCATGGCGCGGGCGACGAGGTCGGCGCGCTGGTTCCATTCGGGCGAGCCGGGGCTGGTGTCGGGGCGGCACCGCTTGCAGGCCCGGAACCCGGCCTGCTGGCAGGCGGCGGCGCTCGGGTGGAACGTCATGTTCTCCGGCTTCGGCGGCACCACGGGGCAGCTGGGCCGGCAGTAGATCCGGGTGGTCAGGACCGCTGTGTAGAACCAGCCGTCGAAGCGTGCGTCCTTGGACTGGACGGCGCGTACGCAGCGCTCGGTGTCGGTGTGCATCCCGTTCCGCATGCCTCAAGGATCCGGCACCGGCCGGGTCCCTGGCTCGCGGAAATCCGACCTGTACCTCGCGCGGGGCCCGCGGCCCGCCCGCCCGCCGCCGGGGCGGGCTCGGCGCGGAGACCGGCGGGGGCGCCGTCCCTCTCGGGCTCACCCCAGCCGGTCGGCGAACACCGCGTGGGCGCGCTCGTCGAAGAGCACGAACCGCACCTCCTCGACGGGGGGAGCCGCGGCCTGCCGAACGGTCTGTACCGCGATCCGCGCACCGTCGTCCATCGGCCAGCCGAAGATGCCGGTGGAGATCGCGGGGAAGGCCACGGTCCGCGCGCCGAGTTCGGCGGCGATCCGCAGGGACTCCCGGTAGCAGGAGGCGAGCAGCTCGGTGCGGTCCTCGTCGGCGGACCAGACCGGGCCGACGGTGTGGATCACCCAGCGCGCGTCCAGCTCGCCCGCGGTGGTCGCGACGGCCCGGCCGGTGGGCAGGCCCTTGCCGTACCGGGAGGCGCGGAGCCTGCGGCAGTCGGCGAGGACGGCGGGGCCGCCGCGCCGGTGGATGGCGCCGTCGACGCCTCCCCCGCCGAGCAGCGAGGAGTTGGCCGCGTTGACGACGGCGTCGACGGTCTGCCGGGTGATGTCGCCCTGGACGAGGGTGAGGGTGGTCATGACTGGCGCAGCCTCCTCCAGACGGCCTTGGCCGCGTTGTGCCCGGACATGCCGTGCACACCCGGCCCGGGCGGGGTGGCCGAGGAGCAGATGAAGACGGCAGGGTGCGGGGTGCTGTACGGGGACAGGGAGAGCTTGGGCCGCAGCATGAGCTGGAGGCCTGAGGCGGCTCCGCAGGCGATGTCCCCGCCCACGTAGTTGGCGTTGCGGACGGCCAGCTCGGGCGGCCCGGCCGTCGCGCGGGCGAGGACCCGGTCGCGGAAGCCCGGCGCGAAGCGCTCCAGCTGGCGCTCGACGGCGTCCGTGAGGTCTCCGCTCCAGCCGTTCGGGACGTGTCCGTACGTCCAGAAGACCTGCTTCCCGGCAGGTGCCCGGGACGGGTCGGCGACGCCGGGCTGCACGGTGATCAGGAAGGGCACGTCCGGTGCGCGGCCCGCGCGGGAGGCCGCGTGCAGCGCGGTGGCGATCTCCTTCCGGCTCGCGCCGACCTGTACGGTCCCCGCGGCGCGCGCCTCCTCGGCCGTCCAGGGCACGGGCCCGTCCAGCGCGTAGTCGATCTTGAAGACTCCCGCGCCGTACCGGTAGCCCTCGTAGTAGCGGCCGAAGCCGGCGATACGGGCCAGGGCGGCGGGCGAGGTGTCGAAGACGTACGCCCGGGCGGGCGGCAGGTCGTCGAAGTGCTTGACCTCGTAGTCCGTGTGGACGGTGCCGCCGAGGTCCTTCAGGTAGGCGGTGAGCGCGTCCGAGATGGACTGGGAGCCGCCGCGGGCGACGGGCCAGCCCCGGGCGTGCGCGGCGAGGGCGAAGACGAGGCCCACCGCGCCCGTGGCGATGCCGCCGAGGGGGGCGATGACGTGGGCCACGAGGCCGGCGAAGAGCGCCTTGGCCCGTTCGTCGCGGAAGCGGCGCATCAGCCAGGTGGAGGGGGGCAGCCCGGCCAGTCCGAAGCGGGCGAGGGTGAGGGGGTCGCGTGGCAGCGAGCTGAGCGGCAGGGACATGAAGTCGTGGACCAGCGTGTCCCACCTGGGCAGGAACGGCTCGACCAGTCTGCGGTACGCGCCCGCGTCGCGCGGGCCGAAGGAGGCGGCGGTCTCGGCCACCGAGCGGGACAGCACCGCGGCCGTGCCGTCGGGGAACGGGTGCGCCATGGGCAGCTCGGCGTGCAGCCACTGCAGTCCGTAGCGCTCCAGGGGCATGGCGCGGAACGCGGGCGAGTTGATTCCCAGCGGGTGGGCCGCGGAGCACGGGTCGTGCCGGAAACCGGGGAGCGTGAGCTCCTCGGTGCGCGCTCCCCCGCCCACGGTGCCGTGCGCCTCGAACACCGCCACCGAGAAGCCGCGCCGGGCCAGCTCCACGGCAGCCGTCAGTCCGTTCGGCCCCGCACCCACCACGACCGCATCGAGCATCGACGGCACCTTCGGACTCCTTTGTCAGCCGATGGCCACTGAACATCAGGATAGGCCGGGGGACGGACGGCCTTGGCGGCGAGGCCGGTTGAACGCGCGTGCCGCCCCGCGTCGGCTCCCCCGCGCCCGCTCCCGCCCGCGGGCCCCGGACCCGGTCTTCGCACCGGGCGGCACCCGCGAGCCGGCCGCTCTCCCGGCCGGACGGGCCGGTGAGGACAGCGGCTCTTTGGCCGCCGCGGGCCCGTGAAGACACCGGTCCTCCGGTCGGCGCAGGCCGATGAGCGGCCGATCCGGTCGGCGCGCGGGCCCGCAAGTTCACCGGTCCTCCGGTCGGCGCAGACCCATGGACCCGCCCGTTCCTCCCCACTGCCCGCCGTGAGTGTCCGGCTCGTCAGACGCCCTGTGCCAGCAGGTCCACCACGCGTCGGGCCGTGTCCGCGTCCCGGGCCGCGATGAAGGGCAGCGCATTGCCCCCGGTGATGCGGAACGGTTCACGCGCGAGCGTCAGATGCGCGCCGCCCGCCTCCTCGACCAGCAGCAGACCGGCCGCGTGATCCCATGCGGCCTCCCAGCTGAACGCGGTCGCGTCCAGCTCGCCGCGGGCGACGGCGAGGTACTCCAGGCCGGCCGAGCCGCACGGGCGCGGCCGGACGCCCTCGCCCCGCAGGCCGAGCAGGGCCCGCTTCTGCTCGTCGGTGGTGTAGTCCGGGTGGGACGTGGCCACGCGCAGGTCGCTGCCGGGGTCCGGGGAGCCGCAGCGCAGGGGCGCGCCGTCCAGCAGGGCGCCCTGGCCGCGGACCGCGGTGGCGAACTCCTCGCGCACGGGGGCGAACGTCCAGGATGCGTGCACGACTCCGTCCAGCGCGAGCGCGACCAGGGTGCAGAAGCCGGGGTCGCCGTGGACGAACTGCCGCGTCCCGTCGACGGGGTCGACGATCCAGACCGGGGCGTCGCCGCGTATGGACGCGTAGGTCGCGGGGTTGGCGTGCACCGCTTCCTCGCCGACGACGACCGAGCCGGGCAGCAGCGCGGTGAGCGCCCCGGTCAGGTGCTCCTCGGCCTTGCGGTCGGCGTCGGTCACCAGGTCGTGCGGGCCCGTCTTCTGGTCGATCTCGTGCGCGGCGAGCTGCCGGAACCGCGGCATGATCTCGGCGGCGGCCGCCTTGCGGACCGCCTCTTCGACGTCGGCCGCGCGCTGTGCGAGAAACTCTTCGATCATGCCTCCATGACAGCACGGCCCTCTGACAATCCCTACCCTGCCGGTGTACGCCGGGTGGAATCGCCATGAAACCGGAGGCCCGCGCGCCCGTGCGGGGCCGGGCGCACGCGGCCCCGCATAGGTCAGCGCCCCACCGCGTAGCCCTGCATCCCCCGCGGGTTCGCCGCCGCGGACAGCACGCCGGTGCGCGGGTCCCGGGCGACCGCGCACAGCCGCCCCTCGGTCCACGCCCCGCCCACCAGCACGTCGTGGCCCCGGCGCCGCAGTTCCGCCACGACCTCGGGGTCCGTGCGGGACTCGACGGTGACACTGCCGGGGCGCATGCCGCGGGGGTAGAAGGAGCCGGGGAAGCTGTCGGTGTGCCAGTTCGGGGCGTCGACGGCGCCCTGGAGGTCGAGACCGCCGCGTACCTCGGGGCGCAGGGCGACGGCCAGGAAGAAGTGCGTCTGCCACTGGTCCTGCTGGTCGCCGCCGGGGGTGCCGAAGGCGAGGACGGGCACGCCGTCGCGCAGGGCGAGGGACGGTGTGAGGGTGGTACGGGGCCGGCGGCCCGGGGTGAGGGAGTTCGGCAGTCCCTCCTCCAGCCAGGTCATCTGGAGCCGGGTGCCGAGCGGGAAGCCCAGCTCCGGCACGACGGGGTTGGACTGCAGCCAGCCGCCGCTCGGGGTGGCGGCCACCATGTTGCCCCAGCGGTCCACGACGTCGAGGTGGCAGGTGTCGCCGCGGGTGCGCCCGTCCGCCGCGACGTCCGGTTCGCCGGGCACGGGGGACAGCGGGCTCCCGGCGACGGTGGGCTCGCCGGCGCCCGGCACGCCGAGCGGGTCGAAACCGGCCTCCCCGGTGGCCGTCACGAGCGCGTGCCCGCTGAGCCGCGGGGTGCGTCCCCCGGGGCTGCCGGGCCGCAGCTCGTAGGAGGCCGTGTCACCGACGAGGGCGCGCCTCGACGCGTTGTACGGCTCCGACAGCAGTTCGCGCAGGGGCACTTCGGCCGCGTCGCCGTACCAGGCCTCCCGGTCGGCCATGGCGAGCTTGCAGCCCTCGACCAGGAGGTGCACGTAGTCGGCGCTGCCGGGGGCGGGCAGTTCCTCGGGCAGCAGGGCGAGCTGCTGGAGCAGGACCGGGCCCTGGCTCCAGGGGCCCGCCTTGCACAGGGTCCAGCCCCGCCAGTCGTACGTCGCCGGGGCCTCGTAGGTCGCGGACCAGGAGGCCAGGTCTGCGGCGGTCAGGGTGCCGCTGTGGCGCTCGCCGCTGGTGTCCAGGGTGGGCCGTTCCGCCTGGCGCACCAGGGCCTCGGCGATGAAGCCGGAGCGCCACACACGGCGGGCGGCCTCGATCTGCGCCTCCCGGTCCCCGGCGTCGGCGACCTCGGCGACCTCGGCGAGCAGCCGGCGCCAGGTCGCGGCGAGGGCGGGGTTGCGCAGCAGTTCCCCGGGGCGCGGGGCACGGCCGCCGGGCAGGTACACCTCGGCCGACGACGTCCACTCCGTCTCGAAGAGTTCGCGCACCGTCTCCACGGTCTCCGTGACGCGCTCGACGGGCGGGTGGCCGTCCTCGGCGTACCCGATCGCGTACGTGAGGACGTCGGCGAGGGTGCGGGTGCCGTGGTCGCGCAGGAGCAGCATCCACGCGTCGAAGGCGCCGGGCACCGCGGCGGCGAGCGGACCGGTGCCGGGGACGAGGTCCAGGCCCAGGGACCGGTAGTGGGCGACGGTCGCTCCGGCCGGTGCGACGCCCTGCCCGCACAGCACGCGGACCTCCCCGCCCGCCGGGGCGAGGATGATCGGGACCTCACCCGCGGGCCCGTTGAGGTGCGGTTCGACGACGTGCAGGACGAATCCCGCGGCCACCGCGGCGTCGTACGCGTTGCCGCCGTCCTCCAGGACGGCCATCGCCGACTGCGAGGCGAGCCAGTGCGTGGAGGACACCATGCCGAAGGTGCCCTGGAGTGTCGGTCGGGTGGTGAACAAGGGCGGACTCCTCGCTGCGGGGCGGGCGTTCGGTGAGCGTGCGCGTCCCGGCCCGCCCGCCCGGCGGCCGTGCGACGCCCGGCTACCGGGCCGTCGGGGCCCAGGCCGTCGTCCCGAGGGTGTTCTCCGGTCCGATGTCGAGGGGTTCCCGGGCGCGTACGGTCACGGTGGCGCGGCCCCGCTGCGGGCCGACGCGGAGGTAGGTGGCGTTCCCGGCCGCCATCCGCCAGTACAGCCCGGACCGGGCGCTCCCGCCGGGAGCGAGGGTGAGCGGCTCGGGGCCCGGGTCCTCAGGCGCCATGAACACCTCGTCGGTCCCGGCGACGGTGCGCACTCCGGTGAGGAGGGCGCCCGTCTCGTCGAGGATCCGCAGCGTGGGGTGGCCGTTCAGCCGGTACGGCCGGTCGCCGAAGTGGGTGAGGGTGAGCGTCATGCTCCGCGGTCCCATGGCGGCGTCCTCGTCACCGGTGTCGAGGCGCACACCGGAACTCGGGCAGCCGGTCCGCGGCTGGACGGGCACGGCGTGCGGGCGCCCGGGGGCGGGCGCCCCTGGGGCGGGGGGCACGGGCGGCGGGACCGTGCGGGTCCGCGACGGGGTGGGCGTGGGCCGGCCTTCGGGATGGCGTTCCCGGTCCAGCTCGGCCGAGACCCCGCATCCACTCGCTCCCAGCGACGGCGCACAGGCCAGGGCGGCCCCGCGGGCCCCTCTCGCACGTATCGCGATCACCCGCCGATCATCGCAGGCGGCCCGTGTCGGGGCCACGGCTTCGGCCGCGCTCCCGGCAAGGGCCCTCATCCGAGGGTCCGCCGCGCCGTCACCAGTCCCGACTCGTAGGCGAACACGACCAGTTGGGCGCGGTCGCGGGCGCCGAGCTTGGTCATCGCGCGGCTGATGTGCGTCTTGGCCGTGAAGGGGCTGATGACCATGTGGGCGGCGATCTCCTCGTTGCTCAGGCCACGCGCGGCGAGGGCGGTGACCTCGCGCTCGCGGCGGGTGAGGCTCTCCAGGCCGGGAGCGGTGGCCCGGTCCGGGGGCCGGGCGACGAACTCGCCGATCAGGGTGCGGGTGACGGACGGCGACAACAGCGCCTCACCGCCCGCGACCACCTCGATGGCCTGCAACAGGTCGGCGGGTTCGGTGTCCTTGAGCAGAAAGCCGCTGGCCCCGGCGCGCAGTGCCTCGAAGACGTACTCGTCGAGGCCGTAGTTGGTGAGCATCACGACGCGGACGGCGGACAGGTGCGGGTCGGCCGCGATGCGGCGGGTGGCCTCGATGCCGTTCATGACGGGCATCTGCACGTCGACGAGGGCGATGTCGGGGACCTGGGCGCGCACCAGCTCCAGGCCCTGCCGGCCGTCGGCGGCCTCGCCCACCACCTCGATGCCGTCCTCGGCCTCCAGCAGGGCCCGGAAACCGGCCCGCATCAGGGCCTGGTCGTCCACCAGGGCGACCCGGACGAGCCTGCGTGCCGCGCTCCCGCCGCACGCACCGTCCGGACCGCTCGCCCCCGCCGCCCCGCGCCCGCCGCCCACCGTGCCCTCGCCCGTCACGCGGCGCTCTCCGGCAGCCCGAGGGGCAGTACGGCGTGCACGGAGAAGCCGCCTTCCGGGCGGGGCGCGGTGTGCAGGGTGCCGCCGAGTGCGGTGACCCGTTCGCGCATGCCGATGAGGCCGGTGCCCGGCTCGGGCGGCCGGGACGGTACGGCGCTTCCGTCGTCGTCCACGCGTACCGACAACTCGTCGCGTCCGTAGTCGAGTCGCACGCTGACCTTCGCCGGTCCGGCGTGCCGGGCCGCGTTCGTCAGGGCCTCCTGGACGATGCGGTAGGCCGCGCGGTCCACCGTGGCCGTGAGCGGGCGTTCGTCGCCGGTCACGGTCAGCTCGGCGGCGAGTCCCGCCGCGCGGGCCCGCTCCACGAGCAGTGCGGGCGTCCCGGTGGGCTCGTCGGTGCGCAGCACGTCGAGGGTGGCGCGCAGTTCACGCATCGCCTCACCGCCCGCCTCCTGGATGGCGAGCAGGGCGGGCGGCACTTCCTCGCCGCGCTTGCGGGCGAGGTGGACGGCAACGCCCGCCTGGAGCTTGACGATCGAGATGCTGTGCGTGAGCGAGTCGTGCAACTCCCGTGCGATGCGCAGCCGTTCCTCGCCCGCCCGCCGTAGGGCAGCCTCCTCACGGGTGCGTTCGGCCTCCAGCGCGCGCTGTTCGGTCTGGCGCAGGTATGCCTGCCAGTTGCGGTCGGCCAGCCCGGTGACGAGTGCGCACAGGAACCATCCCGCGAGCAGGGCCGCCCGCTCGACGGCCTCCCGCGCCGTGGGCCCGGTGGTGAGGCAGCCGGCGAGGAACACGGCGCTCGCGGCGCCCGCCACCGCCCGGTGACCGGCCCGTGCCGCGGTGTGCACGGCGGCCAGCACCGGCAGGGCGGACAGGGTGCCCGGCTGGGCGTGCAGGACGTGGCCGGTGAGGGTGGCCGTGCTGACGGCCAGGACCACGCGCGGCGCCCGCCGGTAGGCGGCGAGCGCCAGCGAACCGATGACGATCAGCGCGAGGTCGAGCGGGGTCGTGTCCCGGTCGAAGGCCGCGGCGGTCACGACGATCGTGCCGACGACGACGGCGAGTGCCGCGTCGGCGAGGTCCCTGCGCGTCAGCCGCTCCCCGTGCATGTCCGCACCCTAGACCGGCGTCGGCGGGGAACGCGTCAGACCTGTGAACGGTAATCGGGCTACTCCCGGGGCAGTAGTCCGCGGTGCGAAGGGCCCTGCCGACGCAGGCCCGGTTCCGTCCGCCCGTACGACGCGCGAGGGCACGCCCGGGAGCCAGGCTTCCGCCATGACTTCGCCCTTCCGCCACACCGAGCCCGTCCCGCCCGAGTCGGCCGCCGGCCGCACCGCCGAGGTCTACGCCCAACTGGCCCGGGACTTCGGCATCGGCAACCCCCCGACCTTCGTCGTCCTCTCCGCCGACCCCGAACTCCTCGCGGCCACCTGGGCGTTGATGCGCGAGTCACTGATCGCGGGTGACGGCAGCCGCACCGGCAAGGAACTCGCGGCGTTCGGGGTGTCGCGTGCCAACAGGTGCCCGTTCTGCGTGGACGCGCACACCATGCTGCTGCACGCCACCGGGGACCACGCCCTCGCGGAGCGGCTGGCACGCGGGGAGTTCCCGCGGGACGGCGGACACGCGCGCGTGCTCGCCTGGGGCGAGGCGACCCGCGTCCCGGGCAGCCCGGACGTGGCGTCGCTCCCGTTCCCCGCCGGGCACACCCCCGCGTACCTGGGCACGGTGCTCTCCTTCCACTTCATCAACCGGATCGTCTCCTCCCTCCTGACCGAGAACCTGCTCCCCGGCAACGTCCAGCGGTTCCGGGCGGTACGCAGCCTGGTGGGCCGCTCGGTGTCGGCGGCGGTACGGCGGGACGTCGCTCCGGGTGCCGCGCTGGCACTCCTGGACGAGCCGGGCACCGGACCCTCCTGGGCGGCCGGGACGACGGTCGGCCCGGCGTACGCGGCGCTGCGGACGGCGGCGAGCGCGGGTGCCGCCCTGCTGGCCGAGGAGGACCGTGCCCTCGTACGGGAGGCGGTCGAGGCGTGGGACGGCACGCATCCGCCGCTCGGCTTTCCGGGGCTGCCCGGCCGCGCGGACCGTCCCGGCGCGCGTCTTGCGCTGCTGGCCGCGCTGGCGCCGTACCGCATCACCGGCGAGGACGTGACCGCGTGGAAGCAGCCGCCGTACACGGACCACTGCCTGGTCCGGCTGATCGCGTACGGCGCGTTCGCCGCCGTCGACCGCATCGAGCGCGAACTGCCGTTGCGCATCCGCGAGGAGATCGCATGACCGGGGCCGCCGACCGCGGTCCCGGGCGGGCGGTCCCCACGGGCACCCGCGCCGCTCCCAAGGGCCCGTCGCGCCCGTAGGAGAAGGAGCGCGGGGTGCGGCCCGCCCGGGCGTCCGGCCGGTGACGGCCGCTCGGCCCGGTGCACCGGGGTCCGTCGACGGCGTGTCACTGTCACCGCTCAGGCACGGAGCGAGTTCGCCCTTCCGCCCCACAGGGACTCGTGTGACACTGTCGTCCCGTCCGCAGTGCGGACTCCTTCCGCACCGTCCCCCACGAGAAGTGCGCCGTGCGTTCCCTTCCTCTGCCGCTCGCTCTCACCGCGCGTCTGCTGCCGGTCGCCGTGCTCGCCTCGGCGGGCTGGGCCCTGACGTCCGGCCCGCTGGCCGCGGCTCCCGCCGCCGACCACGAACCGGCGCCGAGGACCTCCACCGGCACGACGTCCACCCCCTCCGCCTCGGCGGCGCCCAGGACGTACACCGCCGCGCCCGCCCCGTGCGAGGGCGTGAGCGAAAAGACCGTCAAGTCGCTCGTCCCCGGTGCCAAGACGGCCGGGCAGGAGATCGCGTCGACGGACAAGTCCGCGCGGCGCACCTGTTCCTGGAACGCGCTGAAGGGCTTCGACTACCGCTGGCTCGACATCTCGTACGAGATCAAGAAGTCGGACGAGGCGGCCGTCGGCGCCTACCGGCAGCGCACCACGGAGCGGAGCGGCGGCGGGGCGGTCCCCGGCCTCGGGGACGCGGCCTACTCCGTCGTGGACCTCACCACCAAGGACAAGCAGCAGACCCGCGAGGGCGTGGTCGTCGCCCGCGCGTCGAACGCGCTGGTGATCATCACGTACAACGGCAGTGACTTCGAGACGAAGAAGGCGCCCGGTACGGACGAGATCAACAAGGGCGCCATCAAGGCCGCGAAAGAGGCGGTGGCCGCGCTGAAGGCCGCCGGGTAAGCACCGGCTCCGGCACGGCGCACCCCCGGTTCACGCGCTCTCGGGTTCCTTCCCCCGCAGGGTCATCAGCACCAGGTACAGCAGCATCGACGTGCCGAGACCCACCGCCCAGCCGTAGTCGGCGAGCGGTTCAAGGACCGGTACGGGCCGCCCGTCGATCAGCGGGTGGAAGTCGGCGCCGCCGACGGCGAGGACACCGCCGGTGACGAAGGCGACGACCGCCCGCCAGTTCCAGCCGGCGTGGTACCAGTAGCGGCCGCCGGCACGGTACAGGTCGGCGAGGTCCAGCTTCGTGCGGCGCAGGATCCAGTAGTCGGCGATGAGGATGCCCGCGACCGTGCCGAGCAGACCCCCCACCAGGCCGAGCCACGTGAAGATGTAGCCCTGCGGGTCGGCGTACAGCCTCCACGGGAAGATCAGCACGCCGAGTACGCAGGTGACCAGCG
Source organism: Streptomyces sp. NPDC043867 (assembly GCF_056435845.1). Classification (NCBI taxonomy): domain Bacteria; kingdom Bacillati; phylum Actinomycetota; class Actinomycetes; order Kitasatosporales; family Streptomycetaceae; genus Streptomyces; species Streptomyces sp. NPDC043867. Next base: position 127,910 of record NZ_JBWKDS010000012.1, on the reverse strand, counting down.
CGCCGGTGCGGAAGCTGATCCTGCGGGGGGCGATGTTGGAGAAGTCGAAGGCCGGGGAGACCAGGTTGGCCGCGACGTTCACGGACAGGGTCGCGACCAGCACGGTGACCAGGGCGAAGAGCAGACCGAAGACGTTGTCGGTCCTGGCGGCCAGCTGGACCGGGTCCCAGACCGCCTCGCCGTACACGGCCTGGGAGCCGGAGGTGACCATGACGGAGAGGAAGGCGAAGAGCGTCATGGTGGTGGGCAGGCCGAGCGCCTGGCCCCAGGTCTGGGCGCGCTGGCTTCTGCCGTACCGGGTGAAGTCCGGGATGTTCAGCGACAGGGTGGACCAGAAGCCGATCATGCCCATGAGGGCGGGTGCGAACAGCTTCCAGAAGTCCGGGCCCCACCCCAGCTCGGAGGGCTGGTCGAAGAGCGGTCCGAAGCCGCCCGCCTTGCCGCTCATCCACCACAGCAGCACACCGGCACCGACGAGCACGAACGGCGCGGCCCAGTTCTCGAAGCGGCGGATGGTCTCCATGCCCCGGTGGATGATGGCGACTTGAAGGACCCAGAAGAGGGCGAAGGACAGCCACATGGTCCAGGCGTGGCCGCCGACCCGCGAGGCGTCCGCCCAGCCGTCGCCGAAGAGTTTCCCGGCGAGGAAGTAGATGGCCTCGCCGCCGATCCAGGTCTGGATGCCGAACCAGCCGCAGGCCACCAACGCCCGTACGACCGCAGGCAGGTTGGCGCCCCGGACACCGAAGGACGCACGGGCGAAGACCGGGAACGGTATGCCGTACTTGGGTCCGGCGTGCCCGGTGAGGAGCATCGGGACCAGCACGATCAGGTTGGCCAGGGCGATGGTGAGGACGGCCTGCCTCCAGTCCATGCCGACGGCTATCAGCCCCGAGGCCAGGGTCCAGGAAGCGGTGTTGTGGGCCATGCCGACCCAGAGTGCCGAGAAGTTGTACGTGGTCCAGGTGCGCTTCTCGACCGGGACCGGGAGCAGGTCCTCGTTGGCGTAGGGACCGGTGGGCCGGGGTGCGCCCGGTGCGATCTCCACCCGGCCGTCGGCGAGGGTGACTTGGGCGGGACGGGGGCTGTCGGCGGGGACGGTGTCGGTCATGAGCAGGCCCATCGGGTGAGGAGTGTCGGGAAAGGCCGTGCGGGTGTCGCGAGGGGGGTGCGGGGAGCACGCCGGCCCCTCCCCGGGACGGCGGGGAGGGGGAGGAACCGGGGAGGGGCACAACAGCCCTCGTACGGGCGGCCGTCGACAAGAGGGCGGCCGTGACCGGCCTACCGGCCGTTGACGGCGGGGATGACCTTCGTCCCGTACGTGTCGATGACGGCTTCCTGAGCGTCGTGCATGTCGTAGAGGGCGAACTGGTCGACGCCGAGGCCGCGCAGGGCGCGCAGCTTCTCGATGTGCTTCTCGACCGGCCCGATCAGGCAGAACCGGTCGACGATCTCGTCGGGCACGAACGCCGTGTCGGGGTTGCCGCTGCGCCCGTGGTGCGCGTAGTCGTACCCCTCGCGGGCCTTGATGTACGCGGTCAGCTCGTCCGGGACCATGCCGGAGTGGTCGCCGTACCGGGACACCAGGTCCGCGACGTGGTTGCCGACCATGCCGCCGAACCACCGGCACTGCTCGCGGGCGTGGGCGAGTGCCCCGGGCGAGTCGTCCTCGGTGACGTACGCCGGCGCGGCGACACAGACCGTCACCTCGGCCGGGTCGCGTCCGGCCTCGGCCGCGGCCCGCTTCACGGCCTTGACCATGTACTCGGTCAGATAGAGGTCGGCGAGCTGGAGGATGAAGCCGTCGGCCTCCTCCCCCGCCATCTTCAGCGCCCTGGGCCCGTACGCGGCCATCCAGACGGGGAGTTCGGCGCCGGGCCTGACCCACGGGAACCGGACGACCGTGCCGCCGAGGTCGGCCTCGTCGCCGCGGCCGAGGGCGCGGATGACCTTCATGGCCCCGCTGATCCTGGCGAGGGTGTTGGGTTTGCGTCCGGCGACCCGCATCGCCGAGTCACCGCGCCCGATGCCGCACACCGTGCGGTTGCCGTACATGTCGTTGAGGGTGGCGAGGGTGGAGGCGGTGACTTCCCAGGTGCGCGTGCCCGGGTTGGTGACCATCGGGCCGACCGTCAGCTTCTCGGTGTTGGCGAGGATCTGGCTGTAGATGACGAAGGGTTCCTGCCACAGGACGGCCGAGTCGAAGGTCCAGCCGTGGCTGAAGCCGTTGCGCTCCGCGCGCTTCATCAGGCTGATGACCCGCGAGGCGGGCGGGTCGGTCTGCAGGACGAGTCCGAAGTCCATGGGCGCCGCTCCTAGTTCAGGTACTGACAGGTCGAGCGGGGGGTGTAGACGCCGTGCCCCGCACGTCCGGTGAACTCCCGCTCGGTGATGACGAGTTCGCCCCGCGAGAGCACCGTCTCCACCCGGCCGGTGACGTGCTTGCCCTCGTAGGCGGAGTAGTCGACGTTCATGTGGTGCGTCCCGGCGGACATGACCTGTTCGGCGCGCGGGTCGTAGATGACCACGTCGGCGTCGGCGCCGGGTGCGATGGTGCCCTTCTTCGGGTACAGGCCGAACATCCGGGCCGGGGTCGCGCAGGCGATCTCGATCCAGCGGCGACGCGAGATGTGCCCGTCGACGACGGCCTGGTGGAGCAGGTCCATGCGGTTCTCGACGCCCGGCAGACCGTTGGGGATCTTCGAGAAGTCGCCGCGGCCGAGGTCCTTCTGGCCGGTGAAGCAGAAGGGGCAGTGGTCGGTGGAGACCACCTGGAGGTCGTTCGTCCGCAGCCCGCGCCACAGGGCGGCCTGGTGCTCCCTCGGGCGCAGCGGGGTGGAGCACACGTACTTCGCGCCCTCGAACCCGGGTTCGGCGAGGTTGTCCGTCGAGAGGAACAGGTACTGCGGGCAGGTCTCGCCGAACACGTTGAGGCCCTCGTCGCGGGCGCGGGTGATTTCGGCGACGGCCTCCTGCGCGGAGACGTGCACGACGTACAGGGGTGCCCCCGCGACCTGCGCGAGCTTGATGGCGCGATGGGTTGCCTCGGCCTCCAGGAGGGCCTTGCGGACCTCGCCGTGGTAGCGCGGATCGGTCTCGCCGCGGGCCAGCGCCTGCTCGACGAGGACGTCGATCGCGATGCCGTTCTCGGCGTGCATCATGATCAGGCCGCCGTTCTCGGCGGAGCGCTGCATGGCGCGCAGGATCTGGCCGTCGTCGCTGTAGAAGACGCCGGGGTAGGCCATGAACTGCTTGAAGGAGGTGACGCCCTCCCCCACCAGCAGATCCATCTCCTTGAGCGTCTCCTGGTTCACATCGGACACGATCATGTGGAAGCCGTAGTCGATCGCGCATGTGCCGTCGGCCTTGGCGTTCCAGGTGTCCAGGCCCTCACGCAGCGAGTGGCCGGGGCTCTGCACCGCGAAGTCGATGATCGTGGTGGTGCCGCCCCAGGCCGCGGCCCGGGTACCGGTCTCGAAGGAGTCGGAGGCGGAGGTGCCGCCGAACGGCAGCTCCATGTGGGTGTGGGCGTCGACGCCGCCCGGAATCACGTACTTCCCGGTGGCGTCGATCAGCCGCTCGGCCGTCCACGCCCCGGCGGCCGGGGTGCCCGACGCGGCCAGCGCGGCGATGCGTCCGTCCTCGATCAGGACGTCGGCGTGGATCTCGTCGGACGCGGTGATGACGAGGCCACCGCGGATGACGGTACGGCTCATGCTCCCTCTCCTTCCGGTTCGCCCGCTGCGCCGGATCCACCGGGCCCGCGGGCACTGAGGCAATACCGCTGCTGTGAATCCGTGGGATCGAGGGTCTGCACCTCTTCGTTCAACTCGCTGAGGGGGAAGGGACGATGGGCCACCCTGGCCGGCCCCGGCTCCCCGCGCCGGGCGGGGGACGACCCGTCACCGCTGCAGGGTGCTTCTCAGCGCCCGGTCGAGGATCGCGGCGCCCTCCTCCGCCTCGGCGACGGTCAGCGACAGCGGAGGGGCGATGCGCAGCACGCTGGTGTCGTGGCCACCGCCCTTGCCGACCAGGAGGCCCGCCCCGCGGGCCGCCTCCAGGACCGCCGCGGCGGCCTCCGGGTGCGCCTCGCCCGTGCCGGGCTTGACCAGCTCGATGCCGATCATGAGTCCGCGCCCGCGCACCTCCCGTACCTCCGGCAGTTGCGCGGCGACGGCCCGCAGCCGCTCGATGAGCAGACCGCCGACCCGGCGGGCGTTGCCCTGGAGGTCGTGTTCGAGGAGGTAGGTGAGGTTCGCGAGTCCTGCGGCCATCGTCACCGGGGAGCCGCCGAAGGTCGAGATGCTGTTGGAGTCGAGGCAGTTCATGACTTCGGCGCGGGCCACGACTCCTCCGACGGACATGCCGTTGCCGATGCCCTTGGCGAAGGTCAGCATGTCGGGCGGGCCTGCCGCGGCGTGTGCCTGCCAGCCCCAGAAGTGCTCGCCCGTCCTGCCCCAGCCGGTCTGCACCTCGTCGGCGATCCAGAGGATGCCGTGCTCCGCGAGGACCTCGCGGAAGGCCGCGTACAGGCCGTCGGGGGGTGCCGTGAAACCGCCGACGCCCTGGACGGGTTCGGCGATCAGGGCCGCGGGCGCGCGCACGTGGCCGAGCAGGTCCTTCAGGTCGGCGACGCAGGCGGCGATGAAGTCGGCGTCGCCCAGGCCGGCATACGGGCCGCGGGAGCGGACACCGCCGTGGACGTACAGCGTCTGGAGGGGTGACAGCGAGGTGGGTGACCAGCTCTTGTTGCCGGTGATGCCGACCGCGCTGAAGGAGCGGCCGTGGTAGCTGTTGCGCATCGCCAGGATCTGGTTGCTCCGCCGGTACGCGGTGGCGAGCAGCAGGGCGGTGTCGTTGGCCTCGGTGCCGGACGTGGTGAAGAAGACCCGCGCGTCCGGGATTCCGGACAACTGGGCGATGCGCTCGGCGAGTTCGACCATCGGCCGGTTCAGGTAGAGCGTCGAGGAGTGGATGATCCGCCCGGCCTGCTCGCTGACCGCCTTGGTCACCTCGGGCAGGGCGTGCGCCGTCATCGTCGTGAGGATGCCGCCGAAGAAGTCGAGGTACTTGTTGCCGCCGGCGTCCCAGACGTGACGGCCCTCGCCGTGGGTGATCTCGATCGGTTCGGCGTAGTAGAGCGCGAGCCAGTCGGGCAGGACGGCCCGGTGGCGTGCGTACAGGCCGGTCACGGCCGCACCAGCCCCTCGTACGCGTCCGGACGGCGGTCCCGGTAGAACGCCCACTGCTGCCGCACGTCCTCGATCAGGTCGAAGTCGAGGTCGCGGACGAGGAGTTCCTCGGTCCTGTCGCTCGCCGCGTCCCCCACGAACTGGCCGCGCGGGTCGACGAAGTACGACGTTCCGTAGAAGTCGTTGTCGCCGTACTCCTCGATGCCGACCCGGTTGATCGCCGCGATGAAGTACTCGTTGGCGACGGCGGCGGCGGGCTGTTCGAGCTGCCACAGGTGCGAGGACAGACCGCGGTGGGTGGCGGACGGGTTGTACACGAGCTGGGCGCCGTTGAGGCCGAGTTGACGCCAGCCCTCCGGGAAGTGGCGGTCGTAGCAGATGTAGACGCCGACCCTGCCGACCGCGGTGTCGAAGACCGGCCAGCCGAGGTTGCCCGGTTTGAAGTAGTACTTCTCCCAGAAGCCCTTGACCTGCGGGATGTGGTGCTTGCGGTACTTGCCGAGGTAGCTGCCGTCGGCGTCGATCACGGCCGCGGTGTTGTAGTAGAAACCGGACTGCTCGACCTCGAAGACGGGCACGACGATCACCATGCCGGTCTCCCGGGCGAGGTCCTGCATCCGGCGGACGGTCGGGCCGTCCGGTACCGGTTCCGCCCAGCGGTAGTGCTCCGGCTCCTGGACCTGGCAGAAGTAGGGCGCGTTGAAGACTTCCTGGAATCCGATGACCTTCGCGCCCTGGCGGGCCGCCTCGCGCGCGTGTTCCTCGTGCTTGGCGATCATGGATGCGGTGTCGCCGGTCCAGGTGGCCTGGACCAGGGCGGCGCGTACGACGTTGGCCATGGTGTGCTCCTTCGACGGGACGTCAGAGAGCTTCTACGCCCGTAGACAAAGGCTGTAGAGGCTCGAAAGTAAGCCTCCGCGGCGGCCTTGCCAAGACCATCGTCGTGAACCCGCTGAGTCGATCATGTTTCACACTCCTGTGGGTGAGCGCGGGCCACCGGGACGCCGGTTCAGGCGGCGAACCCGGCGACCCGGAGCGCGTGCACGAGGTCCCAGTAGCACTCCTCGGAGGCGCCGCGGGCGGACTCCAGCAGCAGGGGGACCAGGTGGAGCGGGTCCGCGGCCACGCTGCGGGCGGCCTCCTCGGGCGGGCGGACCCGTACGTAGGCGTCGAGCAGCGCGCGGACGTCCCGGTCCCGGCCCGCCGCCGCCAGTTCCAGTACGGCGGCCCCCATCTCAGGGGCGGGCCGGGCGACGCCCTGGCGCAGCATCTGCCGGCCGTCCGCGACGCGGCCCGCCGCGACGAGGGCGTCCGCCGCGGCGACCAGCCGGCCGGCGGGCAGCGAGGCCGCCTCCCACAGCAGTGTGGCCCAGTCGGCGTCCAGGCCCGCCCGGTGCAGTTCGGCGGCGAGCAGCGGGAAGCGGGCGGCGGGCCAGTACGCCGCCTCGACGAGCAGGGCGTGCGCCTCGCCGCTGCGGCCCTCGGCACGCAGGCGCACCAGGGCCGCGACGGTGTCCACGGTGTCCCGCCTTCCCTCGTCGTCCAGCGGCTGTCTGCGGGGTTGCGGGCGCGCGGCCTCCTCGGCGGCTCCCGCGAAGCGGGCGCCCCGGGGCGTACGGCGGCCGGGACCCGGACCCGGCTCCGCGGGGACGGCGACACGGGCGTCGTCCGCCTCCACCATCCCGGCGAACCGGGCCCCGCCGCGGGCGCGGCGCTTGGAGCGCGGCTTGGCCACGGAGACCGCGGGCGCGGCGGGCGTGGCGCCGGGGTCGACGACGGGGGTCGGGTGAGCGGCGTACACCTCAGGGCCGGGGTCGGCCGGGTCCGGGTGAGCGGCGTACGCGCCCTCGTCGGCCGCGACCGGGTGAGCGGCGTACGTGTCAGGGCGCGGGTCGGCCACGAACGGGTGAGCGCCGGAGGTGGAAAGGTCGGCCGCGACCGGGTGAGCGGCGTACGCGTCCGCCCGGGCCTCCGCGAGGTGAGCGGCGTCGACGTACCCGGCGGGGTGCGGGGTGTTCGGGGTCCCGGGCCCGTCCCCGCGGTCCGGCGTCTGCTGCACCCCGAACGCCGACCAGGAAGCGGGCGCCCCGCCCCTCGGGTCCCCCGTTGGGGAAGGCCCGGCCCCGCCCCCGTCGGCCGGGAGGTCCACCCCTCGCCGCTCGCGGGCGCGCCCGGCCCGGCGGTCCAGTTCCCGCATCCGCCGGCGCAGCTCCGCGCAGCGCGCCGTGGCACGGTCGTGGTCGTCGCGGGCCCAGTCCAGGTCGAGGCGGATCGAGGCGGCCTCCTCCCGGGAGGCGGCGGTACCCAGCAGGCGCCCGAGTTCGGCTTGGCGTTCGACGGCGTAGCGCTGCTCGCGGAGCATCACGTCGAGGCGGTCCCCGAGGGCGTCACGGCCGCCGGGCCGGGCATCGAACGCGGCGAGCGAGGCCCCGTGCAGCGCGCGGGCCCGCTCCGCCTCCCCGGCGGCGACTCCGGAGCCGTACTCCGCCGCGAGGTCCTGGAGGAGCGCCTCCACGACGTCCCAGGGCGGCACCTCCCAGCCGTCCAGGCAGGCACGCATGCCGTCGGGGTCACGCTGCCAGAAGACCCCGCACCAGCCGCCGCTCTGGTCGAGGCGTGTCACAAGACCGTTCAGATAGGCAGCGAACTCCCGTACTTCGAACGTGAGTTGTTCCACAGCCATCGCCCAACTCCCCGCCCCGACTGGAGTGCTCCGACCCGGTAGCGAACACCAGTCGTGTTACGGGACGGCTACGGGGAGTTTTCAGGCGGGAGCGGTCGCTCCCGCGGCTCGCGCTTCCTCGGCCGCGACGTCCGGCCCGGGCGCCCCCTGGCGCCCGGGCCGGAACTGAAATGCGTTACCGGCCGGGCCGCACCACCATCGCCGAGCCGCCTCCCCGGCGCACCCGCTCCGCCGCCGCGAGCCACTTCCCGTCCGGCAGTCGCTGCACGCCCGTGGCGGCGCCGATCTCCGGGTTCTGCCGGAAGCCGTGCCCGAGGGACTCCAGCCGGGCCCGCAACGGGCTGTTCCACAGGGCCGGTTCGAGCTCGGTCGTCGTCTGGTTGCGCTGGCTGGCCCGCGGCGCTGCGATGGCGTCGACCAGCGGCAGTCCCCGGTCGACGAAGCCGGTGAGGGTCTGCAGCACCGTGGTGATGATGGTCGCACCGCCCGGGGAACCGAGGGCCACGACCGGCCGGTCGTGCCGGTCGAGGACGATCGTCGGGGCGATCGAGGAACGGGGACGCTTGCCCGGGCCCGGCAGGTTCGGGTCGTGGACGCCGGGGCTCGCCGGGGTGAAGGAGAAGTCGGTGAGCTCGTTGTTGAGCAGGAAGCCGCGTCCGGGGACCGTGATGCCGCTGCCGCCGGTCTGCTCGATGGTCAGCGTGTAGGCGACGACGTTGCCCCACTTGTCGGCGGCCGTCAGATGCGTCGTGTTCTCGCCCTCGTACGTCGTGGGAGCCGCCGTTCCCGCGGTGTTGCAGGCGGCCGGGTGCCTCGGGTCACCGGGCGCCAGCGGGCTGGTGAGCACCGCGTCGTCCTTGATCAGGCACGCGCGCGAGTCCGCGTACCGCTGCGACAGCAGTTCCTTGGCCGGTACGTCCTCGAAGGCGGGGTCGCCCACCCAGCGCCCGCGGTCCGCGAACGCGATCCGGCTCGCCTCGATGAAGCGGTGCAGGTACCGGACCTCGCTCGCCCTGGAGAGGTCGGTCCGCTCCAGGATGTTGAGCGCCTCCCCGACCGTGGTGCCGCCCGAGGAGGAGGGGGCGATCGAGTAGACCTTCAGACCTCGGTACGACGTCTTCGTCGGCGCCTGCCGCTTCGCCTCGTAGGCGGCCAGGTCCTTCAGCGTGAGTTCCCCGGGGCGGGCCACGCGTCCCGACGCGGGGTCCACCGGCGGATCGTTCACCGTGTCGACGATGTCCCGGCCCAGCTCGCCGTGGTAGATCGCGTCCACCCCACGGCGGCCCAACTCCCGGTAGGTGCGCGCCAGATCGGGGTTCTTGAAGGTCGACCCGGCCACCGGCAGCGCGCCGCCGGGCAGGAACAGGTCGGCCGTGTCCGGGAAGTCCGCGAAGCGGGCCTGGTTGGACTCGGTCTGGGAGCGGAAGGTCGCGTCGACCGTGAAGCCGTTGCGGGCCAGCCGCTCGGCGGGCTTCAGGAGGGAGCCGAGCGGCTTGCTGCCCCAGCCGTCCAGGGCTTCCTGCCAGGTGGCCGGCGTCCCCGGCGTGCCCACGCCCAGCCCGCTGGTGACGGCGTCCGCGAACGGGACCGGCTTCCCGTCCTCCACGAACAGGTTCTCGTCGGCGGTGAGCGGGGCGGTCTCCCGGCCGTCGATCGTGTGCACCTTACGGGACTTGGCGTCGTAGTAGACGAAGTAGCCGCCCCCTCCCACGCCCGCCGAGTACGGCTCGGTGACGCCGAGCGCCGCCGCCGTGGCGACCGCCGCGTCGACCGCGTTGCCGCCGTTCTTCAGGACCTCGATCCCGGCGGCGGAGGCGTCCGCGTCGACGCTCGCCACGGCGCCGCCGTAGCCGACGGCGACCGGCACCTTCTCCGCGGCACCGGCCGAGGGCGGCGCCGCCGCGCCCACCGACACCATCGCGGCCGAAGCCGCCAGAACCGCCAGACTCCGTGCCACAGGGCGACGCATCCGTACCTCCAGTCAACAGCCGTCCGCGCAGCGTAACTCCCCTCCACGCCGCCCGTCAGGACCGCCTCGACCACGGTCCGGCGCGCGTGCCGGAGGTCGTCGACTCGCGGTTACGGGCCCGATGCCGTCGGACTCGTCGCGGTCGCGCACGAAATGAACACTTCAACAATCGTTACTCGCACGTAACTTACCGACGGGTTACCCGGAGTAAGTCTCCGCGGCTACCTTCGGGTCACTTTGCACTGACACGAGTGAGGAGTGATCCCGTGGGACACCCGCGCAAGGCCCTGCGAACCACCGCCGCAGGAGCCGTCTCGGCGACCCTGATCGCCGGCACCGCCCTCGGCCTCGCCCCCACCGCGCAGGCGGCGCCTGCCACGAGCAGCACGGCGGACGTCCGCTTCGTCGACATCGCCGGGGACGGCGGCACGGTCCTCAGGGCCAACGTGATCACGCCCGCGGGCTCCGACGGCACCCGGCGCTACCCGCTGCTCGTGCTGCCCACGAGCTGGTCCGTGCCGCAGATCGAGTACCTCGCCCAGGCGCAGAAGCTGGCCGACTCCGGCTATGTGGTGGTCAGTTACAACTCCCGGGGATTCTGGCAGTCCGGCGGGGAGATAGAAGTGGCCGGGCCGCCGGACACCGCCGACGCGTCCAAGGTGATCGACTGGGCGCTGGCGCACACTCCGGCCGACGCCGCGAAGGTCGGCATGGCGGGCGTCTCGTACGGGGCCGGCATCAGTCTGCTCGCCGCCGCACAGGACGAGCGCGTCAAGGCCGTGGCAGCCCTCAGCGGCTGGGCCGACCTCATCGACTCGATCTACTCCGGCCGCACCCAGCACGTCCAGGCCGCCGCGCTCCTGGGCGGCACGGGCTACCTCACCGGCCGCCCCAGCGCCGAACTCCAGGAGACCCTGAAGAACTTCCTCGGCTCGAACCTGTCGAAGGAGCAGGAGATGATCGACTGGGGGAAGAAACGTTCCGCTGCTTATGCCGTCGACCGGATCAACGCCAACGGTACGGCGGTCATGCTCGCCAACGCCTGGGGCGACTCGATCTTCCCGCCCAACCAGTACGCCGACTTCTACGAGCGGCTGACCGGCCCCAAACGTCTGCAGTTCCGCCCCGGTGACCACGCCACCGCCGAGGCGACCGGCCTGCTCGGGCTCCCCAACGACGTGTGGACGGACACGGGCAGGTGGTTCGACCACTACCTCAAGGGCGAGGACAACGGCGTCGACCGCGAGCAGCCGGTCCGGCTCAAGCCGCGCTCGACGGGCGGCTACGAGGGCTACCCGGACTGGAAGTCCGTGGGCGCCGCCGGCCGGAAGCTCTCCCTCGCGGGCGAGAGGACCATCCACACGAACGTCGACTCGGGCGCGAACGGCGGGGTCGTCGTCCTCTCCAGCCTCCTGGACCAGCTCGCCCAGCTGCCGCCGACGGCCTCGGTCCCGCTGCTGCCGCGCCGCTGGGCCGCCGTGTGGCAGTCGTCTGCGTACCCGACCGCCCAGCAGGTGCGCGGCACGCCCCGGTTGCACACCACGGTCACCGGCACCAAGGAGAGCGGCACCCTCGTCGCGTACCTCTACGACGTGGGCCCGCTCGGCCTCGGCAAGCTGGTCGGCCACGCGCCGTACACCTTCCACGGGCAGACGCCCGGCAAGCCGTTCGGCGTCGACCTGGAGCTGTTCTCCACGGCCTACGACGTCCCGGCAGGGCATCGGCTCGCGCTGGTGGTCGACACGGTCGACCCGCTCTACATCGAGCACAACCCGACCGGCGCGCAGCTGACCTTCTCCTCGCCGGAACACGACCCGTCGTATGTGACGGTGCCCCTGCGCGAGCAGTGATCTCCGGCTGCTGCCGGGCGGGCCTGGCCCTCTCAGCTACTGCACACCCGGCAGCAGCGTCCCTGGTTCGGCCGGTGCCGCGGCCTCGGTCTCGGGACTGCGCCGTTCGCACCGGAACACCCGAGGGTGTACCGGACGAGCGGCCCGCACATCCCGGTGCGGATCGGCGAGGTCACCGTCACCGCGGGGATGAACAGCAAATCGTAGTCGAGGTTCGGCGCGACCCGTTGCCCGGAGGTGCGGAACCCTCCGCGGGCGACCGGCGGCGAGGGGGACACGCCCCTCGACATCACGGCCAACCGGCTTTGCACAGGAAGCAGTTCGGCCCGTGCGGACCTCGGAGCGGGCGCGTACGGCGTGACCTGGATCCGGCGGAGGCGGGGCGCGCGGAGCGCACCTGTCGTGCGGATCATGCGATGCGCCCCCGCTCAGTGCTTGAGGATCTTGGAGAGGAAGTCCTTGGCGCGGTCACTGTGCGGGTCGGTGAAGAACTCCTCGGGGGTGCGGTCCTCGACGATGCGGCCGTCGGACATGAAGACGACGCGGTTGGCGGCCGACCTCGCGAAGCCCATCTCGTGGGTGACGACGACCATCGTCATGCCGTCGCGGGCGAGTTGCTGCATGACCTCGAGGACTTCGTTGATCATCTCCGGGTCGAGGGCCGAGGTCGGCTCGTCGAACAGGAGTGCCTTGGGGTCCATGGCGAGGGCGCGGGCGATGGCCACGCGCTGCTGCTGGCCTCCCGAGAGCTGCGCCGGGTACTTGTCGGCCTGCTCGGCGACACCCACCCGGTCGAGGAGTTCGTGCGAGCGCTTGTCGGCCTCGGCCTTCTTGCGGCCGCGGACCTTGATCTGACCCAGTGAGAGGTTCTGCAGAACCGTCTTGTGGGCGAAGAGATTGAAGGACTGGAAGACCATGCCGACCTCGGCGCGGAGCCTGGCGAGGGCTTTGCCCTCGTCGGGCAGCGGCTGCCCGTCGAGCTTGATCGACCCGGAGTGGATCGTCTCCAGCCGGTTGATCGCCCTGCACAGTGTGGACTTGCCCGACCCCGAGGGGCCGATGACCACGACCACCTCCCCCTTGCCGACGGTGAGATCGATGTCCTGCAGGACATGCAGCTCGCCGTAGTACTTGTTCACGCCATGCAGTTCGATCAGCGGATCGACGGCCATCCCGGACCTGCCCACTCTCAGCCGTGTCGGTCAGCGCAAACTATCCACGCGCAACGGGACGCACCGAGCGACACGCCCTGCCCGCGATTAACCGTATTTGAGGGGACCGCGACGACGGCGAGGCGGTGCCGCCCCGCGGACCCCACGCCCTGCCGGCCACCGGACACCGCGGGGCCGGGGTGATCCGGACGGCGGCTGTCACGCCTCCGCGGCCTCCGCGTAGACCTGCGAGAGCTGCGGGGCGCCGTGCACCGCCCAGTCCAGGCCGGCCTCGACGACCGGGATCTCACGGCCCGACGCGAGGCGCACCGCGGGGGCGCCGCCGGGCCACACGTGCCAGGAGGCGCCGGGGACCGTCCGCACGACGACCGAGCCGAGATAGAGGCCCGCGTCGTTCGCCAGCCAGGGCAGCGCCTCCGGGTCGTCCCGCCAGCGGGGCAGGAGCTGGTCCAGAGCGGTCAACGAGGCCGGGGAGTCGTCCAGTTCGAGTCCGGCCATGGCGGCTTGGGAGCGGAGCAGCTCGCACTCCGAGAGCAGCTCGGCCACGCCCTCGGGGTCGTCCTCGAAGGCCGCGGCGAGCACCTGACTGCGCCCCGTGAGGTGCCGCCTGCGCCACCTGTCCAGGAAGGGGATGTCCATCACCGGCCTCTCCATCGGGGAACGTTCGCCGACGGGCCCGCGTTCCCGGCATGTCCACGAATGTATCGTGCGGCAGTTGATCACGGAATCATCCACCTTGACCGCGCCCGTCGAGGGGCCGGGGAGCAGCTCGGCGCAGGACGGCGAGGTGGCGGGGGATCTCGGGGGGTGAGACCTCCCAGGCGTGGGCCGGTTCGCCGGTGGTGTGCGGGCCGCGGGCCAGGGTGCGCGGCAGCCGCAGGCGTACCGGATGCGCGAGTGCCTCCAGCCTCAGGGTGACCGTCTCCAGCGGCACCGGCCCGGACGGACCCGGCTCGGCCACGGGGTACTGCACCACGGAGTGCCATCCGGGCGTGTGGACCGCCACCAGAGGCGGGCGGCACCCGGCCGCCCTGCGGGGCCCCCTCGCCGCCGCGACGCTCCTCTCCGCCGGCGACGGCGCCGACGCCGTCGCCGTCGCCGCCCAGGCCGACCGGACAACTCCGGTGTGTGCCGGGCCCCCTGGCGCCCGGGGCGACCTGACACCGGGTGAGTTCACCGCTCGTTCGGACGCGGCTCATTGACGCGTACCCGTCGCCTCCCTAGCTTCATGGTGCACCTGTCACCCCGTCGGTCACCGCTCTGGGAGGAACCGGGATGCGCCGATGTCTCTGGGGAGCGGCCGTGATCCTCGGCCTGTCGCTCGCCGGCCCGCCCGTCGCGTACGCCGAGTCCGCGGCCCCTGCCCGGGCCCCGCAAGCCGGTCCGCTTCCCCTGGAGCGGTTCTTCGACAACACTGCGGTCAGCGACGACGCACGGCCGGGCGAAGCCGACTTCGACGGTTCTGGACGCTCCCTGTCGGCACGGGACCTGACGGCCGCGGGCTGGACGCCCGGTCGCACGCTGACGGTCCAGGGCGCCCGGCTGACCTGGCCGCGCCGCGGGGCGGGCGAGCCCGACAACGTGCGCGCCGACGGACAGGCGGTGCGGCTGCGGGGCCGCGGGGACGCGCTCGCGTTCCTCGTCGCCGGCACCGGCGGCGGTGACGTGAGCGGCACGGGCGCGGTCCGGTACGCGAACGGCTCCGTCTCCTCGTACCGGCTGACCGCCCCCGACTGGCGCGTCGGTCCGCTCGCCACCAAGGCCGTGGCGCTGCCGCACCTCAACACGCCGGACGGCCGGCTCGCCGAGAAGACGCGACTGTACGTCGTCACGGTGCCGCTCGCGCGGGGCCGCGAGGTCGCCTCCGTGCGGCTCCCCCGGAACCGGGGACTGCACGTGTTCGCGCTCGCGGTGCGTCCCTCGACGCGCGCCTGGACGGGCAGTTGGGCCGCGGCGACCTCCGGCTACCAGGCCGTCGGTCCCTGGACGGACCGGACGCTGCGCCTGGTGGTGCACACCTCGGTGGGCGGGTCGCGCCTGCGCGTCCGGCTCGACAACACCTTCGCGTCCGCACCGGTGGACATCGGTGGCGCGACGGTTGCGGTCCAGGCGACGGGTGCGCGTCCGGCCGCCGCGCCCGTCCCGCTGTCCTTCCGGGGGGCGGCCGGGACCACCGTCCCCGCGGGCGCCCAGGCGTTCAGCGATCCCGTGGGCTTCGACGTGCCCGCGGACGCCGGTCTGCTCGTCAGCTTCCATCTGCCGGGGACGGTGACCGCGGCGCCCGTGCACCGGCTCGCGGTGCAGCGCTCGTACGTCAGCGAGCCCGGCGACCACGCCGGCGACTCGGCGCCCGACGCGTACACCTCCACGATCACCAGCTGGCCGCTGCTGACCGGAGTGGACGTGGGCGGCGGCCCCGGTTCCGTGGTGGTGCTCGGCGACTCCGTCACCGACGGGGAGAAGTCGGCGCCGGACACCGACCGGCGCTGGCCCGACCTGCTCGCCGACCGCATCCGCGCCTCCTCCGGCATCCCCCGCTACGGCGTCCTCAACCAGGGCGTCTCGGCGAACCGCGTGGTCACCGACCGCTATCCCGGCGACGGGGTCTCCACCGACAGCGGCGGGGTGAGCGCCCTGCACCGCCTCGACCGTGATGTCCTCGCGCAGACCTCGGCCCGTACGGCGGTCGTCTTCCAGGGCGTCAACGACGTGCGCTGGGGCGCGTCCGCGGACCAGGTGACGGCGGGGCTGAGCGAGATCGCGGACCGGGCCCACGCCCGCGGGATCCGGGTCCTCGCCGCGACGATCGCGCCCTGCGAGGGCGAGACCCTGTGCACCGCGGCGGCGGACGCGCAGCGGGTCGCGGTGAACGCGTGGATCCGGGACAACGACGAGTTCGACGGGGTCCTCGACTTCGACGCGGTGCTGCGGGATCCGCACCGCCCGGCGCGGCTGCGTCCCGCCTACGACAGCGGGGATCATCTGCATCCGGGGGACGCGGGGCTGGCGGCGCTGGCGGATTCCGTGGATCTGCGGCTGCTGGCGCCCTGGGAGTTGTCTTCGCGGGTCGGTAGGGCTTCGCCGCGCGTCCCCGGCGGCTACACGTCCAGGTCCACCACGACCGGCGCGTGGTCCGAGGCGCCCTTGCCCTTGCGCTCCTCGCGGTCCACGTAGGCGTCGGTGACGGCCTTGGCGAAGGTCTCGTTGCCGTAGACGAGGTCGATGCGCATGCCGCGGTTCTTGGGGAAGGCGAGCTGGCGGTAGTCCCAGTAGGTGAACGGCTGCTCGTACTTGAGGGGGCGCGGGACCACGTCCGAGAGGCCGGTCTCGCGCAGGGAGGCGAGGGCGGCGCGCTCGGCCGGGGTGACATGGGTGACGCCCTCGAAGGCGGCGACGTCGAAGACGTCCTCGTCCGTCGGCGCGACGTTGTAGTCCCCGAGGACCGCGAACGGGCGGCTGCCCGCCGCGTCACCCGCGACGGCCGCCCTCAGCGCCTCGAACCACTGGAGCTTGTACGCGTAGTGCGGGTGGCCGACCTCGCGTCCGTTCGGCACGTACACCGACCAGACGCGGGCCGGGCCGCAGGTCGCGGAGAGGGCGCGGGGCTCCTGCACGCCCTCGTAGCCAGGGTCGCCGGGCAGGCCCGTGACCACGTCCTCCAGGCCCACGCGGGAGAGCACCGCCACTCCGTTCCACCGGCCCGTGGCGTGCACCGCCGACTCGTAGCCCAGCTCGCGCAGCTGGTCGGCCGGGAAGGCCTCGAGGGTGGTCTTGGTCTCCTGGATGCACAGCACGTCGGTGCCGCTGCTCTCCAGCCAGGCCAGCAGCCTCGGGAGTCGGGCGGTGATCGAATTCACGTTCCAGGTGGCGATGCGCATGCCGTCCAACCTACCGGGCGGGTACGACAACGCGGTCGCTCAGACCTCCGCGGACGCTCCCGGCGCCAGCCGCAGGTGTTCCGAGCCGCCCAGGCTGCCGATCTGGTTGTCGTAGATCGGCCGGGCGAGGTCGGTGAGCAGGGCGTCGTGGATGTCGTACGCGCGCTGCGGCTTCACCTCGCGGACGTAGTCGATGACCTCGGAGATCTTGCTCCAGGGGGCCATGACCGGCAGCATCAGCGTCTCGACGCTCCGGTCGGGCACGGTGAGGGCGTCGCCGGGATGGAAGACGCGGCCGCCGTCGATCAGGTAGCCCACGTTGGTGACGCGCGGGATGTCCGGGTGGATCACCGCGTGCAGTTCGCCGTGCACCTGCACGTCGAAACCCGCGGCGGTGAAGGTGTCCCCGTGCCCGACGGTGTGCACCCGGCCCGGGAAGGCGGCGGAGATCTTCTCCGCGACGGACTTCAGGGTCCAGATCGCGGCGGCCGGGTTGGCCTCCATGGCGGCCCGCAGCCGCTCCTCGCTGAAGTGGTCCGGGTGCTCGTGGGTCACGAGGATCGCGTCCGCGCCGGCCGTGGCGTCCTCCTCGCTGAACCCACCCGGATCGAGGACGAGCGTCCGCCCGTCCTTCTCCAGACGGATGCAGGCGTGCGACTTCTTCGTGAGCTTCATGCGTCCATCCTGCCTCCGCCGACGCGCCGAGGGGCCGCGCAGGGTGGTGCTCCCGGCACCCGGCTCCGTCCTGCCGCACCGGGGAGAGTGCGGCGGCGCACCGGGCGCGCGGCGGCCCTCGGGGCCCGGGCGCTCACTCCTGGGGGGTGGTCTCCTCCCGGATGACCTGCTGCGCCACCTTGAAGGCGCTGTTCGCGGCCGGGACACCGCAGTACACGGCGGCCTGGAGCAGCACTTCCTTGATCTCGTCCGGGGTGAGGCCGTTGCGGAGGGCGGCGCGGGTGTGGAAGACGAGCTCGTCGAGGTGACCGCCCGCGACCAGCGCGGTGAGCGTGACACAGCTGCGGGTGCGCCGGTCCAGGCCGGGACGGTCCCAGATCTCGCCCCACGCGTACCGGGTGACGAACTCCTGGAAGTCCCCGGAGAACGCGTCCGCGGAGGCCAGCGCCCGGTCGACGTGCGCGTCGCCGAGCACCTCCCGGCGGACCTTGATCCCGGCGTCGTAGGGATCGGGCCGGCCCAGCGCCTCGGGCTGCGCGACGGCGGGCGCGATCTCGGCGACGGGCGCCACCGGTGCGGGCGGGGCCGGAACCGGCTGTGCCGGGGCCGCCGGGACCGCCGTCTGGCCGGTCGCCGAGTCGAAGGCGTTCTGCCAGGCGGTGGAGAAGTGCCGTACGAGCAGGTCCGTGACGGCGGCGGGCTGTTCCACCGGCACCAGGTGCGAGGCGCCGGGTACGACGGCCAGCCGGGCGTCCGGGATGCCGGCGACCAGGGTGCGCGCCTCGGCGGGCCCGGTGACCCGGTCCTCGGAGCCGACCAGGACGAGCGTCGGCACCCCGATGCGGCCGAGCTCGGCACGGACGTCGAACGCGGCGAGGGCCTCGCAGGCCGCGATGTAGCAGCCCGGGTCGGTGGTCCGCACCATCTGCACGGCCCATTCGGTGATCGCGGGCTGGGCCGCGGCGAACCCGCCCGTGAACCACCGCTCCGGGGCCGAGCGCGCGATCGGCTCGAGCCCGTTCGTCCGTACGATCACGCCGCGCCGGCGGAACTCGTCGGCCGTACCGAAGCGAGGCGAGGCCGCGATCACGGCGAGGGAGGCGAGCCGCTGCGGGTGGCGCAGCGCCAGCTCGAGCCCGACCGCGCCGCCGAACGCGCAGCCCGCGTACCCGAACCGCTGGACGCCGAGCGCGTCGAGGGTGGCGAGCAGCCGCCCGGCCACCTCGGTGACGGAACCGGTCGGATACGCCGGCGCGCCGCCGTGCCCGGGGAGGTCGTACCGGAAGACCCGCCAGTGCTTCACGAGCTCCGGGACCTGCCGGTCCCACATGTGCCAGGTGGTACCCAGGGAGGGACCCAGGATCAGGACGGGGGCGTCTTCCGGCCCGTCAAAGCGGTATTGCAGGGTGTTCGGTGGTGTCTCGCTCACCCGTCAGACCCTCTCATCTCTCCCTGGATCTCACACGGCCGGTCCCAACCTAAGGGCTGATGCCTCTCTCACTACGACGGGCCCGGCACTGCCGGAAGCCTCGGGGTCCACGCCCTGGCTGCACCGGACGACCCCGTCGCGTCCCTGCGCGTCCGCCTTGCCTTCGCCGCGCTGCACATGGCGGGTGACAATGCCGCGCGTGCGGAAGGCGGAGGTCCCGAGCTGATCGATGCGGCGCTCGGCATCGTCTGCGACCTCATCGTTCCGCCGGCTCCGAGGCCGCCGGCAGCCAACAGCGCAACCTCTGTAGGTGAAGGGCCCGGAGTCCGCTCCGCCTGTGGAGCCTTCGAATCCTCCTCCTGAGCCTGGGAGTCCAACCCCGATCCGTTCGGCCTGGCCCGCCTGGCCCACCTCGACCGGGCCACCGGCCGGGTCATACGCCGCTACGAACGCGACCGGCCCGGCGAGCCGGTGCAGTCCACATCAAGAAGCCCGGTGCGCGGGTCTCGGCGCAGACGGGTCTGCACGCTGTCGTGCGGGGCCGCGGTGACGGCCGTCAGGCCGCCTGCCGCGTCGCGCGCCCGGGGTCCGCGACGTCCTTGCGGGTCCCCATCAGGTACACCACCAGGCCGAGGATGACCGCCAGGAAGAGCCCGCTCGTGACGACGGTGCCGAAGCCGAGGCCGCCGTCGCCGGCCGGCTGGGACAGGTAGTCGCCGATCGAGGCTCCGAGCGGGCGGGTGAGGATGTAGGCGATCCAGAAGCTCCACACCGCGTCCAGGCCCAGCGCGAAGTGCGCGACCGCCACGGCGGCGATGGCCAGCGCGAACAGGACCGCCGCGAGCCAGTAGCCCAGGTCCATGCGCTCGGAGACCAGGTCGCCGGCGGCCGTGCCGAGGGCGAAGGTGAACAGGACCGCCAGCCAGTAGAACGACTCACGGCTCGTGGTGTCGATGCTGTGGATCGACAGGGTCCGCTCACGCCGGTACCAGACGACGAAGACGACCGCGAGGACGAGCGCGAACACCGCCGTGCTCGTCTCCAGCGGTACGCCCATGTTGTCGGTGAGGTTGTCGCTGATCAGCGTGCCGACGACGCTGATCAGGGCGACGGCGAGCCAGTACACGCCCGCACGGTAGGCGGTCGTGCGGAACTGGACGACCAGGACCACCGCGAGCAGCGCGCTCATGAGCAAGGACACGCCGGTCAGGCCCAGGCCGGCCTTCTCGTTGAGCAGGTCGGCCGCGGTCTCGCCGACCGTCGTGCACAGCACCTTGATGATCCAGAAGTAGGCGGTGACCTCGGGGACCTTGTTCCAGCGCAGTCGGTGGGAGGGGGGAGCGGAGGTACTCGCGCCCGGTTCGGCCTCAGGAGTCTCGGAAAGTTCGTAGGTCATGGGGCAGGACGTTGCCAGCGGTTGCCTGAACGCATCCTGACTGCCGCGCGGCTTTCCCGGCCTCTCCGGGCCGGGCCTGATCACGATGGGGCCATGCACACCCGCGCCGCGTCCTGGCTGCGGCACCGGCACCGGCACCGGTCATGGACCCTCCTCGCCCTGGGCGACCTCGACCTCGTGGTGGAAGTCGACGACGCCTGCTGTTCCGGCGGCGACGGACAGGACCGTGCAGGCCACGAGGAGGAACGCGGTACGGCGGGTGGTGCGCGCGCGCTTCCCGGAGGGTGCGAGGAGGGCGGCGACACGCTGCGGCACCGGGCCGGTCGTCGCCGCGGGTGCGAAGTCGGGACGCGTGGACGGGGAGGCGTGGCCGGCCAGGGCGGCGCGGGCTATGGCCGTGGCGATCAGGCGCCGGTCTCCGGTGACCTCGGCGGCGGCCTCGTCGGCGGCCCGCTCGGCGGCGAGCCGGATGGTGGCGCGGGTGGTGCGCAGGGCGGGGTGGCAGTGGGCGGCGAGTTCGGCGGCGGCCAGGAAGTAGTGGTGGCCGGCGCGGTTGTGGGCGCGTTCATGGGCGAACAGGGCCTCACGCTCGGCGGGGCCGAGGCTGCGCAGCATGGCGGTGGTGACGACGATGCGGTGGGGCCGTCCGGGCAGAGCGTACGCGTCCGGATCGGGCGAGTCGATCACGCACAGGTCACCTGCGGCGGGGCGGCGGCCGGCCTGCGTGCGGGCGGTACGGAAGGCGCGGGCCTGCCGGAAGGCCGAGCGTACGAGGGTCCAGGCGCTGAGGGTGAGCGCTCCGGTGGCCGCCATGGCGGCGGGGAGGACGAGGTGGTCCGAGGGGGTTCGCAGCGGGTGGATGAGTTCGCCGAGGGCGGCGAGGGCGGGGAGTTTGAGCAGTCCGGTCAGGACCAGGGCGCCGAGGGCGGCGACGCAGGCTCCCGCCAGTGCCAGGGCCGATGCCGTGAGGACCCACAGTGCGGTGGCGGGGGTCAGGCGGTCGAGGGTTCGGCGGGCCAGCGTCGGCGCGAGGAAGGGCAGGAGCAGCGGTACGAACAGCAGAACGGTCATCGCTCGTCACCTTCCAGAAGCCGGCGCAGGTGCTCCTCGTCGCCGGGGCTGAGCTGAGCGACGAAGCGAGCGAGGACCGTCTCCCGGTCGGTGTCCCGGTCGAGTTCGGTGTGCATGCGCCGGGCGGTCAGTCCGGCGGCGTCCTGCACGGGGAAGTAGGCGTAGCCACGGCCCTGCCGCTCACGGCTGACGACGCCCTTCTCATGCAGACGGGCCAGTATCGTCGCGACCGTCGTCCGCGCCAGGCCGAAGTCGAGTTCGGTCTGCACCCGCCCTGGCGTGAGCGGGGCACCGGCGGCCCACAGAGCGGCCATGACGGCGGCTTCGAGCTCGCCGGCCGGCCGCCTCTCGTCCCTCGCGTCTGTCATGGGAACGTTCCTCATTCCGCCATCGTCTACAGTTCAGTAGACCGTCTACAGGATTGTAGTCAGTCGTCGGATGCCGCCGTGCCACCGTTCTGCCGCGTCCGACGGTCCGGAAGAAGGATGAAGGGGCCCCCGACGATGACCACAGCGATGCACCTATCGTCGCAGCTCGCCGTCAATGTGCTGGATGCCCGGTCGCTGCTGTCCGCCTTCGGCGTGCTGGGCGTGGGCGTGGTGCTGTTCGCGGAGACCGGGCTGCTGGTCGGTTTCTTCCTGCCGGGCGACTCGCTGCTGTTCACGGCCGGTCTGCTGTGCACCGGGACCGCCGACCGGGGTCTGCAGCTGTCACTCGTCCCGCTCCTGGTCGCCGCGGCGGTGGGTGCGGTTGCGGGCGCGCAGTGCGGATACCTCCTGGGCCGCAGAGCGGGCGGCTCGCTGCTCGCCCGCAGCCGCTCGGCCCGCCTGCACGACGGGGCGGGACGCGCGGAGGAGCTGCTCGAGCGCTACGGATACGCGAAGGCGATCGTGCTGGCCCGCTTCGTTCCGGTGGTGCGCACGGTCCTGAACCCGATGGCCGGCGCCCTGGGGGTCCCTGTGCGCACGTTCACCGTGTGGCAGGTGACCGGCGGGCTGGTGTGGAGCCTGGGTCTCACTCTGGCGGGCTACGCGCTGGGCTCCTCGGTACCCGACGTGGACCGCTATCTGCTGCCGATCGTCGCGGTGATCGTGGCCCTGTCGCTGATTCCGGTCGCCTCCGAGGTGTACCGCTCGCGCCGGGACGCGAAGGCGAAGGAGGCACGCGGATGATTCTCGCGCTCAGCGGCTCGTCGGTCGACGGCCCGGCCTACACCGACGTGGTGAACCTCGCCCGGCACGCGCCCGCGTGGCTGGACGACACGGTGTCGGCCTGGTCGACGTACGGGCTCGCCCTGTTCGCGCTGCTCATGGCCGTCGGCTGGTGGCGTGCCCGGTGGGTGGGCGCCACCGCGTCGGTGACAGCACTCGCCGTACCGTTCGTGGTGGTCGTCTCCTACGGGGTGGACGCGGTGCTGAAGCTGCTGGTGCGGGAGGACCGCCCCTGCCGGAGCCTGCGGGTGGCCACGCTGGAGGCATGTCCCGCGCCCGGTGACTGGTCCTTCCCCAGCAATCACGCGGCCATCGCCGCCGCGGCGGCCGTCGCCCTGCTGTTCGTCTCCCGCCGGCTCGGCGCGGTCGCCGCGGTGGCCGCCTGCGCGATGGCGGCCTCGCGTGTCTGGGTCGGCGCACACTACCCCCACGACGTGCTGGCAGGGGTCGTGGTGGGTGCTCTGGCTGCTCTGCTCGTCATGTCGGCACTGCGCGGGCGTGCGGAGGCCGCAGCCTCTCGGCTCACGGCCACCCGCCTGCGTCCGCTGCTGGTGGTGTCATGAGGCGCGGCGAGGTCGCCGACCTGGCCGGCAGCTGCGGCCTCGGCGCGTGGACGGCGTTCGGCGTGCTGACCATGGTCGTGGTGGGCCACGCCGGCATACCGCTGTTCACGGACGCCGATTTGCTCGCGTGGTCCACCGGCCACCGGCCCGACGTGGCGGTGGCGTTCGCCCGCGGGCTGACCGGCACCGGGACCGGTGTGGTCCCGTTCGCGCTGGTGGTGCTGGCCGCGGTCGTCGCGGGGCGCACCCGCCGGCAGCGCGCGGTGGCCGTCGCGCTCTCTCTGGGCTGCCTCGGTGCGGGCCAGGCGCTGCGGTACGCGCTGATGGCGCTCGTCACCCGGCCGAGGCCACCCCTGGCGGACTGGGCGACACATGCCTCGGGATGGGCGTTCCCGTCCGGTCACACCACCACGGCGGCCCTCACCGCGGGACTTCTGATCATCGCCGTCCGCGTGCGCGGCCCGCGCGGCCGGACCCCGCTCACGCTGGTCATCGGCGGGTGGGGCGCGTCGGTCGGACTGACCCGCGTCTACCTCGGAGTGCACTGGTTCACCGACGTCGTCGGCGGCTGGCTGTTCGCCCTCGGCTGGCTGGGCGTGTGCCTGTGCGCTGTGGCCCGCTGGCTTCCCGAGCGATGGACCCCCGGCACGACGGACACGGAAACGGACTCGGCGCGAGGGACGGCAGAACCGATGGGCAGCACAGCGGCGGGCCGGACGGACACGGCAGCGGACCGGACCGACGCAGCGCCGGAACGGACGGACGCGGCACGAGAGCCGAAGGAGGACCATGCGCCCCACGATCCTGGTCGTCGAGGACGATCACGCCCTGCGTGACGTGCTGATGCGCGGGTTGCGCGACGAGGACTTCGATGCCGTGCCCGCGCCGGACGGCGCCACCGCGCTGCGGCTGGCCACCACCGGCATCTCCGCCGCCGTGCTCGACATCGGGCTGCCCGACGCCGACGGACGCGACGTGTGCCAGGCGATGCGCGCGAACGGCTTCCTCTCCCCCGTCATCTTCCTGACCGCCCATCACCGCCTGCCCGACCGGCTGTCCGGGTTCTCGGCCGGAGGCGACGACTACCTGCCCAAGCCGTTCCACCTCGCAGAACTCGCGGCCCGCCTGCGGGCAGCCCTCAAACGGTCCGCGCCGCCGCCTTCCGCCACAGCGGGCGACCTGACCCTGGACGCCGTCCGGCACGTGGTCGGTGTCCGAGGCACCCGAGTCGATCTGACACCCACCGAGTTCCGCCTCCTGGCCGCTCTCATGGCGGCTTCCGGCGACATCGTGCGCCGCCGCGAGCTGGTCCGGGCCGGCTGGCCCGAGGGCGCCCAGGTCCACGACAACACCCTCGACCAGTACCTGACCCGACTACGCCGCAAGCTGCGCGAGGCAGGCAGCGACCGGACCATCGGCACGGCCCGGGGGATCGGCCACCGGCTGTCATGAGCGGTGCCCGCCACCGGCCACGGTCCACCGTGACCGCCGTCCTCCACCGTCTGGCACCCCGCACGCTGCGCGGCCGGCTCTCACTCGTGGCCCTCAGCACGGCCGCGCTGCTGATGCTGGTCCTCACCGTCGCCTTCGACGTCATCGCCCAGCGCCACCTCCAGCACCAGGCGGACGACGAACTGCGCACCCGCGCCACCGCCGTCGCGACGACCGTCGACACCGGCGGCACGACCGTACGCATCCTGGAGACCTCCCACGACGAACTCCTCGACGCCAACGTGTGGATCTACGCCGGCCGGCGCCTGCTGGAAAAGCCGCCGAACGCCGGCCGCCTGACCCGCATCGCCGACGCACTCGCCGTGCGCGGCGGGCGGCGCTGCGTCACCGCCGACGTCCATGGCCCCCTCCGGCTGTGCTCCCAGCCGGTGTCCGGAGAGAAGAGCGAGGCTCTGGTGGTCGCCGCTCTGGACCTCTCCCCCTACCGGAGTTCGGCCGACACCCTGCTCCTCGGATCGCTCGCCCTGGACGCCGTGATGCTCGCCTCCACCTACGCCCTGACCCGGCTGGCGGTAGGCCGCGCGCTGCGCCCGGTCCGCACGATGACGGACCAGGCCACCCAGTGGAGCGCCGTCGCCTCCGAAGAACGCTTCGCCGGCATGCGGCACCCGGTCGAACTCGCCCGCCTGGGTGCGTCGCTGGACGCGATACTGGACCGCATCCGCACCCTTCTGCGGCACGAGCGGCAGCTCACCGGGGAACTCTCGCACGAGCTGCGTACGCCGCTGAGCCGGATCATCGCCGAACTCGACTGGTGGCGGACCCGCCCCCGAAGCGCCGACCAGACCCACGCCACCCACAAGGTCATCGCGGAAGCCGCCCAGTCCATGCGCACCATCTGCGACACCCTCCTGGACGACGCCCGCGGCGGGGCACTCACCGCGCCCGGCATCGCCGAGGTGGTGCCCGCGCTACGACGGCTCACCGCACTGCCCGACGTGCCCGGCCACGTGACGGTCACCGTGGACGGCCCACGTCTGCTGGCCGGAGTCCCGGCCGCCCTCCTCGAACGCATCGTCAGCCCGCTCCTCACCAACGCCTGCCGCTACGCCCGCTCCGAGGTCGCCCTCCGCGCCCATCGCGCACCCGACGGCGTACACGTCGAGGTCATCGACGACGGACCCGGCGTACCGCACCGGTTCGCCGGACAGCTCTTCGAGCCCGGTCGGCGCGCGGATCCCGGCGACGGACACAGCGGGGCGGGCCTGGGACTGCCGCTGGCGCGACGCCTGGCCCGCTCGGCCGGCGGCGAGGTGACGTACGACCCCGGACACACCCCCGGGGCACGGTTCGTGGTCAGCCTGCCCGCCGGGTAACGGCGGCGCCCCTCGGCGCATCGACGGAGTGCCGTCGTGCCGAACGTCCTGGGCGCGTGATGACGTACGCGGACCGGAACGGGGTCACCGCGTGCGGACCGCCCCACCCGGTGAGCGCCGCGGCCGTGCCGGGTCCGACCGGCTGGTCGGGCGGCCAGTGGATCACCTCGGCGGACTCTCCGGTAACGTCGGAATATGAGTCATCCGCATCCCGAACTGAAAGCCGCCCCTCCCCTGCCTGAAGGAGGGCTGAGGGTCGTCGCCCTGGGCGGCCTGGGGGAGATCGGCCGCAACATGACCGTCTTCGAGCACGCCGGCAAGCTGCTCATCGTCGACTGCGGCGTGCTGTTCCCCGAAGAGACCCAGCCCGGCGTGGACGTGATCCTGCCGGACTTCACCTCGATCCGCGACCGTCTGGACGACATCGTGGCCGTGGTGCTCACCCACGGCCACGAGGACCACATCGGTGGCGTGCCGTACCTGCTGCGAGAGCGCCGTGACATCCCCGTCGTGGGCTCGAAGCTGACCCTGGCGTTCCTGGAGGCCAAGCTCAAAGAACACGGAATCCGGCCGCGCGCGGTCCGGGTCAGCGAGGGCGACCGGCGCACCTTCGGACCCTTCGACTGCGAGTTCGTGGCGGTCAACCACTCGATCCCGGACAGTCTCGCCGTCGCTATCCGCACCCGGGCCGGAATGGTGCTGCACACGGGTGACTTCAAGATGGACCAGTTCCCGCTGGACGACCGCATCACCGACCTGCGTGCCTTCGCCCGCCTCGGCGAGGAAGGCGTCGACCTCTTCCTCACCGACTCCACCAACGCCGAGGTCCCCGGCTTCACCACCTCCGAACGCGAACTGAACCCGGCGATCGAGCAGGTGATGCGCACCGCCCCGCGCCGGGTGATCGTCTCCAGTTTCGCCAGCCATGTGCACCGCATCCAGCAGGTGCTGGACGCCGCGCACCAGCACGGCCGCAAGGTCGCCTTCGTGGGCCGCTCCATGGTCCGCAACATGGGCATCGCCCGCGACCTCGGTTACCTGAAGGTTCCCAGCGGCCTGGTCGTGAGCACCAAGGAGCTGGAGAAGCTCCCCGATCACAAGATCACCCTGGTGTGCACCGGATCCCAGGGCGAGCCGATGGCGGCGCTGTCCCGGATGGCCAACCGCGACCACGTGATCCGCATCGGCAAGGGCGACACCGTCCTGCTCGCCAGTTCGCTGATCCCCGGCAACGAGAACGCCATCTACCGGGTGATCAACGGGCTGACCCGGTGGGGCGCCCACGTCGTCCACAAGGGCAACGCCAAGGTGCACGTCTCCGGGCACGCCAGCGCCGGTGAACTCGTGTACTGCTACAACATCGTCAAGCCCCGCAATGTCATGCCCGTGCACGGCGAATGGCGCCACCTGCGGGCCAACGCCGACCTGGCCATCCGTACGGGGGTCGATCCCGAGCGAGTGGTCATCGCCGAGGACGGCGTCGTCGTCGACCTCGTGGACGGGCGCGCGACGATCACCGGCAAGGTGCCGGCCGGCAACGTCTACGTGGACGGCATGGAGGTCGGCGGCGCCACCGAGGCGTCCCTGAAGGACCGCGTCACCCTCGCCGAGGAAGGCGTCGTCACCGTGGTGGCGATCGTCGACGCCGACACGGGTGCCCTGGCCGAGGCTCCCGACTTCCTGGCCCGCGGGTTCGTCCACGACGACACCACCTTCGAGCCGGTCGTCCCCGTCATCGAGAAGACCCTGGCGACGGCAGCGCAGGAAGGCGTCGGCGACGCACACCAGCTGGAACAGCTGATCGCCCGTGCCGTGGCGAACTGGGCCTTCCGTACCCACCGCCGCAGGCCCCTCATCATCCCGGTCATCATCGACGCCTGACCGGCGGCCGCCCTGCCCTGCGGCGTGACCGGAGGGCAGGGGGCTTCGCATCACCGGGGGGGGCGCTCACACCGCCCGCACCGGGTGCCGGACCACCGCGTCGAACAGGTAGCCCTGGGTGTTGGGCGCGGTCCTGTCCGACTGGGTGCGGCCCGTCGTGTCGGTGGCCCGGGCCAGGAGTGTGTACGGGCCGGGCGCCGACGGCCGCCAGTCGGTGGACCAGCGGACCCACGAGGCGCGGCGCGGGGCGTCGTGCAGCCGGGCCCGGTGCCAGTGGGCGCCACCGTCCGTGCTGACGTCCACGCGGGCGACGGCGCCCGCACCCGACCAGGAGCGGCCGGCCAGCCGGTGCTCGACCCCGGCCATGCCTTTCGGGGCGGTGGCGACTGGCCCGGGACGTGAGGGGAGCGCGCGCGACAGCCCGACGGCGTGACGGCGTCGGGCCGGGCGCGGTGCGCCTACGGGGGCGGCCGGGGCGCCCGCGGCTGACGGCTCCGCGAGCCCCGCCGCCCGCGGCGTAGGGCGGCGGGCAGCAGGGGAGGACGCGGCCGGGTGCGGGAGGCGAGCCGGGCGGGGCCCGGTGCCGGAACGCCGGGACTACAGAGCCGTTTCGGGGCTTCTCCCGCTCATCGCGCCGGGGGAAGGATCAACAACAGCCGCGCGACTGGAGCGCGCGGTTCCGCGGAGCGGGGCGGGGGCTGCTGAGAATCATGGGCGTCATCGTACGAGGCGGAGCGGCGACGCGTCGCGGAATCGGCGGAGTCGGGCCCCGGCATCCCGGCATCCCGGGAACGACGGACACGGGCGTTCGGCGGGCGGGGCGCTCAGAGGTCGCCGGACGTACCGAGGCCGGTGAGCGCGCCCACCGGGTCGAGGTCGGGGGTGCCGCGGGGCCACCAGTCGTCGTGGCCCGGTTCGGATTCGTAGGCGTACCAGAGGCCGTCCCGGCCGAGGCGGATCTGGACGTGACCGCGGGGGTGCGTGAGGTGGTTGCGCCAGGGGCGGAAGGCGGGGAGGTCGGCCGCGAGGAGCAGCGGGCGGGCCCGGTCGAAGCGGCCGGCCGGCGGGTCCCAGGTCTCTTCGAGGACCGCGAGCCCCTCGATCCCGCCCTGGCGCCAGGCGGCCACCGCGCGCGCCAGGTCGGCAGGGGTGCGCCGGGTGGCGGTGGCGAGCGAGGAGTACAGGGCGCGGGTGCCCGCGGTGAGGCCGGACCCGGGGCGGGCGGCGGCGAGCCGTACCGCGTCCTGCCACAGCGTCAGGTCCCCCACCGGATCCCGTCCGGCGGTCAGCAGCGCGTGTGCGCGAGCGGCCGCGTCGGTGGCCAGCTGGTCGAGCGCGAACGGGTCGGGGCCGCCCGGTGCGCCCGGGTACGTCGGCGGCTGCTCGGGGTGCGAGGGCGCGGGCAGCGGCGCCGGCAGGGGAGGCAGCGAGCGCGGGGCGAGAGCGTCCCGGGCCCGTACGCCGGGCAGCGGGGCGGGTTCCCGATCCTGGGCCGCGCGGGCCGCACGCGCGGCGTTGCGGCGGGAGAGGGCGTCGAGCAGTTCCCGTTCGCCGCGGCCGCGCAGCAGAAGCAGGACGAAGGGGTCCTCGTCGAGCAGGCGCGCGGTCTGGTAGCAGAGGGCAGCCGCGTGCTTGCACGGGTGGCCGGAGTCGGGGCAGCTGCACTGCGGCTGGAGGTCTCCGGGGCCGGGGAGCAGGTCCACCCCGCAGTCGGCGAGGGAGTGCGGCAGCTGCTTGTCGAGCAGCGCGGCGATGTGCCCGGGACGCTCGGCGGCGACGTCCAGGAACCGGTCCCAGTCGGCGTCGTCGAGCGTCCGCAGCCGCACCTGCACGCGGTACGGCCGTGGCCGGGTGCCGTGCACGTACGCGAGGACGAGTCCCGGGGTGACCGTGATGGCGTCCACGTGTCCGCGCCCTGCGTACCCGCGCCCCCGGGACAGCCGCGCCCGGTCCAGCGCGCCCTCCTCCAGCGCCTTCACCCACGCGTTTCCCCACCATGTCCCGGCGAACACGGCGGCCGGGTCGGCCGTCCGGGCCGGGAACGCGGGAAACGTCCGTCGCAGCTCCCCGTCCCGTCCCGGGGAGGCCATGGAACGCTGCCCCGGCCCACCGGTGGGCGCGCCCGACCCGCCGCTCCCCTGCCGGGCCGGGCGGGGGGCGTCCACGTCAGCAGGGGGAACCACGGCGTGCTCCGTCCCCAAGGGCCCGCCGCGTGTCCCGTCGCCGGGGGTCCCTCCGGTGGCGTCCGTTCCGGCGTACGGCGGGGTCGCGGCCCGCGTCTCGTCACCCCGGACCGGCGCGTCCTCTGCGAGCCCTTGGGTCGCCTCCGCCGTGGCCTTCGGCGATGTCACGGCCCGCGTGTCATCAGGGGTGCTCGCCGCAGTCCCCGCGAGCGTTACGGTCGGGTCCGTCGGGGCCCGCGGCGGTGTCGCGGCCCGCGTCCCGTCGCCGGGGACGGGCGGTGGGTCCGTCGGGGCGGCACCGGGGTGGGGCCGTCCGGAGGCGGGCGCGGCCTCGGCGGCTTCCGAGGACCGGTGGTCCGGGTCGTCGTCCGTGGGGAGCGCGAACGCTCCGGCGAGGAGGTCCCGTACGTCCTGGGCGCGGTTTCCCGGCGCGGGGGGGCGCGTCTCACGAGGGTCACCGGAGCCGGCCGGTGATTCCTGCGGGGCTCGCCTTCCTCGCTCGGCTGCCCTGCGCGGGGCGGCCTTCCGCTCCCGGGGCCGGGCTCCACGCGCGGCACGCAACGCCTCCCGGGCGACGTCACCGGGACGCGCGCCCCCGACGGTCTCCGCGGACTGCGCGGACTGCGCGGTCTCGACAGTCCCCGCGGTCTCGACGGTCCCCGCAGTGCCTTCCGGCACCTCCGTCGCCGCGTACTCGGCGGCCCGAGGGCCCTCTCCCGCAGCCTCTTCGGGACTGTCGGGCCCGCTCGCCCGGGCGGCACCGGGGCCCGCCGCGCTCCCCGTCGCCGCGGCCCGCCGCAGCGCCTCGCGCGCCACGTCGCCGGGGCGGGCACCGGCCGCGGACGTCGTCGCGGGCGCGGCGTCCCGGGCACCGCGCCCGGAAGGAGCACCTGGCTGGTCGCCGGCCGCATCGGCCCCGCGTGCCTCACGCCCCCGAGCGGCCCACAGCGCCCGCCGCGCCACATCGGCGGGCCGCTCGCCCCCGGAACGCTCCTCGGCGGCACGCTCGTCCCCGGCCGCCTCCGCCATCCCGCTCTCCGCAGGGCCGTCCGCGTCCTTCGGCTCCCGCGCCGGCCGGGGACCGTCCGCCGTCGCGTTCACGTGGTCCTCCGGAGGGAGACCAGGTCCGACAGCTCACGGTCGGTCAGTTCGGTCAGGGATGCCTCTCCGGAGCCGAGAATGGCGTCGGCCAGGGCGCGCTTCGCCTCCAGCATCTCCGCGATGCGGTCCTCGACCGTGCCCTCGGTGATCAGACGGTGGACCTGGACGGGCTGGGTCTGGCCGATGCGGTAGGCGCGGTCGGTGGCCTGCTCCTCGACGGCCGGGTTCCACCAGCGGTCGAAGTGGACGACATGGCCGGCCCGGGTCAGGTTCAGGCCCGTGCCCGCCGCCTTCAGGGAGAGCACGAGGACCGGCGTGGCGCCGCTCTGGAAGCGGTCCACCATGCGCTCGCGCTCCATGACCGGGGTGCCGCCGTGGAGCAGCTCGGCCGGGACCGCGCGGGCGGCCAGGTGGGAGGAGATGAGCCGGGCCATCCCCACGTACTGCGTGAAGACCAGCGCGGAGCCGTCCTCGGCGAGGAGGGTGTCCAGCAGCTCGTCGAGCAGGGCCAGCTTGCCGGACCGGGCCGCAAGGCCGTGGACGGCCGCTGCCGCGCCCTCTTTCAGGTACAGCGCGGGGTGGTCGCAGATCTGCTTGAGGGAGGTGAGGAGCTTGAGGACGAGACCTCGCCGGGCGATGCCCTGGGCGGTCTCGATCGCGAGCAGCGACTCCCGCACCACCGCTTCGTAGAGCGAGGCCTGTTCCCGGGTGAGCGGGACGGGGTGGTCCGTCTCCGTCTTCGGCGGCAGCTCGGGGACGATGCCGGGGTCGGACTTCTTGCGGCGCAGCAGGAAGGGGCGGACCAGTCGGGCGAGGCGGGCCACGGCCTCCTCGTCCTCGCCGTTCTCCACGGCGCGCGCGTGCCGGGCGCGGAAGGACTTGAGCGGGCCGAGGAGTCCGGGGGTGGTCCAGTCGAGGAGCGCCCACAGCTCCGAGAGGTTGTTCTCCACGGGGGTGCCGGTCAGGGCGACGCGTGCGGGGGACGGGATCGTGCGCAGCGCCTTGGCGGTCGCCGAGTACGGGTTCTTGACGTGCTGCGCCTCGTCCGCGACGACCATGCCCCACGGCTGCCGGGCGAGCCGGGTCGCCGCCGACCGCATCGTCCCGTAGGTCGTCAGGACGAAGCCCGTGCCGAGGTCTTCAAGGGTGCGGTCGGGGCCGTGGTAGCGGCGGACGGGCACGCCGGGGGCGAAGCGGGTGATCTCCCGCTGCCAGTTGCCCAGCAGTGAGGCGGGGCAGACGACGAGCGTCGGCTCGCTGCGGGCCCGCCGCAGGTGCAGGGCGATCACGGTGATCGTCTTGCCGAGGCCCATGTCGTCGGCGAGGCAGCCGCCGAGTCCGAGGGACGTCATCGTGTCCAGCCAGGCCAGGCCCCGGAGCTGGTAGTCGCGGAGGGTGGCCGCGAGGCCGGGCGGCGGCGGCACCGGGGAGATCCCGGCCGTGAGGCGGTCGCGCAGCGCGGCGAGCGCTCCGACGGGCACCGCTTCCACGGTCTCGCCGTCGATCTCGGCGGTGCCGCTGAGGGCGACGGAGAGGGCGTCGACCGGGTCGAGCAGGCCCAGTTCCCGCTTGCGCGCCTTGCGGACCAGAGCCGGATCGACGAGGACCCACTGGTCCCGCAGCCGGACGACCGGACGGTGGGCCTCGGCCAGGACGTCCATCTCGGCGTCGCTGAGCGGATCTCCGCCGAGCGCCAGCTGCCAGCGGAACTGGAGCAGGTCCTCGCTCTCGAAGAATCCCGTGCCGTCGGTCGCCGAGCCGGGCGCCGGACGCACCACGGCCGCCGCGGTCAGGTCCTGGGCCAGGTCCCGCGGCCAGTGCACGGCGACACCGGCCGCGCCGAGCCGGGTCGCGGCGACCCCGAGCAGGTCGGACAGCTCCTCCTCGGAGAGGGCGAGGACGTGGGGCACGTCCTGCTCCGAGAGCCGGTCCAGGGGCGGCCAGACGCGGGCCGCGCGGCGGACGGCGAGGGCGGCGTCCACCCGCGCGCGGGGCCCGAACGTCGTGTCGGCCGCGCCCGCCCACAGCTCCGCCGCGTCCACCACGAGGGTGGGGTCGGCGAGGCTGTGCACCTGGACGACGGCGGCACCCGCGCGGTGTGCGCCCTCGTCGGCGTCGAAGAGCTGGGAGGCGGACAGGTCGAGGCGCAGGGAGATGCGGACGCCGGCGTCCATGCCGGCGGCGACCTCGGCCGCCCAGTCGTGGGCGCCCGGCAGGTGCTGCGGGCCGCGCGCCGCGAAGGGCCTGCCGCAGGCGTACGGCGCGGCGGGGGTGCGCGGCAGGGTGTCGGCGACCGCGTCCAGGAAGGAACGCATCAGCGCTTCCGGTTCGGGCAGCCGGAGCGGGCCCTTGCCCGGCAGCGGCACCGCGTGTCCCTCGGGGGGCAGGGCCGCGGCGACCGCCCTCAGGTGGCCGATGCCGTCCGGGTCGAGGGGTCCCGCGCGCCAGGCGTCGTGGCCGTCGGGCGTCAGGCCGGGCAGCAGCCGTCCGCGCGCGGCGAGCCGCAGCGCGTGCAGTGCGGCCGCGCCCCAGCAGGCGGTGGCGGGGTGTGCCCCCGGGTGGCGGCGGGCGTCGGTGAGCAGGGGCAGGGCGTCGGCGATCTCCAGCGTCCGCGCGGGCACGGTCACCCGTCGCACTCCGGTCCCGTGGCGCCGTACGACCGTGAGCTCGATCCGCTTCCCGGGCTCGGCCCCGGTCTCGTCGGCGCTCTCCCCGCCCGGTCCGGGCGGCCCGCTCCCCCGGCCGGCGGGCGACGCCCCGGCACCCTCGGGCGGGCGCCCGGTGGACGACCGGTCCGCGTCCTCCGGGTCCGGGTCCCAGAAGGCGATCCGCCCCTCGCGCGGCAGCGGCGCGGGCAGGAAGACGGCGGCGAGCCGCACGGAGACGGCGGGGCCGCCGCCCGTCGCGGAGCGCGCGGAGACGTCGCCGGAGGCGCCCCTGCCGGCTTCGGGGGTCGCGGACAGCACCGCACCGCTCATACGCCCGGTCACCTCCCGCCCCGCAGTCGAATCGGATGTCTTCGACTGTACGGGCGAGGTCTGACAGTCGATCGCGCCACCGGCCCCGACGAGCACCGCCGGGGCCCGCCCGCGGGGCCGGGGGCCGGTCCCGTCAGGGAGTCGTGCGCGAGACGACGTACACCATGGGGTGCTCCGGGTCCGCCAGGTTCACGACGACGTCGTGGGTGGGCGCCGGGTCCTTCTGCTCGTGGACGAGGCCCGACCACGGGCCGGGGTCCGTGAACTCCCAGCCGACGACCCGGCGGTCGCGGGCACCGATGGTGATGTGGTCCTGTTCCAGGGCGGCGCGGCTGGTCCCGATGTTCTGGAAGAACTCGGTCAGCTCCGCGTCGCTGGTGCGGAACTGGACGTACAGGCGGCTGGTCTTCCAGTTGTTCGTCTCGTAGTAGGCGACGTCGGTGGAGTCGCCAGGGACGGGGACCTTGTAGAGACGTCGCTGGACCCGGGAGGGCCAGGCCTCGGTGAGGCCGGTCGCCGAGTACTTCGCCTCCTTGTCCTTGCCGCTGTTGCGGCTCTGGTCGGCGGAGATCATCAGATAGCCGGCCGGGACCCCGATCAGGAGCACGATGATCAGCAGGGTCAGCGCGCGGCGGCGGATCACGTGACGCCGGTCCTCGGGCGGCCGCCGGGGCTCGTCCGGCGGTGTCGCCTGGCGCGGCAGCGAGGCCGTCACAGCGAGTCCGTCGTCGTGCGGCGGGACTCGGTGAACCGTTCGTAGCGCTCGTAACGCTCCACGCGGCGGCGCTTGGCGCGGCGGAAGCGGCGGGCGACCAGGCGGGCGAGGTCGGCGGCGCCGACCATGCCGGCCTCCGGGCCGAGCTGGGCGCGGGCGATCCGGGCCTCGGGGCGGTAGCCGCGGCCCGTGAGGTGCCTGCGGAACGCGTCGCGCGCGGGGCCGATCAGCAGGTCGTCGGCGGCCGAGACGCCGCCGCCGATGACGAAGCAGGACGGGTCCAGGGCGGCGGCCAGGTTGGCGATGCCGACGCCGAGCCACTGGCCGATGTCCTGGAGGAGTTCGATGCACATGGCGTCGCCCTCGCGGGCGAGTTCCGTGATGAGCGGGCCGGTGATGTCGGGGATGTTGCCCTTGACGCGCTCGACGATCCCGTACGCCACCGGGGAGTCCGCGGCGGCGAGTTCGCGGGCCTCGCGGACCAGTGCGTTGCCGGAGCTGTACTGCTCCCAGCAGCCGCGGTTTCCGCACGGGCAGCGGTGTCCGCCGGGCACGACCTGCATGTGGCCGAACTCGCCCGCGACGCCGAACTTGCCGCGTTTGACCTGGCCGTCCTCCAGGATCGCGCCGCCGATGCCGGTGCCCAGCGTGATCATGACGAGGTGGTCCTCGCCGCGGCCCGCGCCGAAGCGCCATTCCGCCCAGGCGGCCGTGTTGGCGTCGTTGTCGACCAGGACGGGGACGGCGAGGCGCCCGGCGATCCGGTCCCTCAGAGGCTCGTTGCGCCACGAGAGGTGGGGCGCGAACAGGATGCGGTTGCGGTCCGCGTCGACCCAGCCCGCCGCGCCGATGCCGACGGCGTGCACGTCGTGCCGGTCGGAGAGGTCCAGGACCAGCTCGACGATGGTGTCCTCGACGACCCTGGGGCTCTTGGACTTGTCCGGGGTCTCGGCGCGGACCTTCTCCAGGATGTTGCCGTCCGCGTCGACGACGCCCGCCATCACCTTCGTGCCGCCGATGTCGATGCCCACGGTGGGGACGCGCGGCGCCGTCAGGTGGGATCGGCGCTCACGCGTGCCCACGGTCAGGACGGTGGCCCGGCGGGAGCCGATGGGGGCGCCCCCTGCACGAGCCGAGCCGAGAGCTCGGGGCAGGGCGAGGTCGCGGTAGGTGCTCATCGCGCCGATTCTGCCTCACACCGCCGCGGCCCCGCATGGCGGCGCCCTGTCAAGCGCCCGTCACCCCTCGGGGACGTCGTCCCGGGAGTGTCCGCCGAGGTGGGTCGGGACGGGCGCGCGCTCCAGTTCGTGCCGGAGATCGTCCAGCTCGCTGCCGCCCGCCATCTGCCGGGTGAGCTCGTCGAGGGTGATCTCGTCCCTGGTGTGGCTGCCGAACATGGCGCCGCGCTTGAGGAGCACGAAGCGGTCGCCCACGAGGTAGGCGTGGTGCGGATTGTGGGTGATCAACACAACACCCAGTCCGGCGTCCCGTGCCGCGGCCACATATTTGAGGACCACACCGGACTGCTTGACGCCGAGGGCGGCGGTGGGCTCGTCCAGGACGAGGACCTTGGCGCCGAAGTAGACGGCGCGGGCGATCGCCACGCACTGGCGCTCGCCGCCCGACAGGGTGCCGATGGGCTGGTCGACGTCGCGCAGGTCGATGCCCATGCGCAGGAGTTCCGTGCGGGTGGTCCTGCGCATGAACTCGACGTCCAGGCGCTTGAAGGGGCCGGCGCCCTTCGTCGGCTCGGAGCCGAGGAAGAAGTTCCGCCACACCGGCATCAGCGGGACGACGGCGAGGTCCTGGTAGACCGTGGCGATGCCGAGGTCCAGGGCTTCGCGCGGGGAGGACAGCCGGGTGTCGGCGCCCTCGATGCGGAAGGTCCCGGAGTCGTGCTGGTGCAGTCCCGCGATGATCTTGATGAGGGTCGACTTGCCCGCGCCGTTGTCGCCGAGCACGCAGGAGATCTCGCCCGCGTGGACCTCGAGGGACACCCCCTCGATGGCGCGGATGTTCCCGTAGTACTTGCTGACGTCGGTCAGCTCCACGAGCGCCGTACGTTCCTCGGCCGCCGTCTTGTCCGTCACTTCGTGGCCTCCGCGCGCTTGCGGACCCAGGCGTTGAGCAGGGTCGCGAGGAGCAGCATCGCTCCGAGGAAGAACTTGAACCAGTCGGGGTTCCACTCGGCGAAGACGATGCCCTTGTCGGTCATGCCGAAGATGAACGCGCCGACCGCCGAGCCCACCGCCGAGCCGTAGCCGCCGGTGATCAGACAGCCGCCGATGACGGCCGCGATGATGTAGATCAGTTCCTTGCCGACGCCCTCGCCGGACTGCACCACGTCGAAGGAGAAGAGCAGGTGCTGTCCGGAGATCCAGGCGGCGAAGGCGACGCCCATGTAGAGGCCGATCTTGGTCCGGTTGACCGGGACGCCGACCGCGCGGGCCGCGTCCTTGTTGCCGCCGACCGCGAAGATCCAGTTGCCGACGCGGGTGCGCAGCAGGATCCAGGAGGCGACGGCGACCAGGGCGAACCACCACAGGATGGTGATCTTGTAGTCGACGCCGCCGACGGTGATCACGGAGGCGAAGACGTCCTTGGCGGACGAGAACCCCTCCATGTCGGAGATCGACTTGGTGGAGACGGTGCCGCTGACGAACTTGGTGAGACCGAGGTTCATGCCGGTCAGCATCAGGAAGGTGCCGAGCGTGATGATGAAGCTCGGAAGTTTGGTGCGGGTCAGCATGAAGCCGTTGAACGCGCCGATCGCGAGGGTCACCACCAGGGAGACCAGCACGCCGACCCACACGTTCGTGGTCATCTGGTA
This sequence comes from Streptomyces sp. NPDC043867, assembly GCF_056435845.1. Classification (NCBI taxonomy): domain Bacteria; kingdom Bacillati; phylum Actinomycetota; class Actinomycetes; order Kitasatosporales; family Streptomycetaceae; genus Streptomyces; species Streptomyces sp. NPDC043867. Next base: position 90,305 of record NZ_JBWKDS010000012.1, on the reverse strand, counting down.
GCTGAACATCGAGGAGATCAGCGCGGACGACGTCACCATGACGCCGGCCGACAGGTCGAACTCGCCGCCGATCATCAGCAGTGCGACGGGGACCGCCATGATGCCGATGGTCGAGGCCGCGTACAGGACCGTGCTGAGGCTGGAGGCCCGCAGGAAGCTGTCCGCGACGACGGAGAAGAAGACGAAGACGGCGACGGCGCCGACCACCGAGCCGAGCTCGGGCCGGCCGAGGAGCCTGCGCAGCGGCGAGGTCCTGACGAGCCGTTCGTCGGCGTCGGTCTCCGGCGCCGGTGCCGGTGCTGTCGCGGTCATCGCGTCCCCCGCTTCGTGAACTCCTCGAGCGCGCCGGCCTGGTCCCTGGTGATGATCTGCGGGCCGGTGAGGACCGGCTTGCCGCCACCGAGGACGTCGGCGTTGTACTTGTACAGCCACAGCAGGTCCACCGCCTGGTACCCCTGGAGGTAGGGCTGCTGGTCGACGGCGAAGCCGAGCGTGCCGTCCTTGAGTTCCGCGGCCACCTTGGCGTTCAGGTCGAAGGTGTCGACCTCGGCCTTGCTGCCCGCGTCCTTCTTCGCCTTCACGGCCGTGTCCGCGTAGGGGGCGCCGAGCGTGACGATGGTGTCGATGGACTTGTCGGCCTGGAGCTTCGCGCCGATGGAGGACTGCACGGCGGACATGTCGGTGCCCTGGACGTACAGGTTCTGCACGTCGCCGCCGAAGGTCTTCTTGACGCCGGCGCAACGCTGCTCGTGACCGACGTTGCCCTGTTCGTGCAGGATGCACAGGGCCTTCTTGCGGTCGCGCTTGTCGAGCTCGTCGCCGACGGCCTCGCCCGCGATGGTCTCGTCCTGGCCGACGTGGGTGAGCGCGCCGAACGCCTTGGACTGCTCGGAGCCGGAGTTCACGGTGATCACCGGGATGCCGGCCTTCTCGGCGCGGGCCAGAGCGGCCTTCATCGCGTCGGGCTTGGCGAGCGAGACGATGATGCCGTCGACCTTCTTGTCGACGGCCGCGTCCACCAGCTGCGCCTGCTGCTGGGCCTCGGCGTTGTGCGAGTACAGGAAGTTGATGTTGTCCTTGACGGCGGCCTGCTCCGCGCCGCTCTGGACGATGTCCCAGAACGTGTCGCCATCACCCGAGTGGGTGACCATGGCGAAGGTCCAGCGGGGCGTGTCCACCGCCGCCTTCCCCTGGGCGGAGGCGGCCTTGCGGGCGTCCTCGGCGCGCTTGCCGCCGGTGCTGCTGCAGCCCGCGAGGGACACGCCGAGCGCCCCTGCCAGCGCGATGGATACCCATGTCCGAGTCCGTGCCACGAGGCCGTGCCCTTCTTGCTCTGCTACTTGGTCCGCCCAAGTATCGAACACAGGGAGCGTGCACGTGTTCATCGGGTACCGCGCGCTGTGTACTTCTCGAGTGTGGGCACGTCCGTCTCGGTGATGATCTGCGGGCCGGTGAGGACGGGCTTGCCGCCGCCGAGGGCGTTGGCGTTGTACGCGTGGAGCCACAGCTCGTCGACGGCGAGGTAGCCCTGCAGGTAGGGCTGCTGGTCGACGGCGAAGCCGACCTCCTTGGCCTTGAGCCGCTTGACGACCTCGGCGTTCAGGTCGAAGGTGTCGATCTCCGCCTTGCTGCCCGCGCCCTCCTTGGCCTGGACGGCGACCGCGGCGATCGGGGCGCCGAGCGTGACGACGGCGTCGATGTCCTTGGACGCCTGGAGCTTCGCCTCGATCGCGGACTGGGCGGAGGGCGCGTCGGTGCCCTCGACGTTGAGGTTCTCCACCGGGCCGCCGAAGGTCTTCTTGACGCCGGCGCAGCGCTGCTCCAGGGAGACGTTGCCCTGTTCGTGGATGACGCACAGCGCCTTCTTGAGACCCCGTCCCCTCAGCTCGTCGCCGACCGCCTCGCCGGCCACGGACTCGTCCTGGCCGATGTGCGAGAGCGCCCCGAACTGCTTCGAGAACTCGGACCCGGAGTTGATCGTGACGACCGGGATGCCCGCCTTCGCCGCCTTGGCGAGGACGTCCTTCATGGCCTCGGGCTTGGCGAGCGAGACGACGACGCCGTCGACCTTCTTGTCGATCGCGGACTGGACGAGCTCGGCCTGTCCCTTGGCCTCCTTGTCGTTGGAGTACAGGAACTGCACGTTGTCCTTGGCCGCCGCCTGCTCGGCGCCGCTCTGCACGATGTCCCAGAAGGTGTCACCGGCGCCCGCGTGGGTCACCATGGCGATCTTCAGGCGGGGTGTGCTGACGGCCTTGCCGCCGCCCGCGCCGCCGTCACCGGAGTCCTCGGAGTCCTTGCCGCCGGAGCTGCTGCATCCTGCGGCGAGCGCGATCGCGGCTATCACCGCTGCGGCTGTGCGTGCTGTACGCATGGTGGGACCACCCTCTCTCGCGCCGCCCCGTTGCGGCTGAGGGGAGTTCTAGCTCCGGGTCCGCGCACCCGTCAATGGGTTTGTCTGAACATTCTTACGATTGAGATTCACCGGCACCCGGAGCGCGCCCCGCGACGCTCCCGAGGCACTTCACGGCCGCACGAGGAGCTGGAACTCGAAGGAGTAGCGCGAGGCGCGGTAGGTGTGCGACCCGAACTCGACCGCCCGGCCGGTGTCGTCGAAAGTGGTGCGCTGCATGGTGAGCAGGGGCGCACCGGCGGGCTCGCCGAGCCGCTCGCCCTCCTCGGCGGTGGCGGCGCGGGCGCCGACGGTCTGGCGGGCGCTGTGCAGGGTGATGCCCGCGGCGCGCATCAGCCGGTACAGGCCGGTGGCCTCGAGCCGATCACTGTCCAGCGGGAGCAGCCCCGGGGGCAGGTGGTTGCACAGGTACGCCATCGGCTCGCCGTGCGCGAGCCGGAGCCGTTCCACGCGGTGCACGTCGCTGCCCTCGGCGACACCGAGCGCGGCGGCGACCTCGGCGGACGCCGGCTCGACGACGTTGTGCAGGACCCGGGTGGCCGGCCGCTGTCCCGCCGCCTCCAGGTCGTCATACAGACTGCTGAGCTCCAGGGGGCGCTTGACCTGGCTGTGCACGACCTGGGTGCCGACGCCGCGGCGGCGCACCAGCAGGCCCTTGTCGACGAGGGACTGGATGGCCTGCCGGACCGTGGGCCGGGACAGGCCGAGCCGTCCGGCGAGTTCGATCTCGTTGCCGAGGAGGCTGCCCGGGGTCAGGGTTCCGTGCTCGATCGCGGCCTCCAGCTGCTGGGACAGCTGGAAGTACAGCGGGACCGGACTGCTGCGGTCGACGCTGAGCTGGAGCGACACGGTCGGATCCACATCTGGTTTCGGCACGGGCCGAGCGTAGCTCCGGGAGAAGATGACGGGAAGTTGTGAAGTTCGATTGTCAGGACAAACCATTGACAGGGCGCCGGGTGCGCCTTCAGTTTGTTCCCATGCGCATCGGACTTATCGGAACGGGTCGTATCGGCACATTCCACGCGACCGCTCTCACCCGCCATCGCGAGGTCGGCTCCCTCATCGTCACGGACGCGGATCCCGCGCGGGCGCACGCACTCGCCGACCGGCTCGGTGCGACGGCGGCTCCCAGCACGGACGAGATCTTCACCTGGGGCGTGGACGCCGTGGTGATCACTGCGGCGACCTCGGCCCACGCCGAACTGATCGGGCGGGCGGCACGCTCCGGACTGCCGGTGTTCTGCGAGAAGCCCATCGCCCTCGATCTGCCGGGCACGCTGGCCGCGCTCGCCGAGGTCGACGCGGCCGGAACGGTCCTCCAGCTGGGTTTCCAGCGGCGCTTCGACGCGGGCTATGCGGCCGCACGCGAGGCGGTGCGCGCCGGCCGGCTCGGGCGGCTGCACACGATCCGGGCGATGACGTCGGACCAGTCGCCGCCCCCGGCCGCGTACCTCCCGCTCTCCGGCGGGCTCTACCGGGACTGCCTGGTCCACGACTTCGACATCGTGCGGTGGGTGACCGGCCGCGAGGTGAGCGAGGTGTACGCGACCGGGTCCGACGCGGGGCCCGCGATGTTCCGCGAGGCGCACGACATCGACACGGCGGCGGCCGTCCTCACCCTGGACGACGGCACGCTGGCCACCGCGACGGCGACCCGGCTGAACGGCGCCGGCTACGACGTCCGCATGGAGCTGGCAGGCGAGCTGGACCAGATCGGCGTCGGCCTCGACGACCGTACGCCGATCGCCTCCACCGAGCCGGCCGGGCCGCCGGCCGCGGACAAGCCGTGGACCGGCTTCCTGGAGCGCTTCGGGCCCGCGTACGAGGCCGAACTCACCGCCTTCGTCGAGGTGGTGCGCGGTGAGCGCGCCAACCCGTGCGACGGCCGCGAGGCCCTGCACGCCCTGCGCATCGCGGAGGCCTGCGAACTGTCCCGCCTCGAACACCGCCCGGTACGCCTGGCGGAGATCCCGGGCGGGCGGGACGGCAACTAGGGCCTGTCGTTTGGATCAGGCTGGCTGTGACCGACGGTTCGTCCTGACCGGCCCGAGCGGGGTCTGGCGCGTGCAGCTGCAAGGCGGAGGAGGGAGTCGACGCGGAGCGTCGGCGACCGACGACAACGCCGCAGATGTGCGTGCCAGACCCCGCGACGCCGGCATGATCCAAACGACAGGCCCTAGGGGGTGTCCCTTTCGAGGAGGCCGGCGTCGTACGTCAACAGGGCTATCTGGACACGGTTGTTGAGACCGAGCTTGGCGAGGATGCGGGAGACGTGCGTCTTGACCGTCGCGACGCTCATGAACAGCTCCGCGGCGATATCGGCGTTCGAGCCGCCCCTGCCGACCGCGACGGCCACCTCGCGCTCGCGGTCGTTGAGGGCGCCGATCCGGGGGCGGGCGGCCAGCCTGCGGGTGTCGGCGGGCGCTCCGGCCGCGTGTTCCATCAACTGGCGGGTGACGGCGGGCGAGAGCACCGGGTCGCCCGCCGCGACCCGTCGTACCGCCTGGAGGATCTCGGCGGGCGGGGTGTCCTTGAGGACGAACCCGGCCGCGCCCGCGCGAAGCGCCCGCAGCACCTGGTCGTCGGCGTGGAAGGTGGTCAGGACGATCACCTGGGGTGCGTCCTTGCGGCCGCGGAGCTGCTCGGTGGCGGCGAGCCCGTCCACCGTCGGCATCCGGATGTCCATCAGGACGACGTCGGGCCGGGTGCGGTCGACGAGCGCGGCGACCTCGCCGCCGTCGGCGGCCTCACCGACGATCTCGATGTCGTCGGCGCCGCCCATCATGAAGGACAGGCCGGCCCGTACCAGGGGATCGTCGTCGACGAGGAGCAGTCGGATGGCAGTCATGGCCCTACCGTAGTGAGGCCGCCGCGCCGGACCGCACCGGTTCGGCCCGATGCCTGGTGGGGTCCCTTCCCGGGCAGGGACCCCGATGCCTCATGGGTCCCTGCCCGGGAAGGAACCCACGAAGCCGGGAGCCGGCCGCCGCGTCGCCTACCGGCCGCCTCGTCGCCTCAGCCGCGCAGGGCGACACCGTAGCGGGTGCGCAGCCGGCCGATCTCCCACCAGACCACGGCCGTCACGGACGCCGGTCCGCCGAGGAGGGAGCAGACCTTGATCAGGGGCGGGCCGGACGGCAGTCCTCCCATGATCAGCCCGATGACCGCGAACTCCCACACCAGGACGCCGGTCAGCAGGGCGGGCAGCGCGGCGTGCACGGCCGCCGTGTTGAAGGCGCTCCGCACGGCGGGGCCGGTGGCGAAGACGACGAAGAGCAGCACCCAGAGCATCGGCACCATCAGCACGATCATGGTCCAGCCGGCCACGTCGGGTCCGGCGACCTGCTCGACGCCGTACGCCACCACGCTGACCATCGGCACCGCGGTGAAGGCCGCGATGTACCAGGCCGCCGACTCTCCCGCCGCCCGCAGCCGCACCCGCATGCTCCGCTTCGCGGCCGGTGAGGCCCAGCGGAAGAGCACCGCCACGACGACGGGCGTACTCAGCAGCAGCAGCCAGGGAGTGACGAGCAGCCGGAGCATGAACTGCTGCTGCACCTTGGCCATGTCCTCCGGCTTGCCGTACGCGACGAGGATCACCACGGACATGAGGGTGGCGAGCCAGGCACGGGTCTTCTGCACCCGCATGATGTCGGCGTCCTCGATACGGCGGTGACCGCGCGAGGGGAAGATCCGCCGGGCGCTGCGACGGGCCGAACGGGCCACCGGGTAGCCCAGCACCACGGGCAGGAACACGGCCCAGGTGCACGGGATCAGCAGCAGCGACCAGGCGCAGCCGCTGATCCTGCCGGCGACCAGTTCCCGCAGCGGGGGCCACTCGTCCTCACGCAGCCGCTGCCATGCGGTCAGGGGCGGCCGCGGCGGGAGGTACGGCGGGTACGGTCCGGGAGGGGGCGGCCACCCGGTCTGCTGCGGGACGTACGGCCCCGGGTGCGGGGGCCACCCTCCCTGCGGCGGCGAGTACGGTCCCGGCCCCGGTGGCGGCTGGTACGGCCCCGATGGTGGCTGGTACGGCCCCGGTGGCGGCTGGTACGGATTGTTTCCCCCGAACGTCACGCTGTGGTCCCTCCCGCTGCGCATGTGCCTGCTGCTGGGGACCCAGTCAACTGCCTCACGGGCGCCACGACATGAGGTTGCGTACCTTGGTCCGGCACGCGCCCCGGAAACACTCCGCGCGCCCCCGCAGGACCGCCGGGCCGGGCGTGGTCAGCTCCAGGGCAGCCAGGCGCGGATCTCGAAGGCCCCGCCCTCCGCGGCGCCGTGTTCGAGGCGGCCGCCCGCCAGCGTCGCCCGCTCGGTCAGGCCGATGAGCCCCTGTCCGGAACCCGGGACGGGCGGGACGGCCCCCGGCGGCGCGGGGTTGCGTACGCAGACGGTGAGCCCGTCGCCCGGAGCGCCGGCGACGGACACCGTGACCTCCGCGCCGGGGGCGTGCTTGCGGGCGTTCGTCAGCCCCTCCTGGGCGATGCGGTAGGCGGTGCGCCCGATGGAGGCGGGGACGCCCGCCGGGTCGGTGACCCGGTGGTCGAGGACGACCTTCATACCGGCGTCGCGCGACTCGGCGACCAGGGCGACCAGCGCGGCCAGCGTCGGCTGCGGACGCCCCGAGGCGTCACCGCCCTCGCTCGCCCGCAGGACGCCGATGATCTCCCGCAGGTCCTGCAGCGCCTCGTGCGCGCTCTCCCGGATCACCCCGGCGGCCCGCGCGACCTCCTCCCGCGGGGCGTCCGGCCGGAACTCCAGGGCTCCCGCGTGCACGCTGAGCAGCGTGAGCCGGTGGGCGAGCACGTCGTGCATCTCGCGCGCGATGGACTCCCGGGCGAGCCGCTGCGCCTGCTCGGCCCGCAGCTCCGCCTCGGTCTCCGCCCGCCGTGCCCGGTCCCGCAGACTGAGCAGGAGCTGCCGCTTGGACCGTACGAACATGCCCCAGCCGACCACCGAGACGGTCACGAGCACGGCGAGGGCGACCGCGGCGGCGTAGGGCAGGTCGGGATCGGGGCGCAGCCAGAAGAAGAACGGGATGAGGGCCAGTGACGCCCCGCCGACCCAGCCGACGTACGTGAACGGGCGGTGCACGGCGAGGGTGAAGAGGGCGATCATGCCCGCGCCGCCCGCGGTGTTGGAGAACAGCCCCACAGGGATCATCGCCACGGCGAGCCCGAGGGGCCACCGGCGGCGCAGCCAGACCGCCGCGCAGGCCAGCGCCCCGAGCCACTGGTCGGCGACGGCGACGCCGTGCGGGGTGTTGGGGTCGCCGGTCACCGTGTCCGCGGCCAGCAGGCCGATGCCCACGGCCAGCAGGAAGCATCCGAAGTCGACGAGCCAGTCGCGCACGGTACGGCGCGGACGTCCGGACCGTCCGGTGCGGCCGGCTTCCAGTTCGGCGGTCAGGGCGGACGGCAGCAGCCACCGCGGGCCCGGCAGGGGGCGTGGGGCCGGCACCATCCGCTCCGGTGTCCCCTGCGACGCGGACGCCGGATTTCTCTCACTCACGGTCGACAAATCTACGCAGGTGCGGGTGCCCGCACCCGGTCGCGGGCGTGATCGTCCACCAAAGTCGCAGGGGCTGCGACTTTCGGCGGGTTTCCGCCGGGCGCGGCCATGCTTCGGTCGCGCATGTCCGGCGCGGGTCCCGCCTTCCGTCGCCCGCACCCCGCCCCACGGCCGATGAAGGCGAGGGGTCCGCGGGGCGAGGATTTGGGGGTGAAACAGATACTGGAGGTTCTCGGCTTCGTCGCCCTGGTGCAGGGCTCCATGGGCCTGGTGCAGGAGGTCACCGGCTTCCTGCACGGCTGGGGCCTCGTGCAGCGGTTCGGTCTCCTCGACGGGTACGAGATCTGTGCGAGCGTCGCGCTGCTCGTCCTCTCGTTCGCCCTGTTCGCGGCCGCCGAGAGTCAGTAGCTGCCGTACTCCGGACGGCCCGCCGCCTCGTACGTGTGCAGCGTGACTCCCGTGCCGGTGGTGCTGCCGCCCGTGTGGCGGAACGCGGTGGGGACTGCGCCGTCGGTGAAGAGGCGGCGGCCAGCGCCGAGGACGACCGGGAAGGTCAGCAGGTGCACCGTGTCGACCAGGCCGAGCGCGAGCAGGGACCTGGCGAGCGCGCCGCTTCCGTGGACCTGGAGTTCGCGCGCTGTGCTCTCCTTGAGGGCGGTCACCTCCTCGGCGAGGTCTCCGCCGAGCACGGTCGTACCGGACCACTCGGGATCGGTGAGGGTCGACGAGGGGACGTATTTCGGCAGCGAGTTCAGCCGGGAGGCGATCGGGTCGGCGGGGTCGGTCACCTTCGGCCAGTAGCTCGCGAAGATGTCGTACGTCCGCCTGCCCAGCAGGAAGGCGTCGGCGCGGTCGAAGACCCCGGTGACGAACCGGGCGAAGTCCTCGTCCCCGAACGGCACGCTCCAGCCGCCCTGCTCGAAGCCGTCGCTGCGGTCCTCATCGGGGCCGCCCGGGGCCTGGTGGACGCCGTCGAGGGTGACGAAGGAGGTGAGGGTGAGCTTGCCCATGACGGATGCCTTCTTCCACGTGCGGGGTCTGCTGTCATCAGGGCAGACCCCGCCGGGACCCGCAACTCATCGGTCGGCCGCGGCACGGCGGCCGGGCGGCCGCTCAGCCCGCGTTCGGCGAGAACACCCCTGCCGTCGGGCCCTGCTTGTCGCCGCCCTGCGCCTTCTTCAGCGCGTTGGCGAGGCTCTCGATGGTGAGGGACTGGAGGATGACGCTGCCGTTGCCCTCCAGGGTGGCGAGCGAGAGTCCCTCACCGCCGAAGACGGCGTTCATCAGCCCCTGCCGGTTGAGCCCGCCGATGCGCTGGACGCCGTACTGGATGCCCTCCTCGAAGGCGACGACGCAGCCGGTGTCGACCTCGATGCGGCCGCCGAAGTCGGCGGGGTTCAGGTCGATGAAGTTGCCCGCGCCGGCGATGATCACCGTGCCCCGGCCGGTGAACTTCTCCAGGACGAAGCCCTCGCCGCCGCTGCGCCCGGTCCGGCCGCCCTGGAAGGCGATCCCGAAGTCCACGGTCGACTCGGCGGCCACGAAGGCGTCCTTCTCGGCGAACCACGCGCGCGTGCCGTCCAGCTCCAGGGCGCGCATCTCGCCCGGCAGCACGCCCGCGAAGCCGACGGTGCCCTCGCCGCCGGTCGAGGTGAAGTACTGGAACGCCAGCGATTCGCCGGCCAGTGCGCGCTGGCCGGCCTGCATGGCGGTCCCCATGGCCTGGCGCAGCATGCCGCCCATGCCGCCGCCCGGGCCGGACTGCTGAGCGCCACCGCCGCCCGAGGGGCCGGAGAGACGGGTCTCCATGGTCACGTTCGTGGTCTTGAAGAGGAACTTCCCGGCCTCGCAGTACACGGTCTGGCCGGGGGTCAGGTTCACGACCGCCATCTGCATGGCGTTGCCGACGATCTCTAGCTGAAGGGTCACGAAGAGGGAACGCAGGAAACGGAGGTGAGAGTTCCGCACAGGTCGGTGTCCGTTCGCCGCCAGCACCGGGACCGCCCGCCCGCTGGGATGGACCCATGACGACAACGACTTCACAGACGACGACCGCGCGGGAGTCCCTGCGCGGCAAGGTGGCCCTGGTGACCGGCGCGAGCCGCGGTATCGGCGCGGCGACGGCGGTGCGGCTCGCCCGGGAGGGCGCGGACGTGGCGATCACCTATGTGCGGGGCAAGGAGGCGGCGGAGGCCGTCGTACGGGAGGTGGAGGCACTCGGGCGCCGCGGGCTCGCCCTGCGGGCGGACTCCGGGGACGCGGCGGAGGCCGCAGGAGCGGTGGACCGGATCGCGGAGGCGTTCGGACGGATCGACGTGCTCGTCAACAACGCGGGAATCGGGGTGCTCGGCCCGCTCGACTCGCTGTCCCTCGCGGACGTCGACCGGGTGCTCGCCGTGAACGTGCGCGCGGCCTTCCTGGCGTCCCGGGCCGCGGCCGCGCGCATGGAGCGCGGCGGGCGGATCATCACCGTCGGCACGTGCATGACGCAGCGGGTGCCCGGCCCGGGCGGCACGCTCTACGCGATGAGCAAGTCGGCGCTGGTCGGGCTGACGAAGGCGCTCGCCCGGGAGCTGGGCGAGCGGGGTGTCACCGCGAACATCGTCCATCCGGGGCCGGTCGACACCGACATGAACCCGGCGGACGGACCGTTCGCGGCGGGACAGGTGGCGATGACCGCGGTGGGACGGTTCGGCTCCGCCGGTGAGGTGGCGGCGATGGTGACGTTCCTCGCCGGAGCCGAGGCCGCCTACGTCACCGGCGCCGAGTTCTCCGTGGACGGGGGACACGCCGCGTAGGCCGACCCCCGGGGGTCGCTCGATCCGGCCGGGCGTGCCGCTCGGACCGGCTTCGGGCGTGCCGCCCGGTCGGCCAACCCCCGGGGGGCGGCGCCGGGTGCGGCCGAGGGTGTGCCGCTCGGCCCCCTCCGGGCGTGCGCTCAGCCCCGCTCCGGGCGTGCCACTCGGCCCGACCGACCCCCGGGGGCCGCGCCGGTTCCGGCGCGGGGTGCGCCGCTCTCCCCCTCCGGGCGTGCGCTCAGCCCCGCTCCGGGCGTGCCGCTCGGCTCGACCGACCCCCGGAGAGCCGCGCCGGGGTCCGGCCGGGGCATGCCGCTCGGCCCCGCTCCGGTCATGCCGCTCGGCCCGGGCGACCCCTGGGGGCCGCGCCGGTTCCGGCTCGGGGTGTGCCGCTCTCCCCCTCCGGGCTTGCGCTCAGCCCCGCTCCGGGCGTGCCACTCGGCCCGACCGACCCCCGGAGAGCCGCGCCGGGGTCCGGCCGGGAGCGTGCCGCTCGGTCGGCCAACCCCCGGGAGGCCGCGCCGGGTCCGGCCGGGGCATGCCGCTCGGCCCCGCTCCGGGCATGCCGCTCGGCTCGGCCGACCCCTGGGGGCCGCGCCGGTTCCGGCGCGGGGTGCGCCGCTCTGCCCCTCCGGGCGTGCGCTCAGTCCCGCTCCGGGCGCGCCGCTCGGCTCGACCGACCCCCGGAGAGCCGCGCCGGGGTCCGGCCGAGACGTGCCCCTCGGCCCCGCTTCGGGCGTGCCGCTCGGCGCCGCTCCGGGCGGTGTCCAGCCCCGGCTCAAGCAGGGATTCTTCGCCCCGCGCCCATGCCCCTCTCCGGGCCGGGGGCTCCGCCACGGACCCCGCTCCTCGAACGCCGGAGTGGCCGGAATGCTGCGGTCAGCCGCCCAGTTCCTGGTGGCGGGTCGTGAGGCGGGTGGTGCCCTTCTCCGTGAGGGAGCCGAAGAGCCGCAGCCGGGAGATGCCGCCGTCGGGGAAGATGTCCACGCGCGCGTGGGTGGCGACGGCCGGCCCGTCGAGGACGAAGCGGTGGTTCGTGTCGGGCTGGAGGCGGGTGCGCGGGAGGATCTCCGTCCACCCGCCCTTGCCGTCCGCGTCGCCGGGGCCGTCGGGGTCGTTCCTGACGGAGACCGAGGCCCAGCCCGCGGAGTTGCCCTTCAGGTACGCCGTGTCGATCTCGATGGCGCGGATCTCCGCCTGCGCGGCCAGCCGGTAGCGGATCCAGTCGTTGCCGTCGTCGCGGCGTCGGCGGGTCTCCCAGCCGTCGTCCATCTTGCGGGAGCGGCCCGGCTGGATGGTGTTGGTGGCGGGCGAGTAGAAGCGGTCGGACGCGTCCTCGACCTGGCCGCCGTTCTCCAGGGCGACGACGTCGAACGCGCCCAGTACGGACAGCCACGCGGGGTCCGGCACGACCTCGCCGTACACCCGCAGGCGGGCGATGCCGCCGTCCGGGTGCTGGTTGACCCGCAGGTGGGTGAAGCGCTGTTCCACGGAGACCGCGAAGCCGTTGGCCGCGTGGCCGCCGACCGGCGTGCGGGGGACGAGCGTCGTCCACTTCACGTCGTCGCCCAGGAGTTCCGCGGGGGACGGGGAGCCGGGGACCGAGGTGCCCTCCACCGAGACCGCCTGGGGGTAGTTGCCGCGGAAGTGGGCGGTGTCGACGACGACGCCGCGTACGACACCGGGGGCGCCGAGGCGGACGAGGGCCCAGTCGTGGTCCTCGGCGGTCGGCCACGGGTGCCCGGCCGAGGCGCCGCGCCTGCGGCGGGTCTCCCAGCCGTCCATGATCTTGCCCTTGTGCCCGAAGCGCTCGGGGTCGAACTCCGCGGGTCCGGGCACCAGCAGGTTCTCGCGCTCGGCGAAGAACTCGTCGTTGGCGGCGATGACACCGGCGCCCAGCCGGCGGTCGGCGAGGTCGGCGTACTGGGTGAAGGGGAGGTCGGCGCTGCGGTAGTCCGCGTACGGGTCGCCGCCCCCGTAGGGGTTCGCGTCGCCGGTGAAGCCGGTAATCGCCGTCACGATGATCAGGTCTGCCTTTCGGTCGGGAGTCGGCCGCTGCGGGTGCGGGCGCGCGGAGTCGGTCAGGGGTGCCGGGCGAGAAGCTGCCCGGCCGGCTCGGTGAAGCGGCCGTCGGCCACGATGCGTTCGCCGCGCAGCCAGGTGGACTTGACGACGCCGCTGAGGGTCCTGCCCGCGTACGCGGTGACCCGGTTGCGGTGCTGGAGCCGGGCGGGGTCCACGGTGAACGTCTCGTCCGGGGCGAGGACGGCGAAGTCGGCGTCGCGGCCCGCCTCGATGGCGCCCTTCTGGCTCAGTCCGGCGAGCCGCGCCGTGCGGGCCGACATCCAGCGGACGACGTCCTCAAGGCCGTGGCCGCGGGTGCGGGCCGCCGTCCACACCGCGGGCAGGCTCAGCTGGAGGCCCGAGATGCCGCCCCACGCGGTGGCGAAGTCGTCGGTCTTGAGGTCGGCCGTGGAGGGCGAGTGGTCGGTGACCACGCAGTCGATGGTGCCGTCGGCGAGCGCCTGCCACAGCAGGTCCTGGTTGGCGGCCTCGCGGATCGGCGGGCAGCACTTGAACTCGCTGGCTCCGTCCGGGACTTCCTCGGCGGTGAGGGTGAGGTAGTGCGGGCAGGTCTCCACGGTGATCCGCACCCCCTCGGCCTTCGCCGCGGCGATCAGCGGCAGGGCGTCGCTGGACGAGAGGTGCAGCACGTGCACGCGCGCGTCGAGCCGCTTCGCCTGCGCGATGAGGTTCCCGATGGCGGTGTCCTCGGCGTCCCGGGGGCGCGAGGCGAGGAAGTCGGCGTACTTGCGGCCGCCCTTCTGCGGGGCCGCGGCGAGGTGGTGCGGATCCTCGGCGTGCACGATGAGGAGCCCGCCGAAGCCGGCGATCTCCGCGAGGGACTGGGCGAGCTGTTCCTGGTCGAGCTCCGGGAACTCGTCCACGCCGGAGGGCGAGAGGAACGCCTTGAAGCCGAAGACGCCCGCGTCGTGCAGGGGCCGCAGGTCCTTGACGTTGTCGGGCAGGGCACCGCCCCAGAACCCGACGTCGATGTGCGTCTTGGGGCGGGCGACGTCCTGCTTGGTGCGCAGGTTGCCGACCGTGGTGGTCGGCGGGAGGGAGTTGAGCGGCATGTCGACGAGGGTGGTGATGCCACCGGCGGCCGCGGCGCGCGTCGCCGTCCAGAAGCCCTCCCACTCCGTGCGGCCGGGGTCGTTGACGTGCACGTGGGTGTCGACGAGGCCGGGCAGCAGGACGTCGTCGCCGAAGTCCTCCAGCCGGGCGCCGGGCGGTACCTCGGCGTCGTGCGCGCGTACGGCCGTGATCTTCCCGGCGGCGACCGCGACCGAGGCGGCGCGCGTCCCCTCGGGCGTGATGACGCGTGTCGAGCGCAGCACCAGTTCGACGTCGGACACCCGGACCCCTCTCTCTGCCGCTGTTCACTTCCGCGGGACGGAATTCAACGTTCTGTTGAAGGAGTCTTCACTCCCGCTCCCGCGCCGTCAAGGGCCCCCTTCTCCACTCTGCGCCCGGCCCGCCCCACTCTGTACGTTTCCACAAGGCGGAATTACAATTTCAGGAAGCAGAACGTAGCTACGCACAACCGGGGGGTCGACCGACCGCCGGGTAGGCTGCGTCCCTGCCTGCCTGCCCTTGAAAGGACCGCGCCGTGCCGACGTCCAGCGCCAGCGACGCCCCCGCACAAGCCGCCGCCAAGTCTTCCGCCGCCAGCGGTGGCGTCCAGTCCCTCGAGCGCGCCTTCGACCTGCTCGAACGGATGGCGGACGCGGGGGGCGAGGTCGGTCTGAGCGAGCTCTCCGCGAGCAGCGGGCTGCCGCTGCCCACCATCCACCGCCTGATGCGCACACTGGTCGCCTGCGGCTATGTGCGCCAGCAGTCCAACCGGCGCTACGCGCTCGGCCCCCGGCTCATCCGCCTCGGCGAGTCCTCGGCGCGGCTCCTCGGCACCTGGGCCCGTCCCCACCTCGCCCGGCTGGTCGAGGAGACCGGGGAGACCGCGAACATGGCGCTGCTCGACGGGGACGAGATCGTCTACGTCGCCCAGGTGCCGTCCAAGCACTCGATGCGGATGTTCACCGAGGTCGGCCGCCGGGTGCTGCCGCACTCCACGGGGGTGGGCAAGGCCCTGCTGGCGCACACGCCCGACGACGAGGTGCGTTCACTGCTGGCCCGCACCGGCATGCCCGCCGCCACGGAGAAGACGATCACCACGCCGGACGGTTTCCTCGCCGCACTGGAGGAGGTCCGCCGGATCGGCTACGCGGTCGACGACAACGAGCAGGAGATAGGAGTCCGCTGCCTCGCGGTCTCCGTACCGAACTCCCCCACCGCCGCCGCGATCTCGATCTCGGGCCCGGCGGGCCGCGTCACCGAGGCCGCCACGGAGAAGATCGTCCCCGTGCTCCAGCAGGTGGCGACGGAGCTGTCGGAGGTCCTGACGAGCGCGGGCCCGCCCGCCTGACCGGATCCCGCCCCCGTCTCCCCCACCGCGCCCGCCTCACCGAGCCGGGCGCGGTGGCGCGTCCCGGGGTGTGGCGCAGCCCGGGGATTGCGCAACCCGGGGGCGCATTCCGGGGGTTGCGCGCCCCTACCGCCCCGGCGGCGCCCCGAAGAGTTCCACCGCTCTGCGCACGTCGGCGAGGCCGGCCGCCAGGGCGCTGACCGAGCCGATGGCGCCGGCGATCAGGAGCAGGGCGCGCCGCAGTCGCACGACCTCGGGAGCGCCGCCGACGGCCATGGCGGCCAGCGCCGCGAGCTCGTCCTCGGCTGTGCAGCGGTCGGGGAACTCGGCGGGAAGCGCGGCCAGTTCACGACGCAGCCGCGAGACGGCGCAGTGCAGTTCCGCCACCCTCGGATCCTCGTCGCTGCCGGCCACCGGTTTCTGCCCCAGGCTCCGCAACACAGCTCTCCCCCCTCGCACGCCCTTGTGCGACGTCCCGCGTCCCCTCGGCTCCAACTCCCCCCGCGGCACGGGCCGGACGCCGGGGGCGCGGGCCAGTAAACGCCACCCGGTACGGCGGGCGCCACTCCACGGACGGAAATTCGCCGCGCGGACATCCCGCGCCCCGCACGGTTGCGGGGCGGGCCCGCGTGGCGTCGGGTATGCAGGGGGGATGACGGAGAAGAAGGAACGGGTCGCGGGCCTGCTGCTGGCGGCCGGGGGCGGACGCCGGCTCGGGGGCCGGCCCAAGGCGCTGCTGTCGCACCGCGGACGCCCGCTCGTCGAACACGCGGTCGATGTCCTGTGGGCGGGCGGGTGCAGCCGCGTCCACGTGGTGCTGGGGGCGCGGGCGGCCGACGTCCGGGAGCGGGCCGCGCTGGACGGGTGCGTGCTTGTGGACAACCCCGAGTGGGAGGCCGGGATGGGCACGTCGCTGCGCGCCGGCCTCGGGTCGCTGGCGGACAGCGGAGCCGGGGCGGCCCTGGTCTCACTCGTCGACCAGCCGGGGATCGGACCCCGGGCGGTGGCCCGGGTCCTCGCCGCGTACGCGTCGCCGGCAACGCTCGCCGCGGCCTCGTACGGCGGAGAGCGCGGCCATCCGGTGCTGTTCGGCGCCGGGCACTGGGCGGGCGTCGTCGCGTCCGCCACCGGGGACCGCGGGGCGCGCGCCTACCTCGCGGCCCACCGGGACGAGATCACGCTCGTCGAGTGCGGTGACGTGGCGCAGGCGTACGACATCGACACCGAGGCGGACCTCGTCCACCTGGAGTGAACGGGGTGGCACCGAGCGCCACCTTCTGTCGACCCGGAGAATCTCGACATCAACAAACCATTGAACTTCCGCCATGAGGAAACTAGTATCCACTGCTCAGAAGCGCCTGGTTGTTCCGAGGGCGCCGTCCGCCGCACCCTGGGCCCCTGGCACCCAGTGCCGCGGCGTAGGCGCTCCGCACGTGGTTCGCTCGGGTGGTTCGTGAGAAGCCGTACCGCGTGAGAAGCCGTAACCCCCTCGTACGTAGCTCGCTGAAGGAAGTGACAGCTCATGTCCGCACCAGCGCCGTCCCCGCTGGCCATCGTCGACGCCGAGCCCCTGCCCCGGCAGGAGGAGGTCCTCACCGACGCGGCCCTCGCCTTCGTGGCCGAGCTGCACCGGCTGTTCACGCCCCGGCGCGCGGAGCTCCTGGCCCGCCGTGCGGAGCGCCGCGCCGAGATCGCCCGCACCTCCACGCTCGACTTCCTCCCGGAGACCGCCGCGATCCGCGCGGACGACTCCTGGAAGGTGGCCCCCGCTCCGGCCGCGCTGAACGACCGCCGGGTCGAGATCACCGGCCCCACCGACCGCAAGATGACGATCAACGCCCTCAACTCGGGCGCCCGGATCTGGCTAGCGGACTTCGAGGACGCCTCCGCTCCCACCTGGGAGAACGTGATCCTCGGCCAGCTCAACCTGACCGACGCCTACGAGCGCCGCATCGACTTCACGGACGAGCGCACCGGCAAGTCGTACGCGCTGAAGGACAACGCCGAACTGGCGACCGTCGTGATGCGTCCGCGCGGCTGGCACCTGAACGAGCGCCATCTCGTGGACGGCGACGGCACGCCCGTCCCCGGCGCGCTCGTCGACTTCGGCCTGTACTTCTTCCACAACGCGCGGCGGCTCCTCGGCCTCGGCAAGGGCCCGTACTTCTACCTGCCGAAGACGGAGTCCCACCTGGAGGCGCGCCTGTGGAACGACGTCTTCGTCTTCGCGCAGGACCACCTCGGCATCCCGCGGGGCACCGTCCGCGCGACCGTCCTGATCGAGACGATCACGGCGGCGTACGAGATGGAGGAGATCCTCTACGAACTCCGCGAACACGCCTCCGGACTGAACGCGGGCCGCTGGGACTACCTCTTCTCGATCGTCAAGAACTTCCGTGACGGCGGTGCCAAGTTCGTCCTGCCGGACCGCAACGCGGTCACGATGACCGCTCCGTTCATGCGGGCGTACACCGAACTCCTCGTGCGTACCTGCCACAAGCGCGGCGCGCACGCGATCGGCGGCATGGCCGCCTTCATCCCCTCGCGCCGCGACGAGGAGGTCAACAAGGTCGCCTTCGAGAAGGTCAAGGCGGACAAGGACCGTGAGGCGGGCGACGGTTTCGACGGCTCCTGGGTCGCGCACCCCGACCTGGTCCCGATCGCCATGGAGTCCTTCGACAAGGTCCTCGGCGACCGGCCGAACCAGAAGGACCGGCTGCGCGAGGACGTGTCCGTGGCCGCAGGCGACCTGATCGCGATCGACTCGCTCGACGCCCGGCCCACGTACGAAGGTCTGGTCAACGCCGTCCAGGTCGGCATCCGTTACATCGAGGCCTGGCTGCGCGGTCTCGGCGCGGTCGCGATCTTCAACCTGATGGAGGACGCGGCGACCGCGGAGATCTCCCGCTCGCAGATCTGGCAGTGGATCAACGCGGGCGTCGAGTTCGAGAACGGCGAGAAGGCCACACCCGAGCTGGCCCGCAGGATCGCCGCCGAGGAACTGGCCGCCGTCCGGGCCGAGATCGGTGACGAGGCCTTCGCCGCCGGCAACTGGCAGCAGGCCCACGACCTGCTGCTCCAGGTGTCCCTGGACGAGGACTACGCGGACTTCCTGACCCTGCCGGCGTACGAGCGGCTCGTCGGCTGACTCCCCCGCACGGCACTGCGCCCCCGGTACCGCACAGCACCGGGGGCACGGTCGGGTCCGCGGGTCACCTCTCCGGTGGGGTCACGGGGTCAGGGCTTCCTTTCGAGGTGCACGGACCAGTCCTGCTCGGCGGCCGGTCTGCCGTGCAGGTCCGGGACCCGCTTCAGCCAGTCCGGACGGCCCCGCCGCGTCCTGGCGGCGCGGCGGGCGTCCTCGGCGGCCAGCTGTTCCCGGGTCGGGAAGCCGGTGGGCAGCCAGGCGGCGGAGGCCCGCACGCGGGCGGCGAGATAGCGGACGTAGGCCTCGCGGACCTCCTGAGGGCCGGTGAAACCGGGCTCGTCGGCGAGCCAGACGTCCGGCACCTCGGCCGTGACGGTGCGCAGCAGCTCCTCGGTCACCCGGGGGGCGAGCTCGGCGTCGGCCGCCCGCAGGTCCGGCGCGAAGGCGCCGAGCGCGTGGTGGCGGAAGTCGTAGGCCTTCTCCGGCGCCGACGCGTCCCAGCGGTGGTGGAAGACGAGGGCCGCGCCGTGGTCGATCAGCCACAGACGGGGCGGTGCGACGCCGAGCGTGGGCCAGACCATCAGGTTCGAGCTGTGCACCGTCCGGTCGACGTTGGCCGTGAGGGCGTCCAGCCAGATCACCCGGCCCGCCTCCAGCGGGTCGACGGGGAACTCCGCGGCGATCTCCGCAGTGAAGTCCCGGCCGCCCGACAGGTAGTCCATGCCGAGGTTGAGTCCGGCGCTGGCACGCAGCAGGTCCTGGACCTCCTGGTGCGGTTCGTGCGCGGCGACCGCGGGGTCGAAGTGCGCGAGGACCAGCTCGGGGATCCTGAGGCCGAGGGCACGGCCCAGCTCCCCGACGATCACCTCGGCGACCAGCGCCTTGCGGCCCTGCGCGGAGCCGGTGAACTTCACGACGTACGTCCCGAGGTCGTCGGCCTCGACGACTCCGGGCACGGAGCCGCCCGCCCGCAGCGGGGTCACGTATCGGACGGCGGTCACTTCGCGCAGCACACGGCAACTGTAGATCAGCCGGTCGCGGGGGCCGTGGGCATTATCCGGGGCCCGGACCGGAGGCGTTCTCCGGCGGGCCGCCGGACGTGTCCCGGGCCAGCGGGTTCGGGAGCGGCAGATAGCGGGCGTCGGCGCCGTCGGCGCCCGTCCAGCGCAGCAGCAGGTTCGTCTTGCCGGGGAGGGCGGGGGCGGCGAGGAGTTCGCGGATCTCGGGGAGGCCGTGCTCCGTGTCGTAGCGGGTCAGCTCGCTCCGTACGGCGGGCCACGGGTCGGTGCCCGGGTGCCGTTCCGCGAGCAGGGCCGCGAGTTCGGTGAGGTGGTTGACCAGCAGGCAGTACACGAGCCGCTCCCATCCCGCGGCGCGGGACACCTCGCCCAGCAGCTTGACGCCCTCCGCGTCCCGGAACAGCGCCTGCACGGGCATGCCGTCCGCGTCCACGGCGACGAGCGTGTTCTGCAGATGCGCTTCGAGGACGACACCGTGGCGTGCGAACGCGTCGAGGACCGGCGGCACGACCTGGCGCAGGTATGCCGCCCACCAGGCGCGGGGGTCCTCGGTCCGGTCGAGGGGGCTGCCGTCGAACCCCTCCACCAGGGCGGCCGCGAGGAGCGGTGTCGCGCCGGGCAGGACGTGCTCGCGCAGCCCGTCGCGGACGAGGACGGCGAGTTCCTCGAAGGCGAAGTCCGCGGTGCGGTAGCCCCGGTCGGACAGCCAGGCGGCGGGCCCGTCCAGGGCGGCGAACGCGGAGGTGACCACCGCGTCCGTGCGGCGCAGTCTCAGCAGGTCGTGGCGCCACAGGCGGCGGATGTCGTTGGTGATGCGCACGTCGAGGCTGAACTTGAGGAAGAGGTCGTCCCCGGGGGCGTACAGCGTGCGCACGGCGGCCGTGGGCCACAGCGGGCGGGCGGTGCGGCCGAGGCGCAGGAGCCGGCCGTCCGCGAGGGCGTCCCGGATCTCGGGGCGGGCGGCGACCAGGTCGAGCTGCCAGGGGTGCGCGGGCAGCAGCCGGTAGCCGGCCGGGGCGGTGCCGAGGGCGTCGAGTGCCGCCGGGTCGCCGTCCTCGGCCACCGCGTCCTCACGCACGGCGAGCAGCTCCAGCGGGAACCGGGCGTACGCCTCGGGCGCGTACGGCAGCCAGGCGGCGACCGGACCGCCGCCGCGCGCCTTCGGGGCGGGGTGGTGCGGATGCCCGGTGACCAGGGACTGCTCGGAGCGCCGGTACAGGTCCTCGGGCGGCTGCGTGCCCGCGCGTGCGGCGAGCAGCGCGGCGACCGCGTCGTGGCTGTCGGTCATCTCGGCGGGCAGTTCGGAGTTGGACAGGCCGGTGAGGCGGCGCAGCTCCTCGGCCGTGAGTTTCACCAGTTCGGCGTGGGTCAGCCGGTGCCAGGCGCCGTTCGCGCGGACCTCGGGGCACGCGGGCCGGCGGGTGCCGCGGACCCGCAGCAGCCGGCCGCAGCCGCGGAGCCGGTACACGCCGGAAGCTCCGGCGGGCTCCGCGGCCTCGCGCAGCAGACAATTGAGCAGCGGCGCGGCGGCATACGCGTCGGCCGCCTCCGCCATGTCGTCCGGGGAGGGCCGGGGGTGCAGGGGATCCACGCCGTCCATTCGTTCCCCACGTTCCGTACGGTGCACTGTTCTCCGGTGATCAGTATGACCGTGTGTGATCAGCGCGCGTGCGCACGGGCGGTCCGTCCGTCGTCCGTCGCCGGTGGTCGCGACGCCGTCCCCGTACCCAAGGAGCCCGACCGTGCACCGTCCCTCCCGGCCCGAGGCCGAGTTCGCCGCCGACCTGGACGCCGTACGCCCCGATCTGTCGGCGCCGTACGCGGCGGGGCTGCCGGGTGCGCGGGCGGCCGTCCTGTCGCGGCTGTGGCGCGCGCTGGTCCATGAGCCGCTGCCGTGGGTCGACGGCCGGGAGCAGGGCCGCGACGACGTCACGGTCCGGCTCGCCGACGGGCGCCGGCTGTGCGGGCCGCTCGCCGACCCGTACGCGACCACCGCGTACGCGCCCGAAGTCCGGCTCGACGGGCGGCCGTACGACCGTCCGGACGAGCTGATGACCGCCCTGGGGGTGGCTCACGGGCAAGACTTCGCCGCCGAACTCGCGCACAGCGTGGTCTCGTTGGCGCTGTCGCGGGCGGGCCGGCCGGCCGCGGACCGGCCCGCGGAGACCGGCTGGGAGTGGGAGCAGCGGGTGGTGGACGGCCACCCGTACCACCCCAACTGCCGTTCCCGGCCCGGATTCTCGGTGGCCGAGCAGCTCGCGTACGGGCCCGAGCACGGGCCGCTGGTGGAGCTGCGGTCGGCGGCCGTGGACGACTGTCTCGTCACCGGCGAGTGGCCGGACTGGCTGCGGGACGGCGGGCGCGTCCTGATCCCGGTCCACCCCTGGCAGGCGGATCACGTGCTCGACACCCCGAGCCACAAGGGGCCCGTCGCCCATCCGCTGATGTCGCTGCGCACGCTCGCCCTCCCGGACGGGCCGCACGTCAAGACCGCCCTGAGCGCGCGGCTGACCTCCTCCGTGCGGGACATCTCGGTCTATTCGATCACGACGTCCGAGACCGTCTCGGCGTTCATGGAGAGCGTCGCGGCGCGCACGGACGGCCTGCTGGACGTCACCCGCACGCTCGGCGCGGCCACCTCCGGGTTCCCGGACCTGGCCGCCGTGGTGCGCGAGTCCCCCGAGACGTACGCGCGCGAGGGCGAGCGGGTCGTCCCGGTGGCCGCACTCGCGACCACCGGGCTGCCCCGGTCGGCGGCCTGGCTCGCCGATCTCACCCGGCTCGCGCTGACCGCCTGTCTGCGCCTGCTCGACCTGGGCGTCGCCCTGGAGGCGCACGGCCAGAACCTCCTCGTC
Organism: Streptomyces sp. NPDC043867; assembly: GCF_056435845.1. Taxonomy (NCBI): domain Bacteria; kingdom Bacillati; phylum Actinomycetota; class Actinomycetes; order Kitasatosporales; family Streptomycetaceae; genus Streptomyces; species Streptomyces sp. NPDC043867. The sequence goes on along the minus strand of NZ_JBWKDS010000012.1, from coordinate 68,072 downwards.
GTCCTCTCCCCCGCGGGCGCCCCGCTGCGGCTCGTCTACCGGGATCTCGCCGACATCCGGGTCAGTCCGGCCCGCCTCGCCCGCCACGGCATCCCGGCGCCGGAGCTGTCCGGACGGATCGTCACGGACGACGAGACCGCCCTGCGCCGCAAGCTGTTCGGCTCGCTCGTCGGCGGCGCGCTCGGCGCGACGGCGGGCTCCTCCGCCGTGCTGCGCGAGGCCCTGTCCACCGCCGTACGGGACCTGCCGCGCACCCCGGATCTCGTCGCACTGCTCGAAGAGCCGCTGCCCACAAAGGCGTTGACCCTGATGCGGCTGTCCCCTGACACCTCCGGCGATCTGTGGGCGCTGCTGCCCAACCCGGTCTCCGGCGCGGGCGCCGCCACCCGCTCGTTTTGAAGCGCGGCACCTTTGCTCAATAGGATCCGCCGATGATCACAAGACAACGGCTGGCGGCGGGAATCTGCGCCCTGCTCGCCGCCCTGACGGCCGGGGCCGCCTTCCCGGCCACAGCGGCCGCCGGTGAACCGGCGGAGCAGGCCGCTCCCAAGGTCGAACTCGTGCTGGACGTCAGCGGTTCGATGCGGGCCCGGGACATCGACGGCGGGTCGCGGATGGCCGCGGCCAAGCAGGCCTTCAACGAGGTGCTCGACGCGACACCCGAGGAGGTCCGGCTCGGCATACGCACGCTCGGTGCCAACTACCGCGGTGACGACCGGAAGACGGGCTGCAAGGACACCGAACAGCTCTACCCGGTCGGACCGCTGGACCGGACGGAGGCCAAGACCGCCGTCGCGACGCTCGCGCCGACCGGCTGGACGCCGATCGGGCCCGCGCTGCGCAAGGCGGCCACCGACCTGGACGGCGGTGACGGCACCCGGCGCATCGTCCTCATCAGCGACGGCGAGGACACCTGCCAGCCGCTGGACCCCTGCGAAGTGGCCCGCGAGATCGCCGCCAAGGGCATCGGTCTCACCATCGACACGCTCGGGCTCGTGCCCGACGCCAAGACCCGCGACCAGCTCAGCTGCATCGCGGACGCCACCGGAGGCACGTACACCTCCGTCCGGCACAAGGAGGAACTGTCCGACCGTGTCGGCCAGTTGGTGGAGCGGGCCGCCGACCCGGTGGTGACGCCGGTCGCCGTGGACGGCGCCGACGCCTGCGCGAAGGCGCCGACGCTGAAGTCCGGCCTCTACACCGACCGCGAGGAGTTCGGGCAGCACCGCTGGTACCGCGTGGACGTCGAGCCCGGCAAGGAGCTGCGCGCCTCCGTGAGCGTGGCCGCCGACCGACAGGTCAACCCGGACCACGGGGTGCTGCTGCGCGCCGTGACCGTGCACGGGCGGGAGATCGTCCGCGGCGAGGCGGCGGGCAACGGCCGCACCGACGTCGTGTCGACCGGTCTGCGCTACCCGAAGGCCGAGAGCGACGACGAGGACGCGCCCGCCGAGGCCGTGTGCCTCCAGGTGTCCCACTCCTTCTCGGCCGCCGGTGGCGTGAAGACCTCGCCCGGCCTGCCCCTCGAGCTGACGGTCGACGTCGTCGACGGGCCCGACGGAGCGGACGACGTGGCCGCCTTCGGGCTCGGGCGCGGCTGGTGGCTGCTCGGCGCCCTGGTGCTCACCGGCTTCCTCGCGGGTGTGCTGTGGGGCTGGATCTCCCGCTGGCGGGTCGCGGTCTGGAGGACCAACTGATGCGTATCGCACGTGTATTGACCGCGGCACTGTTCATGCTCGGCGTCGCCGTGTCCCCGGCGCTCGCCGATTCCACGCCCTCGGCGAGCCCGTCGGCCGACGGTGACGCGCCCACGGAGGCCGGTACGTCGTTCCGTACGGCGACCGAGGTCGACCAGGGTCAGGACGCCACGGCCGGCGGGTCCACCGGCGACTACCTGTACTGGTCGTACCCGGCGGACGCCGGCCAGCGGCCCACCGTGAAGGCGACGGTGAAGCTGCCCGAGGCGTCCACCCGGCACGCCGCCCAGACCTGGCAGATCGACGTGTACGACGGGCTGCGGCGCCGGCAGGCGTGCCAGTACGGGGCGCAGACGCGCACGGCCGCGCAGGACGCGGCGACGGTGGAACTGTCGTGCACCCTGCGCACGGTCCGTGCCTGGTCCGAGACGTGGGCCAACGACCCGCTGCCCGGCACGTACTACGTCCGGCTGACCGTCCTGGACCTCCAGGTGTCCGACCTGGGGCTCCCGGTCGACGCGGAGGTCCGGGTCGACGCCAAGGACATCGGCGGCTCCGCCGCGGTGGACGGGTCGCTGGGCCGGCCGCTCGTCCCGGGGATCGCGACGGCCTCCGAGCGGTCCGGCGAGGACTCCGATTCGCCGACGGCCGTGCTGTCGTCGATCGAGCCCGACGACGGGTGGGCCTCCGGCTGGTGGACCGACCGGTGGGCGTGGACCGCGGCCGGGGGCGTCCTGGCGGCGCTCGCCGGGGTCGGGGGGTACACGCTGACGCGCGGCTCGGGCCGGCCGTCCCGGGTACCGCCGGGCGCCTGACCCGCCGGAGCCTCCCCGCAGGAGACGCCGGGCCCGGGGGGGGGGGGGGGGGGGGGGGGGGGGGGGGGGGGGGGGGGGGGGGGGGGGGCGTCCGGGCTCCT
>NZ_JBWKDS010000012.1:0-65449 GCF_056435845.1 Streptomyces sp. NPDC043867 | reverse complement strand
CGAGATCTCCCCACAGGAACATCCTGCTCCCGCCGGCCCCCGGGCCGCGCCGTGCCTCCGTACGTCCGCGGGCCTCCGTACGTCCGCGGGCCTTTGTACGTCCGCGGGCCTTTGTACGTCCGCGGGCCTCCGTACGTCCGCGGGCCTCCGTACGTCCGCGGGCCTCCGTACGTCCGCGGGCCTCCGTACGTCCGCGAGCCTCCGCACGTCCGCGAGCCTTTGTACGTCCGCGAGCCTCCGCACGTCCGCGGGCCTCCGCACGTCCGCGGTCCCCGGCCAGGCGGTCCCCGACCCGGCCGCCCTGTAGCCCGGCCGCCCCGTGGCCTGGCGGCCTGGCACCCCCGTGGCCCCCGTGGCCCCCGTGGCCCCCGTGGCCCCGGCGGCCCTGTAGCCCTGTACCCGGCGGCCGTTGGCCCGGCGGCCCAACACGGGACTCTGCCTCGCGGCGCCCGGGGAAGGCCCCCTCGGTGTCACTCGCCCCGCAGGGCCCTGGCCAGCGCGCCCTCGCCCGCGACGTCGACCCGGCCGTCGCGTACCGCCTGGCGGAGCGTCAGTTCGCCCTGGCTCAGGGCGGTGCACGTCCGCGCGTCGAGGGTGAGCCCGGTGTCGGGCTCCGCAGGCGCCGGCCCCTCCCCGTACACCGGGCCCTCCCCGGTTCCCGCCCGGACGTAGAACTCCCCTTCGTCCAGACGGACTTGGACGAGCCCGGCGCCCTCACCCGCAAGGCAGCGCAGCAGCGGCAGCGCGAACCAGTGGGCGCGGACCGCGTCCGTGGGCCGGCGCTCCTGAAGCGCGGGCGCGCCCCACTCCCCGAGCGCCTGCAGCACGGGGAGCAACTGCCGCCCACGCACGGTGAGTTCGTACACGTACGCCGCACTCGGCGGCGGCAGCCTGCGCCTCGTCGTCAGTCCGTCGCGCTCCATGTCCTTGAGCCGGGAGGCCAGGACGTCCGTGCTGACGCCCGGCAGATCCGCGTGCAGATCGGTGTAACGGCGCGGCCCCGCGAGCAGTTCGCGGACGATCAGGAGGGTCCAGCGGTCACCGACGACATCGAGGGCCCGGGCAGCGGAACAGTACTGGTCGTAGCTTCGGCGAGGTGACATGCGACGCAGTCTAGACATGTTGTTGGACTTTCCAAGCGCCTACTTGGTAAAACCAAGCAACACCACAACACGGAGGTGCGCACCGCATGGAGTTCCGGCAGTCGAGCAAGCTCAGCGAGGTCTGTTACGAGATCCGTGGCCCGGTGATCGAGCACGCCAACGCCCTGGAGGAGGCAGGCCACAGCGTGCTGCGCCTCAACACCGGCAACCCCGCGCTCTTCGGCTTCGAGGCGCCGGAGGAGATCGTCCAGGACATGATCCGGATGCTCCCCCAGGCGCACGGCTACACCGACTCGCGCGGCATCCTCTCCGCCCGCCGCGCGGTCGCCCAGCGCTACCAGGAGCGGGGGCTGGACGTAGGCGTGGACGACGTCTTCCTCGGCAACGGCGTCTCCGAGCTGGTCTCCATGGCGGTCCAGGCCCTGCTGGAGGACGGCAACGAAGTCCTCATTCCCGCCCCGGACTTCCCGCTCTGGACGGCCGTGACGACCCTCGCCGGCGGCACGGCGGTGCACTACCTGTGCGACGAGCAGTCCGACTGGTACCCCGACCTCGCCGACATGGAGTCGAAGATCACCGACCGCACCCGGGCCGTCGTGATCATCAATCCGAACAACCCCACCGGCGCCGTCTACCCGAAGGAGATCGTCGAGGGCATCCTCGACCTGGCCCGGCGCAACGGCCTGATGGTGTTCGCGGACGAGATCTACGACCAGATCCTGTACGACGACGCCGTGCACCACAGCGCGGCGGCCCTCGCGCCCGACCTGGTGGTCCTAACCTTCTGCGGCCTGTCGAAGACCTACCGCGTCGCCGGGTTCCGGTCCGGCTGGCTGGTCGTCACCGGGCCCAGGCAGCACGCACGCAGCTATCTGGAGGGGCTGACGATGCTCGCCTCCATGCGGCTGTGCGCCAACGCGCCCGCCCAGTACGCCATCCAGGCCGCGCTCGGCGGCCGCCAGTCCATCCACGAGCTGACGGCACCCGGCGGCCGGCTGCGCGAACAGCGCGACCGCGCCTGGGAGAAGCTCAACGAGATCCCGGGCGTCTCCTGCGTCAAGCCGAAGGGCGCGCTGTACGCGTTCCCCCGCCTCGACCCCGAGGTGCACCGGATCCACGACGACGAGAAGTTCGTCCTCGACCTGCTGCTGCGCGAGAAGATCCAGGTCGTCCAGGGCACCGGCTTCAACTGGCCCCGGCCCGACCACTTCCGCATCCTCACCCTGCCGCACGCCGACGACCTGGACGCGGCGATCAGCCGCATCGGGCGCTTCCTGAGCGGCTATCGCCAGTAGCGCGCCGCGGTCACCGGGCGCGGAGGTTCCCGTCCGCGCGGAGCCGCCGTCTGGCGGAGCCGGTGCTGCGCGCCGCCGGGGCCGGTGGCACCGTACGGGGAGAGCGACGGGAAGGTGCGGGCGATGGGCGATGTGCTTCTGGTGCGGCACGGTGAGACCGAGTGGGCGCTCACCGGCCGGCACACCGGCCGGACGGACGTCACGCTGACCGAGAAGGGCCGCGAGCAGGCGCGCGTCGTCGCGCCCCTCATCGGCTCGCACCGCATCGGCACCGCGTTCGTCAGCCCCCTGCGCCGGGCGCGGGAGACGGCGGAGCTCGCGGGGCTCGACGACGTACGGATCGACGCCGACCTGCGCGAGTGGGACTACGGCGGCTACGAGGGCATGACGACCGTCGAGATCCAGCGCACCCGGCCCGGCTGGTTCCTCTTCCGGGACGGGGTGACACCGGGGCCGCCGGAACGCCCCGGCGAGAGTCCCGAGGAGGTCGGGGAGCGTGCCGACCGGATGCTCGCCAAGGTGGACGCGGCGCTCGCCAACACGGAGGGCAGCGTCGTGCTGGTCGCCCACGGGCACTTCCTGCGGGTCCTCACCGCGCGGCGCCTCGGGCTGCCGCCGTCGGGCGGTGCGCTGTTCCTGCTGGCCACCGGAACCGTCTGCCGGCTCAGCACGGAGCACGGGCGACCGGTCGTCGCGAGCTGGAATGTCAGACCCCCCTCGTAGTCTTCGGGAGTGCCGGTGCCTGCGCGTGCCGGTGACCGTGTTCCGTGCCCGCGCGGGCCCGTGACGTCGACAGTGCCGGGCCCGGGCCGGCCGAGGGGAGGGAGCGCGCCGTGACTCGACCGCCGACCGCCGCCCAGCGGCGCGTCATAGGCGCCGCGGACCCCGTGACGGGGCGGCTGCGGGGCACGGAGACCCAGCTCGCCGCGCTGGTGAAGCGGGGGCTCGCCTTCCGGCACCCACGACCGCCGCACGACCACTTCCTGACGCCCGCCGGTCACCGGGTGCGCGAGGAGGAACCCGCGGCCGGGGAGACGCCCGCCGTCCCCGTCGCGGCCTCCCCCGTCGCGGCCCCCTCCGTCGCGGGTGCCTCCGGGGTCTTCGCCGCGCGGATCGGCGGCGAGGAGGACGCCGCACCGGGCCCTGCCCGCGCGCGTGAGGTGCACAGTGCCTGGCAGGGGCTCCTGGAGCTGCGCCGGATGACCGGTCCGGGCGGCGCCACCGACCGGCCCTGCGGCTGGGAGCGCGCGCATCTAGTGCAGGCCGCCGCCCTCGCCCTGGAGGCAGCGGGCCACCCCCCGGACGGCGCGGCGGGCCCCGGCTACCGGGTCCGGGCCACTGCGCAGCCGGAGGCCGTCGCCGTGCGCGATCCGGACCCCGGGCGGCTGCGGTCCTGCGCGGCCACCCTGGAGAGGGCGGGCTGGCAGGTCAGCACGCACACGGAGCCGCGCACGCGGGAGCAGTACGTACTGGCCTCACCACGGCGCGCGTGAGGTCGGCACGGTCGCGCCACGTGTGACTCCCGGGCCGCGGAATGGCCCGTGGGGCGCGGAATGGCCCGTGGGGCGCGGGAGTTGTGACCTCTGAGACCCGGGCACAGGCGTTCGTCCGCCCGGGTGCGTCCGACCGTCGTGAAGGGGAAGTCGTGGCAGAGCCGTTTTCCGTGGGAGTGACCGTCCGCGGGTACGAGACCGACGTGCAGGGACACCTCAATCAGAGCGTGTACCTCCAGTACGCCGAGCACGCCCGGTGGTCGCTGCTCCAGGCGGCCGGGATCCGGCAGACCGATCTGATGGCCGAGGGTGTGGGGCCGGTCGCGCTGGAGACGACCATCCGCTATCTGCGGGAGCTGCGCGCCGGGGACGAGACCGAGGTGACGTGCGTCTTCGTCTGGGGCGAGGGCAAGACGTTCCGGATCGAGCAGACGATCCGCAGGCTGGACGGCACGGTGGCCGCCGAACTGACCGGTGTCGGCGGACTGATGGACCTCACGAAGCGCAAGCTGGTCGCCGACCCGCGCGCGTACTTCCGCGCCCTGGCCGACGACCCCGCCCTGTTCGGCTTCTGAACCGGACCGGCGCGCGCTCGCCCGGCGTCTGCGTCACGGCCACGTTCTCCCGGCACGGCACGCACGCCCCAGGCGGGCCGCCGGCCCGGCGGAGTCCAAAGTGAGTGCCCGCATGATGCGGTGCTGCGGCCGGGGCGCGTCTCCCCCGCCCCCGCGGCGGAGGAGACGGCCGAGCCCGCCCGTCGGTCCCGGGTGAACGCGCCCTCGTGACCGCGGGCCCACTCCTCGCCCGGGCCCGCTGTGTCTCCGGGCGGCCCGCCCGACGAACTCGCGCCCGGCCCACCGGGCTTGACGGGTATACGTCACTCACAAAGTCTGGTAGGAAACCTTCCTAACAGTTCGTGAACGACGTACTCCCCTCACTGGAGGCACCGTGCACACCCCCCACATACACACCTCGCGCCGCACCCTGCTCGCGCTGTTGGGCGCTTCCCTCGTGGCGGCCCCGGTCGTCGCGACCCAGACGGCGACGGCCGCGGCGGTCGGCCTCGACGACCCGGCGAAGAAGGAGATCGCCATGAAGCTGGTCTCCAGCGCGGAGAACTCCTCGCTGGACTGGAAGGCGCAGTACAAGTACATCGAGGACATCGGCGACGGGCGCGGCTACACCGCCGGGATCATCGGCTTCTGCTCGGGCACCGGCGACATGCTCGACCTCGTCGAGCTCTACACCCGGCGCAAGCCGGGCAACGTGCTGGCCAGGTACCTGCCCGCCCTGCGCGAGGTGGACGGCAGCGACTCGCACGACGGACTGGACCCGAACTTCCCCGGCGACTGGCGCAGGGCCGCCCAGGACACGGTGTTCCAGCAGGCCCAGAACGACGAGCGCGACCGGGTGTACTTCAATCCGGCCGTCCGGCAGGGCAAGACCGACGGCGTCGGCGTCCTCGGCCAGTTCGCGTACTACGACGCCATCGTGATGCACGGCGACGGCGGCGACAGCACCAGCTTCGGCAGCATCCGCCGGCGGGCGCTGGCCAAGGCCAGGCCGCCGGCCCAGGGAGGCGACGAGGTGTCGTACCTGAACGCGTTCCTCGACGCGCGCGTCTGGGCGATGAAGCAGGAGGAGGCCCATTCGGACACGAGCCGCGTCGACACCGCCCAGCGGGTCTTCCTGCAGAAGCGGAACCTGAACCTCGACCCGCCGCTGGACTGGAAGGTCTACGGGGACAGCTTCCACATCGGCTGACCGGTCCGCCCGGGGCGGCGGGACGCCGGCGACGACGGTCCCGCCTTCGGCCTCGCCGAGGAGCCAGGAGGCGGAGGGCGCGGCACACCCGACGTGCCGCGCCCTCCGTGTGCTCCGTGTGCTCCGCGCGCTTCGTGTGCTTCGTGTGCTCCGTGTGCTCCGTGTGCCGGGGCCGTCGGTCAGTGGGCCGGGACCGTCTTGCCGGCCCGTCCCCCGCCGAGCTCCTCACCGGCCTCCATGGGATGGGTGACGTCCTCCGCGTCCGCGTTCCTGCCGAGGTGGTTGAAGACCAGGTTGAGGACCACGGCCGCCACACATCCGGTCGAGATCCCCGAGTCCAGGACGATCTTCGCCGTCTCCGGGAAGGCGTGGTAGAACTCCGGCGCGGTGATCGGGATGATGCCTACGGCCAGCGACACGGCGACGATCAGGACGTTGTTGTCCTTCTCCAGGCCGGCCCGCACCAGGGTCTGGATGCCGCTCGCGGCGACCGAGCCGAACAGGACGACGCCCGCGCCGCCGAGCACCGGCCGGGGCACGACGGCGATGAGCGAGGCGGCCATCGGACACAGGCCCATCAGCACGAGGAAACCGCCGCCGGTGGCGACGACGTACCGGCTGCGGACCTTCGTCATGGCGACGAGTCCGATGTTCTGTGCGAAGGCGCTGCACATGAAACCGTTGAAGAGGGGGCTCAGCGCCGAACCGAGGGTGTCGGCGCGCAGACCCGCCGCGATGGTCTTCTCGTCGGCGGGCCGCTCGACGATCTCGCCCAGCGCCAGCATGTCCGCGGTGGACTCGGTCATCGAGACCACCATCACCACGCACAGCGAGAGGATCGCGGCGACCTGGAACTGCGGGGCGCCGAAGTGGAACGGTGTGGGGAAGCCCACCACGTCCGCGTCGGCGACCGGCCCGAAGTCCGTGACGCCGAACGGGATCGCGACGAGCGTGCCCAGCACCAGGCCGAGCAGGACGGCGATCTGCTTGACGAAGCCCCGCGTGAAGCGGCGCAGCAGCAGCACCATGGCGAGGGTCGCGGCCGCGAGGCCGAGGTAGGTCGTGGAGCCGTAGTCGTGGGCCGTCGGGTCGGGCCCCTGGGCCCAGCCGAAGGCGACGGGCAGCAGGGATATCCCGATCAGCGTGATCACGGTGCCGGTGACGACGGGCGGGAAGAAGCGGACCGCCTTGCAGAACACCGGCGCGGCCAGGAAGCCGAGGAGGCCCGCGACGATGACCGCGCCGAAGATGATCGGCAGGGCGTCGCGCTTGTCGTCGGCGGAGGCGACGACCGCGGTCATCGGCGCGACACCGGCGAAGGTGACGCCGTTGACGAACGGCAGCCGGGCGCCGATCTTCCAGATGCCGAGCGTCTGGAGGAAGGTGGCGAGTCCCGCGGTGAACAGGCACGCGCCGGTCAGGAAGGTCAGCTCGGTGGCGGACAGGCCGACCGCCGCTCCGACGATCAGGGGTGGGGCGACCACTCCCGCGTACATGGCGGCCACGTGCTGGAGGCCGCTGGTCGCCATCTTCAGGGGCGGGAGCTTCTCGTCAACCGGATGCGTCGGCTGACCAGTGGGGACTGCATCGGTGCTGGGCGCGGGCTGGGCGGCCACGGCGGCTCCTCCGGTCGGTTACGCGTCCGCCACGGCGGCGACGCGGGTTTCAGGGAGGTGATGCGCGGTCGTGCGGGACCGGGACGATACGTCAGGGAGAGGGGAGCTCCCCGGCGTTGGCCGTCGCGAGGCTCCGGTTCACCGGCGGCTTCGCGACGGAGACCGTTCCGGGGAGCGCACGTCCACGCGCGCTCCCCGGACCCGGCCACCACGGACCCCGCTCGGGTCCATGGCTACCGGCCGAGGGCCGTCCCCCTCGGCCGGAGATCTGTGGTTGTCAGGCCTGCGCGGCGATCCGCGCGAGGCGCTGTGCCTCGGCCCGCGTGGAGCGGGCGACGGCGTCCTCGTCGACGTTCAGGAGCCGGCTGTCCTCGACGACCGGCCTGCCGTTGACGAGCGAGAGGGTGACCGGGGCCGCCGCGCCGAAGACCAGCGCGGTCACCGGGTCGGCGATCGAGGCGTGGGCCAGGGTGTCCAGCTTCCACAGCACCAGGTCGGCGAGCTTGCCCGCCTCCAGGGAGCCGATCTGGGTGGCCCGGCCGAGGACCTGGGCGCCGCCGTACGTGCCGAGGCGCAGCGCCTGGCGGGCGTTCAGGGCGGCCTCGCGGTGGGCGCCGAGGCGGTTGATCAGCAGGGCGTTGCGCAGCTCGGTGTGCAGTTCGCCCGACTCGTTGGACGCCGTGCCGTCGACGCCGAGGCCGACGGGGACGCCGGCCGCCAGCATGTCGGGGACGCGCGCGATGCCGGCCGCCAGGCGGGCGTTGGACGAGGGGCAGTGGGCCACGCCGGTCTTCGTGCGGGCGAAGGCGGCGATGTCGGAGTCGTTCATGTGGACGCAGTGCGCCATCCACACGTCCTCGCCGAGCCAGCCGGTGGACTCGAAGTACTCGGTCGGGCCCATGCCGAACAGTTCCTTGCAGAACTGCTCCTCCTCCACGGTCTCCGAGCCGTGCGTGTGCAGCCGTACGCCCTTGCGGCGGGCCAGTTCGGCGCCCTGCCGCATGAGTTCGGTGGAGACGGAGAAGGGGGAGCAGGGCGCGACCGCGATCTGGGTCATGGCGTCGAAGGACGCGTCGTGGTGCTCGTCGATGGTCGCCTCGGTGGCGGCCAGTGCCCCTTCGAGGGTCTCGACGGCGAAGTCGGGCGGCAGCCCGCCGTCCTTCTCGCTGCGGTCCATCGAGCCGCGGGCGAGGGTGAAGCGGACGCCCGTCTCGCGCGCCGCCCCGATGATGGCGCCGGACAGGTCGCCGGAACCCTCGGGGAACACGTAGTGGTGGTCCATGGCGGTGGTGACACCGCCGCGCGCCATCATGGCGAGGGAGCCCTGCGCGGCGGCGTAGGCCATCTTCTCGTCGATGCGCGCCCAGGTCGGGTAGAGCGCCACGAGCCAGTTGAAGAGGTTGTGGTCCGTGGCGAGGCCGCGGGTGATCCACTGGTAGAAGTGGTGGTGGGTGTTCACCAGGCCGGGGGTCGCCAGATGCCCGGTTCCGTCGATGCGACGGACCACGTTCTCCAGGTTCTCGGGGGCCTTTCCGGCTCCCACCGACTCGATCCGGTTGCCGGCAACGACGATGTGGCCCGAGGCGTACTCGGTGTCGCCGGCGTCCACGGTCGCGATGGCGCAGTTCTCGATGACGATGCGCTCGACTGCCACGGCGGTTCCTCGTTCTTCCCATCGGCGGACGGACCCGGGGGTCGAGCGGGGTGACGACCGGGTCCGTGGTGCTGTTGTTGCGCAGATGCCCCCGCTCTCCCCCTGGGATGTCGACGCCGGCGCACGCGTCGGGGGCGGTGGTACCGCGGCGGCCCTCGTCGGCCGCCGGCGCGGTACTACAGGTTGGTGAGGTCCACCGGGATGTGCGGCTCGCAGCCGTCGCGCAGGACGGTGGCCTCGATGAGGCCGTACGGGCGGTCGGCGGCGTAGTAGACCTCGTTGTCGTTCTTGAGGCCGAAGGGCTCCAGGTCGACGAGGAAGTGGTGCTTGTTCGGCAGCGAGAAGCGGACCTCGTCGATCTCGCTGCGGTGGTTGATGATGCGCGAACCCATCTGGTAGAGGGTCTGCTGGAGCGACAGCGAGTACGTCTCCGCGAAGGCCTGGAGCATGTGCTTCCGCACCTGCTCGTACGACTTCTCCCAGTGGGGCATCCGCTGCCCGTCGTCGGTCCAGTTGAACCGCCAGCGCGCGGACACCTGCGTCGCCAGGATGCGGTCGTAGGCCTCCTTGAGCGTCGTGTACCTGTCCTTGACGTAGCCCCAGAACTCGGAGTTCGTCGAGTTCATCACGACCAGGTCCTTGAGGCCCGAGACGACCTCCCACTTCTCACCGTCGAAGGTGATCTGGGTGACCCGGGTCTCCTGCCCGTTGCGCACGAAGGAGTGGTTGACCTCGTCGGCGCCGATGAACTGCGAGTTCGCGTCCGACGTCGCGATGCGGTCCCAGGCGTACTCCTCGATGCGGATGCGCGCCCGGTGGATCGGCTCCTGCGAGGTGACGAAGTGCCGCGCGAGGTGGATGCCGAACTGCTCGGCGGACTCGATGCCGTACTCCTTGGCGAAGGCGTACACCGTGTTCTTGGTGGTGTCCGTCGGCAGGACGTTCGCGTTGGAGCCCGAGTAGTGCACGTCGTCCATGTCGCCGCTCAGCGCGACGGAGACGTTCAGGTCCTTGATGTGGTGCGTGTCGCCGTCGCGCGTGATCTTCACGACGCGGTTCTCGGCCTTGCCGTACTGGTTCTGTCCCAGCATCGTCATGCGGGCAGGGCGGGATCGGTCGGTCATGTCTGCTAGCTCCCTCGGTAAACGGAGTAGCCGAACGGGTTGAGCAGCAGCGGTACGTGGTAGTGCTCGCCCGGTACGACGGCGAAGGTGATCGCCACCTCGGGGAAGAACGCACCGCTGTCCCGATTCGCGGGGGCGTCCTGCTGCGCATCGGCTTGCTTCTTCTCGAAGTACGACTCGACGGCGAAGTCGAGCCGTACGTGGGTCGTCCCCTCCGGCAGCGCCGGCAGGTCCTTGCACCGTCCGTCCGCGTCCGTCGCGGAACCGCCGAGCGGGCGCCAGTCCGCTTCGCGTCCGCCGCGGGCGGCGAGACGGACGGCGACGCCCCCGGCGGGGCGCCCTGCGCTGGTGTCCAGGATGTGGGTGGACACGGAGGCCGTGCTGTCGGTGCTCATGCCTGCTCTTCCTGTACGAGGCCGGTCAGCCGGATGCGGTTGATCTTTCCCAGTTCGGTGCGGACGATCTCCCGCTCCTGCTCGGGCGAGTTGCCGATCCGCTCCCGGACCGCGTCGCGCATCTGCTCGCCGGTCCGGCCGGTGGCGCAGATGAGGAAGACGTGGCCGAACCTCTCCTGGTACTCCAGGTTCAGTTCGAGCATCTCCGTCTTCAGCTCCTCGGAGGCACCGGCCATGCCGCGCTGCTCCCGCGAGGAGGCCGGGTCCCCCGGCTTGGGGCGTCCGATCGGCGGGTGCCCGGCCATCGCCTCCGCCAGGTCCGCGGGGGTCAGCTCGGCCATGGCGGCGTCGCTCGCGGCGAAGAGGTCGTCGGCGGTGGCGTAGGGGCGGCGGGCGAGCAGGGTGCGCGCCCACGCCGTGGAGGCGCAGACCTCGTGGAGGGCGGCGCGAGCCGCGTGGTCCTCCAGGGCGTTGAACCGGGCGAGGCCGCCGGGTGTCGTACTCGAAGTCACGGGAAGCCTCCGTGGCCTTGTGCTGGACGGGCTGCGGACAGCTAACGCCCTCGGAAACACCACGTCAACACTTTGTTGAAAAATGCGGGTAACAAAAACCGCCGCCCGGGCGACACGGACGGCGGCTCACCACGGGCGGGGCGACCGGGGCCGACTCGGCCGCGTTTCCCCTGGTCAGAACCTCGCACCCGGCGACGCGGTCAGGATTCCTTCTCGCGGTTCAGGTAGTTGTAGACGGTGAAGCGGCTGACGCCCAGCGCGCTCGCGACCGTCTCCACGCCGTGGCGCACCGAGAAGGCGCCACGGGCTTCCAGTATCGCCACGACCTCCTGCTTGGCCTTGCGGTCGAGCTCGGCGAGGGGCTTGCCCCGCTTGCGTTCGAGGGCGGCGAGGATGTGGTCCAGCGAGTCGGCGAGCTGCGGCAGCCGTACGGCGACGACGTCCGCACCCTCCCAGGACAGCACGACGTCGTCGGCGCCGGCCTCGCCGGGCGCCAGCATCTCGCCGCCCATGGCGTCGACCAGCGGCTTGACCGCCGTGACGAAGGGGTCGTCCCCGATACCGGTCACTTATCGCCCTCCCCGACCACGTTCACCTGGAGCGAGACCCGGGTGGCGCCCGCCTCCAGGGACCTGCGCAGCAGGGCGTCGACGGCGGTGAGCACCTCGTCGGCGGCACCCTCCGCGGTGTTGCCGAACGGGCCGACGTCCACGGCGTCCAGCTCGGCCGCCTCGACGACCTCACGGGCGACCAGCGCGTGCCGCGGCGCCTCGTCGAGGTCGAAGGGCTCGGTCGTGAACTCCACTCTCAATCGCACCCGCTCAACCTACTGCGCGGTGTCGATTTTCCGGCAGCCCCCTCTTGACAAGCCGCGACACCCGGCGGCAATCTTCCATTAAGCAGAAACGAACTTCCGCAATACGGAACATCGATACGGAAGGGAGCGCCGACCCCATGGGATTCGCAGAGCAGCGCTTCAACGTCAACCTGTCGATCCTCTTCACGGAACTCCCGCTCCTGGAGCGCCCCGCGGCCGCCGCCGCGGCGGGCTTCACCGCGGTCGAGCTGTGGTGGCCCTGGGTCGACTCCCCCACCCCCGAGCAGTCCCGGCTCGACGCCCTGAAGAAGGCGATCGAGGACGCGGGCATCCGGCTGACGGGCCTGAACTTCTACGCCGGGCAGCTGCCCGGCCCGGACCGGGGCGCACTGTCGCTCCCCGGCGCGGAGTCGGAGAGGTTCCGCGCCAACATCGACGTGGCCGCCGCGTTCGCCGAGTCGCTCGGCTGCAAGGCGCTGAACGCCCTGTACGGCAACCGCGTCGAGGGCGTGGACCCGGCCGAGCAGGACGCGCTCGCCCTGGAGAACCTGGTGCTCGCCGCGCGGGCCGCCGACCGCGTCGGCGCGATTCTCCTGATCGAGACCCTGAACCAGCCGGAGTCGCCCCGCTATCCGCTGGTCTCCGCCCCGGCGGGCGTGGGCGTGGTCGACAAGGTCAACGCCGCGACGGGACTCGGCAACGCCAAGTTCCTCATGGACCTGTACCACCTGTCGATGAACGGCGAGGACCTGCCGTCGGTGATCGAGCGGTACGCCGACCGGACCGGACACGTGCAGATCGCCGACGACCCGGGCCGCGGCGCGCCCGGCACCGGCTCCCTCCCGCTGGAGGACCTGCTCGACCGGCTCGCGAAGGCCGGGTACGCCGGCTGGGTCGGCCTGGAGTACAAGCCGGGCGACCGGCCGAGCGCGGAGGCCTTCGACTGGCTCCCGCGCGAGGCCCGCGCGGCCCGCTGACCACCGCCGCACGGCACGCCCGGACGCACGGCGACGCGACCGCGCCCCCGCGGCAACCGCGCCCCCGCGGCAACCCCCCAGACGCAGCACAGCAGTCAGAGAGGCACCCTCATGAGCAGCACCCTTCCCAAGATCGCCTGGATCGGCCTCGGCATCATGGGCTCCCCGATGTCGGAGAACCTGATCAAGGCCGGATACGACGTCACCGGCTTCACCCTGGAGCAGGACAAGCTGGACCGGCTGTCCGCGGCCGGCGGCAGGGCGGCGGGCTCGATCGCCGAGGCCGTGCGCGAGGCCGACGTGGTGATCACCATGGTCCCGGCCTCCCCGCAGGTCGAGGCCATCGCTTACGGCCCCGAAGGCATCCTGGAGAACGCGCGGTCCGGCGCCCTCCTGGTCGACATGTCCTCGATCACCCCGCAGACCTCGGTGGACCTGGCCGCGGCCGCGAAGGACAAGGGCATCCGCGTCCTGGACGCCCCGGTGTCCGGCGGCGAGGCAGGGGCGATCGAGGCCGTGCTCTCGATCATGGTCGGCGGTGAGCAGGCCGACTTCGACGAGGCGAAGCCGGTCCTCGACGCACTCGGCAAGACCATCGTGCTGTGCGGTCCGCACGGCTCCGGCCAGACCGTGAAGGCCGCCAACCAGCTGATCGTCGCCGTGAACATCCAGGCGTGCGCCGAGGCCGTGGTCTTCCTGGAGAAGTCGGGCGTGGACCTGAAGGCCGCCCTCGACGTCCTGGGCGGCGGGCTCGCCGGCTCCACCGTGCTGACGCGCAAGAAGGACAACTTCCTCGACCGCGACTTCAAGCCGGGCTTCCGCATCGACCTGCACCACAAGGACATGGGCATCGTCACGGACGCCGCCCGCAACGTCGGTGCCGCGCTGCCGGTCGGCGCCGTGGTCGCCCAGCTCGTCGCCTCCCTGCGCGCGCAGGGCGACGGCGGCCTTGACCACTCCGCGCTGCTGCGCGCGGTGGAGCGCCTCTCCGGCGCCCGGCTCTGATCCGGCGCCCCCACAGTCTCCGGGCGGCGCCGCCGCTGACACCTGTCCTGTCGCGCCCAGGCGTCGGCGCCGCCCGGTACCAGCTCCGACCACCGGACTTCAACAAACTGTTGACGTCCAGATCGCCCCGAACCTAGGCTCCACGAAGCGGAAGCAGCTTTCCGCTGCCCCTCGTACGGAAGGTCCACGATGTCGAAGCGCGTGCTTACGACCGAGTCCGGCGCTCCGGTCGCCGACAACCAGAACTCCGCCACCGCCGGCGTCGGCGGCCCGCTCCTCCTCCAGGACCAGCACCTCCTGGAGAAGCTCGCCCGGTTCAACCGCGAGCGCATCCCGGAGCGCGTGGTGCACGCCCGCGGTTCCGGCGCGTACGGCTACTTCGAAGTGACCGACGACGTCACGGACTTCACGTACGCCGACTTCCTGAACACCGTCGGCAAGCGCACCGAGCTCTTCCTGCGCTTCTCGACGGTGGCCGACAACCTCGGCGGCGCGGACGCGGTGCGCGACCCGCGCGGTTTCGCGGTGAAGTTCTACACCGAGGAGGGCAACTACGACCTCGTCGGCAACAACACGCCGGTCTTCTTCATCAAGGACCCCGTCAAGTTCCCCGACTTCATCCACTCCCAGAAGCGCGACCCGTTCACGGGCAGGCAGGAGCCGGACAACGTCTGGGACTTCTGGAGCCACTCCCCCGAGGCGACGCACCAGATCACCTGGCTGATGGGTGACCGCGGCATCCCGGCCTCGTACCGCCACATGGACGGCTTCGGCTCGCACACCTACCAGTGGACGAACGCCGACGGCGAGGCCTTCTTCGTCAAGTACCACTTCAAGACGAACCAGGGCATCCGCTGCCTGTCCACCGAGCAGGCCCAGGACATCGCGGGCAAGGACCCCAACTCCCACCAGACGGACCTGCTCCAGGCCATCGAGCGGGGCGTCAACCCGTCCTGGACCCTGCACGTCCAGATCATGCCGGCGGCGGACGCGGCCGAGTACCGCTTCAACCCCTTCGACCTCACCAAGGTGTGGCCGCACGCGGACTACCCGCTGCGGCGCGTGGGCCGGCTCGTGCTGGACCGCAACCCCGACAACGTCTTCGCCGAGGTCGAGCAGGCCGCCTTCTCCCCGAACAACTTCGTCCCGGGCATCGGCCCCTCCCCCGACAAGATGCTCCAGGGCCGGCTGTTCGCCTACGCGGACGCGCACCGCTACCGCCTGGGCGTCAACCACACCCAGCTCGCGGTCAACGCCCCGCGGGCGACGGTCGCGGAGAACTACGGCCGCGACGGCCTGATGGCCGCCAACCCGCAGGGGCGCGCGGCGAAGAACTACGAGCCGAACTCGTACGAGGGCCCGGTCGAGACCGGTCGCCCGCTCTCGGCGCCGCTCGCGGTCCACGGTCACACGGGCACGCACGAGGCCCCGTCGCACACCAAGGACGACCATTTCTTCCAGGCGGGCGAGCTGTACCGGCTGATGTCCGCGGACGAGAAGGACCGGCTCGTCGCGAACATCGCGGGCGGCCTCTCGCAGGTCTCCCGCGACGACGTCGTCGAGAGGAACCTCACCCACTTCCACGCCGCCGACCCGGACTACGGCAAGCGCGTGGAGGAGGCGGTCCGCGCCCTGCGCGAGGACTGACCCCAAGGACGCCCGCGACGGCCCAGGACCCGGATGAGGGGTGGTCCACGGCTGCTCCGGGCAGGACGGGGGCCGCGGCGGCGTGCGAGCCAGTGCGGTGGTGCAGGCCCGCGGACTCCCTTCTCGACCTGAGAGAAGGAAGTCCCGGTCCCGTCGCATCCGCCGCGGTCCCCCAGCCACCCCCTTTCCGGGGGTGCCGCAGACTCCGTCCGGCGGCGCGAACGTCCTGTCGCGCCCAGCCTCGCGCCGTCGGACGGCAACAACCACACAGCCCACCGGCCCAGAGCGCCGGGTACGGACGGTCCCGTACCCGGCGCTCCGCTGCGTCCGGGACCGGACCGGGGGATGCGTCCGGGCCCGGCTAGACCATTGCGTCCGGTACGTACGCAAGCGGGCGTACCTCACCTACGGAACCCTCAAATCAACCTCTGAACAACGGCGCAGGGGCTTCAACTCGCCCCGCCGAAGGCACATCCTCGGCACATGAGGCCCGCCGTCACGGGGGCGGCAGGCCTCATACGGGGGAAGCACCACAGCACGGGGGAAGCACGACGGCGCGGGGGAAGCACCACAGCACCGCCGCACGGGGGGTGCAGCACGGAGACGGGAGCCGCGCGGGACGCGGGTCCCGGGCAGGCGGAAGGGCGGCTCACCGGTCGGTGAGCCGCCCTTTCGGCCGTCGTGCGGGGAAGAGCCGCCGGCGTCAGACCTTCAGCGTCCTGATCGAGGTGGGCGCGTGGCCCGGCTCGGTCGCGAGCTCCTCGAACTCGACGACTTCACTGATGTCGTTCGTCCTGCTCATCGCGATGTTGGTGACGCGCTCCAGGATGGCCTCGACGACCACCGGCACCCGGTACTCGGCGGCGAGCTTCTTGGCCTGCTCGAAGGCGGCACCCAGCTCGGCGGGGTCGGTGACCCGGATCGCCTTGCAGCCGAGGCCCTCGACGACCTTGACGTGGTCCACGCCGTAGACGCCCAGCTCAGGGGAGTTGATGTTCTCGAACTCCAGGTTGACCTGGAAGTCGATGTCCAGGCCGAGCTGCGCCTGCCGGATCAGGCCCAAGTAGGCGTTGTTCACCAGGACATGGACGTACGGGATCCGGTGCTGGGCGCCGACGGCCAGTTCCTCGATCATGAACTGGAAGTCGTAGTCGCCGGAGAGCGCCACGACCTGGGCCTCAGGATCGGCCTTGGCGACGCCGAGCGCGGCCGGGACGGTCCAGCCGAGCGGGCCCGCCTGGCCGCAGTTGATCCAGTGCCGCGGCCGGTGGACGTGCAGCATCTGGGCGCCGGCGATCTGCGAGAGTCCGATGGTGGTGACGTACCGGGTCTCGGGACCGAAGGCCTTGTTCATCTCCTCGTAGACGCGCTGCGGCTTGATGGGGATGTCGTCGAAGTGCGTACGGCGCTGGAGCGTTGCCTTGCGCTCCTGCGCGGACGCCGCCCAGGCGGAGCGGTCGGGGAGCCCGCCCCGGGCCTTCAGCTCGCGGGCCACCTCGACGAACAGCTCAAGCGCGGCCTTCGCGTCGGAGGCGATGCCGTAGTCCGGTGCGAAGATCCTGCCGATCTGGGTGGGCTCGATGTCGACGTGGACGAACTTCCGGCCGGCCGTGTAGACGTCCAGCCTGCCGGTGTGGCGGTTGGCCCAGCGGTTGCCGACGCCGAGGACGAAGTCGGACTCCAGGAACGTCGCGTTGCCGTAGCGGTGCGAGGTCTGGAGGCCGACCATGCCGGCGTTCAGCTCGTGGTCGTCGGGCAGGATGCCCCAGCCCATGAGGGTCGGGACGACCGGTGTGCCCGTCAGCTCGGCGAATTCGACGAGCAGGTGCGAGGCGTCCGCGTTGATCACGCCGCCGCCGGCGACGATCAGCGGGCGCTCGGACGCGTTGAGCAGCGTGATCGCCTTCTCGACCTGGGCGCGGGTCGCGGCGGGCTTGTAGACCCCGAGCGGCTCGTACGTCTCCGGGTCGAACTCGATCTCGGTGAGCTGGACGTCGATGGGCAGGTCGATGAGGACCGGGCCCGGACGGCCGGAGCGCATCAGGTGGAAGGCCTGCTGGAAGACGCCGGGGACCTGCGCGGCCTCCAGCACCGTGACCGCCATCTTGGTGACCGGCTTGGCGATCGAGGCGATGTCGACGGCCTGGAAGTCCTCTTTGTGGATCACGGCGGTCGGGGCCTGGCCCGTGATGCACAGGATCGGGATGGAGTCGCCGGTCGCGGAGTAGAGACCGGTGATCATGTCCGTGCCGGCCGGTCCCGACGTACCGATGCAGACGCCGATGTTGCCCGGGTGGGTCCGGGTGTAGCCCTCCGCCATGTGCGAGGCGCCCTCGACGTGCCGGGCGAGGGTGTGACTGATCCCGCCGGAGGCCTTGAGCGCCGCGTAGAAGGGGTTGATCGCCGCGCCCGGGACACCGAACGCGTCGCTGACGCCCTCGCGCTTGAGGATCTCGACTGCCGCGCGGGCAGCGGTCATACGAGCCATGGAGTACTCCTGCTTCGCTGGCGGATTCGCGCTCCCGTCGCGCCCCTCGGAGAGCCATGTGATCCGTGTGGACCCCGCACCACGTATTCCGTAATGCGGAAACTAACTTCTACTATCTGGAAGCAATGTAAGTGGCGGGCGGACGAACCGTCAAGAGTGGGCGACGTGCCCGGACGCGGGTGCGACCCGGCCTCGTCCGGCCCCCGGGCGTCGGGCCGTTCCGCTGACCGGAGGGGGACGGCAGGAGGACGATGGGGCGCTGTCCCGATGCCACGTCGTCACTGGAGTGGGTTATGGCCGAGAGCGTGCCGGTGCGGTGCCCGGCCTGTCGCCGGGAGCACCTGTACGCCGCGCCGCCCTACCCGTGCGAGTGCGGTGCGCCGGTCACGCCGCCGCTGGACCTGCGCGCGGCGCCGGTCGTCGTCACCCACCGCGTCTGGGAGGAGGACTGGGTCACCGTCCGCTGCGGCGCCTGCTGCCGCGAGCACGAGTGGCCCCACCCGGAGCTGGACTGCCCGTGCGGCACGGCCCTGCGCATCCCGGTGCCGAGGACGCCTGCCACCCCGCCCGCGGGACCGAACCCGGGCAGCGGCGCTGCCACGGGCGAAGACGCGGGTGCCGACTCCGGACGCGACACCGCGTCCGGCAGCGGCACCGCGTCCGGCAGCGGCACCGGTGCCGGTCCCGACGCCGGTGCCGGTGCCGGTCCCGACGCCGGTGCCGGTGCCGGGACCGACGCCGGTGCCGGTCCCGAGGGCGCCGCGTCCGGGACCGAGGCCGGTGCCCGTCCCGGGGACGCCGCGTCCGGGACCGCGTCCCGCGGTGGTCCCGGGGGCGCCGCGTCCGGGACCGAGGCCGGTGCCCGTCCCGGGGACGCCGTGTCCGGGACCGCGTCCCGCGGTGGTCCGGGGAGCGAGCGCGGTACCGGCGCCGACGGCCTGCCGGGCGGCGGCCGGGATGCCGCTGCGGGTGCGGGGCCGGAGAGCGAGCGTGGCGCCGGCGCTCGGCCGGGCGGCGGCCGGGGTGCCGCTGCGGGTGCGGGGCCGTCCGGCGGGACCCGGACCGGGACGGGTCGGTCCTGGCCGTCGGCCTCCGGCCCCGCCACGCCGGGCCGCGCCCGCCGCGGCCCGCTGCCCCGCGTCGCCGTCCCGGCCCGCCGTGCCGCCTTCCGGCCCGTCGCCATCAGGACGGCTCGGGACGCCGTCACCGCCGCCGCCCTCTATCTGCGGTGGCTCGGGTACCGGGACGTCAGGCGGGCGGACCAGCGGCCGCCGTCGGGGATCGGGCTCGCGGCCCGCGGCGTGGTGGCGCAGGTGGACCCGACCGTGCGCCCGGCCGCGCCGCGGGACGTGGAGTGCCTGTGGCTGACGGCCATGACGGAATCCGCGCAGTGCGTGTACTTCTCACTCGCCGGCTACGAGGACGAGGCCCGCAGCCGCGCCGACGACCTGCGCGTCGCCCTGTTCGTCCTCGACCTCACGGGCACCCCGCAGCCGGTCAACGGCAGCGCCGACGAACTTCTCGCGCCGGGGGCCTGACCGCGACGCCGGCCCCCTTCACAGCAGCGCGAGCGGGACGCCCTACTCCCCGTACCCCTGCCGCAGTTCGATCTTCCGCACCTTGCCCGACACCGTCATCGGGAAGGACTCCAGGATCCGCAGCCGGCTGGGGATCTTGTAGTGCGCGAGCTGCCCCTCGCAGAAGGACCGCAGCTCCTCCAGCGTGAGCGGGTCCCCGGGGTCGCGGGGGATGACGCAGGCGAGCACCTCCTCGCCGTAGCGCTCGTGCGGCACGCCGACCACCTGGACGTCAGCGATCTTCGGGTGCGCGTGGAGGAACTCCTCGATCTCGCGCGGGTAGACGTTCTCGCCACCCCGGATGATCATGTCCTTGATGCGGCCGACGATCTCGACGTAGCCGTCGTCGCGCATCACGGCCAGGTCCCCGGTGTGCATCCAGCGCCCCGGGTCGACGGCCTCCGCGGTCTTCTCGGGCTCCTCCCAGTAACCGAGCATGACGCCGTAGCCACGGGTGCACAGCTCGCCCGCCGAGCCGCGCGGCAGCGTCACTCCGTCCACCGGGTCCACGATCTTCACCTCGATGTGCGGCAGGACCCGGCCGACCGTGCCCGTGCGATGCTCCAGATCGTCGTCGCGGCGGGTCTGGAGCGACACCGGCGAGGTCTCCGTCATGCCGTAGCAGATGGACACCTCCGCCATGTGCATCTCGGCGACCACCCGCTTCATCACCTCGACCGGACAGGGCGAGCCCGCCATGATCCCGGTGCGCAGCGACGACAGGTCGTACGCCGCGAAGTCGGGGAGGTTCAGCTCCGCGATGAACATGGTCGGTACGCCGTACAGCGAGGTGCAGCGCTCCTGCTGCACCGCCCGCAGTGTCGCCGCCGGGTCGAAGGAGGGGGCCGGGATCACGATGCAGGCGCCGTGCGAGGTGGCACCCAGGTTCCCCATGACCATGCCGAAGCAGTGGTAGAAGGGCACCGGCAGGCAGACCCGGTCCTGCTCGGTGTAGCCGACCGTACGGCCCACCCAGTAGCCGTTGTTGAGGATGTTGTGGTGGGACAGCGTGGCCCCCTTGGGGAAGCCCGTGGTGCCCGAGGTGTACTGGATGTTGACCGGGTCGTCGCAGCTCAACGCGGCTGCCTGCGCGATGAGTTGTTCCTCCGTCACCGAGGCCGCCGCCGCCGTCAGCGCGTCCCAGGTGGGGTCGCCGATGTAGACGGTCTCGCGCAGTTCGGGGCACTTCCCGCGGACCTGGTCGACCAGGGCGCGGTAGTCGCTGCCCTTGTGCCGCTGCGAGGCGATCAGGACCGAGATCCCCGCCTGCCTCAGCACGTACTCCACCTCGTGGGCACGGTAGGCCGGGTTGATGTTCACCATGATCGCGCCGATGCGCGCGGTCGCGTACTGGACGAGCACCCACTCGGGGCAGTTCACCGCCCAGATGCCGACCCGGTCGCCCTTGAGCACACCCTTGGCGAGCAGGCCGCGCGCCACCTCGCCGACCGCGGCGCCGAACTCGGCGTACGTCCAGCGCCGCCCCGACTCCACGTCCACCAGGGCGTCGCGTGCGGGGTGCGCGGCGACCGCCCGGTCCAGGTTGGCGCCGATGGTGTCGCCGAGCAGCGGTGTCGTACTGGTGCCGTGGGCGTAACTCGGCTCGCCGATCGCGGAGTTCGTCATCGGAAGTCCTCCTCGCGGTACTCCGCGGCGGAACCCGCGGCGGTGGCCTCGCGCAGCTCGATCCGGCGGATCTTGCCGGAGACGGTCTTGGGCAGCGCGCCGAACTCCAGCCGGCGGATGCGTTTGTACGGGGCGAGGACGCGGCGCGAGTGCTCGAAGAGCACCTTCGCGGTGTCCGGGCCGGGCTCCCAGCCCGCCGCCGGCACCACGTAGGCCTTCGGGACCGCGAGCCTGAGCTCGTCGGGGGCGGGGACGACGGCCGCCTCCGCCACCGCCTCGTGCTCCAGCAGGGCGCTCTCCAGCTCGAACGGAGAGATCTTGTAGTCGCTCGCCTTGAAAACGTCGTCCGCGCGGCCCACGTACGTGATGTAGCCGTCGGCGTCGCGGGAGCCGATGTCACCGGTGCGGTAGTAGCCGCCGGCCATGACCTCGGCGGTGCGGTCGGCGTCGCCGTGGTAGCCGGTCATCAGGCCCACGGGACGCGCCGAGAGGTCCAGCGCGATCTCGCCCTCCGGCGCCCCCGGCGCACCCGACACCGGGTCGAGCAGTTCGACGCGGAAACCCGGGCTCGGCCGGCCCATCGAGCCCGCCTTCAGGGGCTGGCCGGGACTGTTGGAGACCTGGACCGCCGTCTCGGTCTGCCCGAAGCCGTCCCGGACGCTCACGCCCCACGCCCGGCGCACCTGCTCGATGACCTCGGGGTTCAGCGGCTCCCCCGCGGCGAGGGCCTCGCGCGGCGGGGTGCGCAGCGCGGTCAGATCGGCCTGGATGAGCATGCGCCACACGGTGGGCGGAGCGCAGAAGGTGGTGACACCGGCGCGGTCCATCTCCGCCATCAGGCGGGCCGCGTCGAAGCGCGTGTAGTTGTGGATGAAGACGGTCGCCTCCGCGTTCCAGGGCGCGAAGAGGTTCGACCAGGCGTGCTTGGCCCAGCCCGGCGAGGAGATGTTCAGGTGCACGTCGCCGGGCTTGAGCCCGATCCAGTACATGGTCGCGAGGTGGCCGATCGGATACGACGTGTGCGTGTGCTCGACCAGCTTGGGCCGGGCGGTGGTCCCCGAGGTGAAGTACAGCATCAGCGGATCGTCCGACCGGGTCGGCCCGTCGGGCTCGAACGCGGCGGAGGCGTCGTACGCGTCCTCGTACGGGCACCAGCCTCCGCGCTCGTACGACTGCCGCTGCCCGGGCGGGCAGCCGACCGCGATCCTGGTGTAGTCGCCCGGCACCTCGGCGAACTTGCCGGTGTCCTCGGCCCGGACGACGACCTGCCGGACCCGGCCGCGCTCGACGCGGTCCCGCAGGTCCGCGGGGCCGAGCAGCGGGGTCGCCGGGATGACTACGGCGCGCAGCTTCATCGCGGCGAGCGCGGTCTCCCACAGCTCGACCTGGTTGCCGAGCATGACCAGGATGCGGTCCTCGGCACGGACGCCCTGGGCGCGCAGCCAGTTCGCGGCCCGGTCGGAGCGCTCGGCCATCTCGGCGAAGGAGACGAGGGTGCGCCGGCCGTCCTCCTCGACGAGGTGCAGGGCCGTCCGGTCGTTGCCCTCCGCGATGACGTCGAACCAGTCGAGGGCCCAGTTGAAGTACTCCGGGCGGGGCCAGTCGAACCCCTCGTAGGCGCCCGCGTAGTCCTCGCGGTGTGCCAGCAGGAAGTCCCGTGCGCTCCGGAAGTCGTCCGTCGCGCTCGTCTTCGCCGTCATGTGTCCTCCTCGTTGCCGGACAGCCACCTAACATCGTGTAATCCGTGATGCAGGTCTCACCACCCCCGAACGGGGGTGCGCCGCGATGAAGGGGCGAGCACGTGGCAGCTGATCCGGCCGAGGCGGCCGAGATGCGGGGTGCGCTGATCCGGCTGCGGCGGACGACGGGGCTGCCGGTCGCCTTCGGCGGCCTGGTCGAGCCGGGGCGCCGGCAGGTGCGCATCAGCGTCCTCAGCGGCACGGCGACGGCCGCGCTCAGCGCGCTCGCGGTGTCGTCGGGCAACGGCCTGGGCGGCAAGGCGGTCGCCCTCGCCCGGCCGTGCGCGGTGACGGACTACTCGTCGTCGCGGCAGATCAGCCACGAGTACGACGCCGCGGTCGCCACGGAGGGGCTGTGCTCCGTCCTCGCGGTGCCCGTCGTCGTACGGCGCCGGGTGCGCGGTGTCCTGTACGGCGCCCTGCGGACGGCCCGGCCGCTGGGCGACCGGACGCTGGCCGCGGCGGTGGAGGCGGCGCGGGACGTGGAGCAGGCGCTGGTGGTGCGGGAGGAGGCGCAGGGCCTGCTGGCCGCCGCGCGGGCGGCGGGTACGGCCTCCGGGGCGGTGTGGGAGGAGGTGCGGGAGGCGCACGGTGCCCTGCGGGCCCTGGCGCCGCGCGTCGAGGACCCGGCGCTGCGCGCCGAGTTGCTGCGGGCCTGCGGCCGCCTGGCCCACGCGGCCTCACGCGAGTACGCCGGGTCCGGCGACGCCCCGGATCCCGGGCTGGCCCCCCGGGAGGTCGACGTGCTGGCGTGTGTCGCGGCGGGGTCGACCAACGCGGCGGTCGCCGAGCGTCTGGGGCTCCGCCCGGAGACCGTGAAGGCCTATCTCCGCTCGGCGATGCGCAAGCTGGGCGCCCATTCACGCACGGAAGCGGTGGTCGCGGCACGGCGGGCGGGACTGCTGCCGTAGGGGACCGCGGGGGTGCGGGCGGGGGCCGGCGACGGCGGGGCAGCCGACGTAGCGCCGTCGTCATTCGGGACCTGGAGGCTGGCGGAACGCCCGTCCCGCCAGCGGAGCGGGCCCTTCCTGGGGCGGGCCGGGACCGGCAGAGGCTGCGGCTGTCGGCCGGGGACCGGTGTGCGCCCCGGGCCCGGGGTCCGGTCGGGTGCGTGCTGACGGTGCAGGTGCGGCGGTGCGGGACCGGGCTGTTGCTGGGCGTCCGCGTTCGGCGCGGGCCCCTCACCGAGGCGGACGGCAGCGGCTGCTGCGGCCGGGCCCGGAAACGGTGTGCCGCGGGCCCGGGGTCCGGTCGGGTGCGTGCTGATGGTGCGGGTGTCGTGGGGGTCGGCGCGGTTACCGGAATGCCCCTTGTTCATCCGGTCCGGCACCGAAAGGCGTTATGCCGAGCTCTTGTTATTTCCCTCACCTCCGCGACCGTCCGAAATCAAGCGGTCCGTTGCCTAATATTGGCCGGACGCGACGCACGAGGGGAGCGGTGACCGTGACAGGGGACTTCAAGGAGCCTGTGAGACCCCGCCCCGACCTGGTCATCGGCCGCAAGGACCTGTTCGCGGGCGCCCGCGAACAGCTCTCCCGCGGGGGCAGCGTGCTCGTCCACGGACCGGCGGGAATAGGAAAGTCGACCGTGCTGCGGGCCCTGGCGGCGGAATACGCCGACGCGGCCCGGACCGTCCTGCGCTGCTCGGCCACCGAGTCCGAATCCCATCTCCCCTTCCTCGCCCTCGCCGACCTCCTCGGTCTCGTCCTCGACGAGGTGTCGGACACCCTGCCCGCCCCGCAGCGCACCGCCCTGGAGTCCGCGCTCACCGGCCGCGGCGAGTCGACCCTTCAGCGCGACGGGCTCGCCCTGCGCCTCGCGGTGCTGTCCGCGCTCCGGACCCTGGCGGCCCGCGGCCCGCTGCTGATCGTCGCCGACGACCTCCAGTGGCTGGATCCCGCCAGCACCGAACTCCTCGGCTTCGCCGCCCGGCGCCTGGGCGAGATGCCGGTGCGGATGCTGTGCGCGGTCCGCACGGAGGCCGAGCCCGGGACCCACCGGCACGACCCGCATCTGCGCGTGCTGCCGCCGGACACCCTCGCCGTACGCGTCGACGCGCTCTCCCACCCGCAGGTCGCCGAACTGCTCGGTCACCGCGGTTACACCGGCCTGCCCCGGTCGGCCGTGCGGGACGTCCACCGCACCAGCGGGGGCAATCCCCTCTTCGCGCTGGAACTCGGCCGGGCCCTGGCCGAGAATCCGACCGCCCCGCGACCGGGCGAGCCGCTCCCCGTGCCGACCTCGCTGCGCGCACTGGTGCTGCACCGTATCGGGATGCTGTCGGCGGAGGCCCGCCGCACCCTGCTCGTCGCGAGCGCGGGCGCCCGTCCCACCCAGGCCCTGCTCACCGCCGCGGGACGCGAGAACGCCGAGACGGAGACCGCGTCGGCCGCCGCGCTCGGACTGCTGGCTCCGGAGCGGGAGGGTCCGGGGATCCGGTTCGCGCATCCCCTCATCTCGGCCGCCGTCTACGCGGAGGCCACCCCGCAGGAGCGGCGTGCCGCCCACGCCGCGCTGTCCACCGCGGCCTCCGACCCCATCGAGCGGGCCCGCCACCTCGCCCTGGCCACCACCGGCACCGACTCCGAGGTCGCCGCCCGGCTGGGCGAGGCCGCGGCCGCGGCCCGGGACCGCGGCGCGCCGTCGGTCGCCGCGGACCTCGGGCTGCTGGCCGCCCGGCACACCCCGGCCGACACCGTCCCGGGCCCGGACGAACGGCGGCTGCAGGCGGCCGAGGACGCGCTGACCGCCGGCGAGACGGATCTCGCCCGGGACATCGCCCGGGAGGTCCTCGGCCGTGCCACCGGGGCCGCCGATCGCGTACGGGCCT
This sequence comes from Streptomyces sp. NPDC043867, assembly GCF_056435845.1. Lineage (NCBI taxonomy): Bacteria > Bacillati > Actinomycetota > Actinomycetes > Kitasatosporales > Streptomycetaceae > Streptomyces > Streptomyces sp. NPDC043867. The sequence goes on along the minus strand of NZ_JBWKDS010000012.1, from coordinate 39,787 downwards.
GGATGGTCGTCATCGACGCGGCCGGGCAGGCCATGGCCGAGGTGGACGCGGTCTTCCCGCAGGCCCTCGCCGACGCGGGCGAGGATCCCGGTCTGCTCGCGCTCGTGCGCTACCAACTGGCGTGGCGGGCGCTGCTCCTGGAGGGCGAGACGGCGAAGGGCCGCGAGGAGGCGGCCCGCGCCGCGGAGCTGGCCGAACGGGCCGGCGACCGGCGCACCGAGCTGCTCGCGCTGGCGTTCCAGGCCCAGATGGAGACCATGATGGGCCACCCCGACGCGCCCGCGACCATCAAGCGGGCCATGCGGGAGCCGCAGGACCCGCGGGTGGCCTGCGACCACAACGGCGCCGGCGCGGCCCGCTTCCGCTGGCTGATCATGGGCGACCGGCTCGCCGAGGCGCGGACGACGATCACCGCGCTGCTGCGCGAGGTGCGACGGCGCGGGATGGTCGAGAGCGAGGTGCACTTCCTGCGCGGGCTCGCCGAGACGGAACTGCGGGCCGGGCACTGCGGCCGGGCCCTCGACCTCGCCCGGGAGAGTCTGCGCCTGGCCCGGGACACCGGGATCGGGGAGGCGGCCACCGCCATGTTCACCTCGCTGGCGGAGGCCGCGGGCGGCGACCTGGACCGGGCGCTCGCGCTCGCCCGGGAGGCGGTGGAGCGCGCCGAGGAGGACGGCGACGTGATCTATCTGTCGCGCGCGCTGGGCGCCCTCGGGCACGCCCACCTGGTGGCGGGGGACGCGTCGGCGGCCGTACGGGCACTGCGGCGGGTCAGAGAGCTGGAGGAGAGCCTCGGGGTCACCGATCCGGCGCGCGGCCGCTGGCACGGGGACCTCGCGGAGGCGCTGGTCCTGATCGGCGAGCCGGCGGAGGCGCAGGACGTCATCGACACCACGCGGGTCCGTGCGCTGCGGCTGGGGCGGGCGAGCGTGCTGGCCCTGCTCGACCGGGCCGAGGCCCTGGCGCGCGCGGCCCGCGGTGAACACGGCGCCGCCGTAAGGCAGTTGGCGTCGGCGCAGGACCGGCTCGCCAAGCTGGGCTACGGACTCGAGGAGGCGCGGGCCGCGTACGCACTGGCCGGGCTGCGCCCGCAGCGGCCGGGTCCGGCGTCGTACGACGAGGCGGTGCGGCTGTTCCGGCGCTGCCGGGCCCTGCCGTGGCTGCGCCGGGCCGAGGCGGCCGCCACCGCGCCCGCGGCTCCGGCCGCGCCGGTGACCGCCCCCGTGGCGCTGGACACGCTGGCCGCGACGGAACGCCAGGTCGCCGCCCTCGTCATGGAGGGCGCCACCAACCGTGAGATAGCGGGGCGTCTGTTCATCAGCGTCAAGACGGTCGAGGCCACCCTCACCCGGGTCTACCGGAAGCTTGGGATCCGGTCGCGGGTGGACATCGTCCGGCTGGCGGCCGGCGGCCGCACCGGGTGAGAGGCGGGCGTACGGGACGTGCACCCGCACCGGCGAGGGGCGGGCGTACGGGACGTGCGAACCCGGCCGGTGGGCGAGCCCTCTTGCCCCGGGGCGCGGCCGTGCGGAGGTTTGCCCGGCGCGACCGAGGGTTTTCCCTTCAACACCCGGCTAGGGGCGCTTTCCCCTTGGAACGGCCGGGCCCGGGCTTCTAGCGTGAGGGCGTGCCGCTCGGGCACGGGGAGCCGACCACTTCCGTGAACTCATGGCGCCCACAGACATCCTGAGTACCGCTCAGGTATGAACCGGGGGGGGGGGGGGGGGGGGGGGGGGGGGGGGGGGGGGGGGGGGGGGGTTTGGTGGCTTGCCCCGCCCCCCCCCCCCTCCCACCCCCCCCCCCCCCCCCCCCCCCCCCCCCCACCCCCCCCCCCCCCCTCCCCCCCCCCCCCCCCCCCCCTCTCCCCCCCCTTCCCCCCCCCCCCCCCCCCCCCCCCCCCGCTCCCCTTCCACCTCCCCGGCCGTCCCGCGCGCGGACCGGACGGCCCTACGAGGTCACGGCGCCGAAGCGGATGTCGTAGGACCCCTCGCCGGACATCACCCCGAGCATCCGCTCGGCCTCCGTCACGACCTCGTCCCGCTGGGCGGCGCTGAGCGTGCCGAAGGGCTCGATGGTCAGCGCGTCGCCCTGCTGCCGCCACACGCCCGCGAGGAAGCCGTCGACGAGCAGGGTGCAGTAGGCCTGGTTGCCCTGCCAGGTGCGCCCCTTGAGGTCGCGGGGCACCACCCGGGACCGGTCGGCGTGCGAGAGGAGCAGGTTGTCGAACTCGGGCAGGAGACGCGGCGGGGCCGGGGTGTCCGCGTCCGGGCGGGGCGCGTCGGGGAGGTCGAAGAGCTCGACGCCGTTCTCGTCCCGGAAGGTGACCAGCTCGGGGCGCAGCCGGTCGAAGACCTCGCGCAGCCGCGTCAGACCGGCCCAGGTCTGCATGTCCTTGACCGAGGCGGGCCCGAAGGCGGCCAGGTAGCGCCGTACGGTCGCGTCCGGCGCGGGCACCGGTTCCGAGGCGCGGCCGAACCAGCGTTCGGCGGTGGTCAGCGCGACCTGACCGCTGCGGCCCCACAGTCCGCGCGGGGTGACCTGGACGAGTGGCAGCCGGCAGCGGGCGGCCACCGAGAGTGCGAACGGGTCGGCGTCCGGCCACTCGACGAGCAGCGCCTCGCGCAGTTGCTTCATGGTGCGGGGTTCTGCCTCGACCAGCTCGCGGGCGACGGCGGCGAGCCGGTCCAGGTCGACGCCGGGGAGCCCCTTGCGGAAGCCGTTCAGCTCCCGGTCGCGGGCGGCCTGCACGAGCGGCCGCAGGGTGAGGCAGTCGTCCGCGGTGTGGGTGTGAATGGTGGAGCGCATGGTGACGATCCGCGCGACCTCGCGGTCGGCCATGAGACGGGACAGATCCTGCGGCGTGAAGTCGGCCAGGCGGGCGGCGAGGGCGTAGTACGGCGGCTTCACGTTCTGCGCCTGTAGCCCCAGGAGGTGCCCGACGGCGTCCTTGGCGCCGAGTGCGGAGCGGCGCAGCAGAAGCTGCCGGCCGAGGGTGGCACGGTTCAGCGCGCGGACGCCGAGCACGGGCGCGGACCTGCCCGTCCCGCGGACGGTTACCCTGCCGGCCCCACCGGACACGGACCCTTCCGCCCCGCCGGGAGTCGCTCTGCCGCTCCCCCCTGCGGACCTGCCCGCCTCGCCGGTCGCCCTGCCGCTCCCCCCTGCGGACCTGCCCGCGCTGTCGGGCGCGGTCCCATCCGTCGCGCCGGCAGTTGCCGTGCACCCTTCGCCGGAAGCGGACCTGCCCGTCCCAGGGGCAGATGTCATCTCCGTCCCACCGGACGCCGACCTGGCCGCCCCGGCGCGCGCGATCACGTCCGTCCCGCCGGACGCGGACGCGGACCGGCCCGTCGCCCCTGACGCGGCCGTCGTGGCCCCCGCCTCCCCCGTCGCCCCTGTCGCCCCCGGCGTCTTCGGCGTCTTCGGCGTCCCCGGTCCGCTCGGCGTGCCCGTCGTGCTCGGCGTCTTCGTCATACTCCGCACGCTAACGGTCCTCGCGGACACCTTCTGTCCGCAACGGGCGGGTTTTCCGTCCCGAGGGCCGTCCGTACGCCTTCCGTACGGCCCCCGAGCCTCGCCCTGACGCCATATACCCCGTATATCCTGCTCCGTGATCAGACCGACGCCACGGCGAGGGCGGGAGGCAGCACGATGTCGGAGCGCCGCGTAGGTCCGGACGCGCGGAGTGCCGGGAAGTCCGGCTGGCGCCGCGCGCTGACGCCGACGTCCTCGCCTCCCGCGAAACGACGGCCCCCGGAGCCCGCCCCGCAGGCGGCGGAGACGACCGAGGCCGCCAGCGTCGTGCAGGCGGCGCTGTACCGGGACGGGGTGCGCGTCTCGACGCCGGCCTCGCTCGCGGACACGTTCCGCGAGCTGCGGGACGCGCCCGACGGCATGGCGTGGATCGGTCTCGCCCGCCCCACGGAGACCGAACTCGTCTCCCTGGCCGCCGAGTTCGACCTGCACCCGCTCGCCGTCGAGGACGCGATGGAGGCGCACCAGCGGCCGAAGCTGGAGCGTTACGGCGAGACGCTCTTCGTCGTGCTGCGGGCCGCCCGGTACCTGGACGCGGCGGAGGAGGTCGACTTCGGCGAGCTGCACGTGTTCGTGGGCCCCGACTTCCTGATCACGGTCAGGCACGGCGCCGCGCCGGACCTCTCCGCGGTGCGCCGCCGCATGGAGGACACCCCGGAGCTGCTGAGGCTCGGTCCGGAGGCCGTGCTGTACGCGATCCTCGACTCCGTCGTCGACGGCTACCTCCCGGTCGTCACCGGCGTCCAGAACGACATCGACGAGATCGAGACGGAGGTCTTCCGCGGCGACCCGGAGGTCTCCCGCCGCATCTACGAACTGTCCCGCGAGATGGTCGAGTTCCAGCGGGCCACACGTCCCCTGGTCGGCATGCTGCACAGCCTGATGGCCGGTTTCGCCAAGTACGGCACCGACGAGGAACTCCAGCGCTACCTGCGGGACGTCGCCGACCACGTCACCCACACCAGCGAGCGCGTGGACGGCTTCCGGCAGGCCCTCGCGGACATCCTCACGGTCAACGCGACCCTGGTCACCCAGCAGCAGAACGCGGAGATGCGCGCGCTGGCGGAGGCGGGCTTCGAGCAGAACGAGGAGATCAAGAAGATCTCCTCGTGGGCCGCCATCCTGTTCGCCCCGACCCTGGTCGGCACGATCTACGGCATGAACTTCGACCACATGCCGGAACTCCACTGGCTGTTCGGCTATCCGTTCGCGATCGTCCTGATGGCCGTGGTGTGCACGAGCCTGTACGTCATCTTCAAGCGCCGCGACTGGCTCTGAGCAGGCACCGAGGGAGTCACGCCACGACGGGGTGCGGCCCCGCACGCAGACGCCGGAGGCGTGTTGCGCAAGCCGCGGATCCGGTTCGGCGGGCCGGCGGTCAGGCGGTGATGTCGGTAGCGGTTCCCAAAGGCAGCCAGCGGAAGCTGTCGCGGATGTCGGCGGGGGCGGCGGCGAGGTGGCGCTCGACGGCGGCGCGGCCTTCGCGGAAGTGCTGCCAGCCCTCGTAATGGACGGGGATGGCCGTGCGGGGCCGCAGCAGACGGCAGAGGTCCAGGGCCTGCGCGGCGGTCATGGTGTACCGGACGGGGCCGGTGACCGGGAACCGCACGCCTCCCAGGTGCAGCAACGCGGTGCCCACCGTCAGCCGCCTGGCCACCTCCCGCAGACCGTCGTACAGCACGGAGTCCCCGGAGATCCACAGTGCGCCGTGCTGCTGGCCCTCCCAGGTGAGGGCGAAACCGGTGACATGCCCGGTGATGGGGCGGGACAGCGGCAGACCATGCCGTGCGGGAGTGGCCGTGACGTGGATCGTGGGGCGGTCCGGCGCGTGCAGACTGGTGCCCGACCAGGAGGCCAGGCCGCGGGCGTTACCGCCGAGGCGCCGCGCACCGGCCGGCGTGGTGAGGACGACGTCCGCCCTGCCGAGCAGCGCACGGCCGGCGATGTCGAGGTTGTCGCCGTGCTGGTCGTGGCTGAGCAGAACGGCGTCGATGGGCGGCAGTTCGGAGGCGGCGACGGCAGGACCGGTCCGTTTCCGGGAGAACGCGCCCCAGCCGAAGCTGTAGCGCCGGCCTGCTTCGTCGAAGGTCGGGTCGGTCAGCAGCCGCCAGCCGCCGACCTCGATCAGGGTGGTCGGGCCGCCGATGTGGGTGATGCGCAGTTCGCTCATGAAGATGCTTCCTTCCGGGGCCGGGGCGCGGGCACACGTCCCGGGGGGGGTGGCTGTGCGGCTCGGACGGGGTGAGCCTCCGGCCGTGGACCCGGGTCCACGGCCGGCTGCCGGACGTCCCGGGCGGGCAGCCGGGGCGGCATCCCGGAGCACGAACCCCTCGCCCGGCCGGAGCGCGAACTCCCCGCCCGGCCGGGGCCGTTGCTTCCGTCCCGAGGGGGCAGCGACCTCGGGCCGCCCGGATGAAGACTGAGGCAGGGGCATCGTAGCGGCGGCGGACGGCACGGGCCGGGCCTTCGGTGAAGGTGCCACCGGGACCTCGGCGGCCGGTCGCACGGGACTCCCCGCCGCGCCCGGCGGCCCGGAGCCTGCGGGGCCGGCTCCCCGTGTTCCGCGGAGCCGGCCCGCTTCCCCGCGTCGGCGGCGGCCCGGGCTCAGATCTGCCGGGAGCGGCCGGTCCAGTACCGCTCGCGGACGGCCCGCTTGAGGACCTTTCCGTTGGCGCTCCGGGGCAGCGAGTCGACGAACTCCACGAGCTTGGGGGCGCGGACGCTGCCCAGCCGCTCCCTGCACAGAGCGATCAGTTCGTCGCCGCCGACGGCGGCGCCGGGGTTGAGCTCGACGACCGCGGTGACCATCTCGCCCCAGTCGTCGTGGGGTATGCCGATGACGGCGCAGTCCTGGACGGCCGGGTGGCTCCAGATCACCTGCTCGACCTCACTCGGGAAGATGTTCAGCCCACCGGAGATGATCATGTCCTTCTTGCGGTCGGTGATGAAGAGGTAGCCCTCCTCGTCGAAGTGGCCGACGTCGCCGGTGTGCAGCCACCCGTCGACGATGGCCTCAGCCGTCTTGTCGGGTGCCTTGTAGTAGCCCTTCATGACGAGGTCGCCGCGGACGCAGATCTCCCCGGACACCCCGGTGGGGACCGGACGCCCGTCGCTGTCCCGGATCTCGACGTTGATCAGGGGGTTCGGGCGGCCGCACGACGCCAGCCGGGAATCGGGAGCCACCCTGCCGTCGACGAGGTGTTCCTCCGGGCGTATGAAGGAGATCGCGGCGAACGCCTCCACCAGGCCGTAGCCCTCCGCCATGACCGGGCCGAACAGGTCGATGGCGCGGCGGAGCTTCTCCGTCGACATGGGCGCCGCGCCGCAGGTCAGGAAGCGCAGGGAGGAGAAGTCGCGGTCCGCGACGCCGGGCGCCTCCATGAGCCGGTAGATGACGGTGGGCGCCAGGAACAGTTCCGTGACGCGGTGGCGCTCGATGGCGTCGAGGACGGCGCCCGGTTCCCCCTTGGGCAGGATGACGACCGTGCCGCCGCGTGCCGTGGCGGCGAGGCTGAACACGCCTGCCGCGTGGGTCATCGGCAGTGCGGCCAGGTTGACGATGGGCTCGTCGGCCCGGTACTGCATGGCGATCATGAAGTGTGCCACCGACACCCCGAAGGACCGGTGGGTGTTCATCACGCCCTTCGACGCCCCGGTCGTGCCGCCGGTGGAGAAGATGGCCACCACGTCGTCCATCTCATGGCGCACGTCGGGCGGCGTGTCGGGCAGGTTCGCCGTCCAGTCGGCCAGCGCCGGGTGAGCCGGCGAGTCGTCGAGGCACACGTAGTGCTTGACCGCGGGCAGTGACGGCGCCAGCTCGGCGACCGTCGGTGCCATCGACGGGTGGTAGAACAGCACCTCGCAGTCGAACTCCTCGATCACACGGTGCAGTTCGGGGGCGGCGGCCGTCGGGTTGAGCGGCACCCAGGACAGACCGGCACGCCAGATGCCGAGCACGCAGATCCAGGCCCGGGGGTCGTTCGGGGACAGCACGCCGGCCTTGGTCTCCTTCGGGAGTCCGGCCGACAGCAGCGCGTTGGCTATCCGGCACGACAGCTTCCGCGCCTCGTCGAAGGTCCAGCTCCGCTCACCCCCGACATACGCGGGCGCCTGCGGCGCGTTCCGCCAGCCCCGGTCGAAGAAATCGATGATCGCCATGTCAGACCCCCAGTACCGTGATGGCGGCGACCGCTTCCTCGCCGCCGTAGAATCCGCCGCCGTTCTCCGCCATCGCGATCCGCGCCCCGGGCACCTGCCGGGCTCCGCTCTCGCCGCGGAGCTGCTGGACCAGCTCGTACACCTGCGCCAGCCCGGTCGCGCCGAGCGGATGTCCCTTCGACTCCAGGCCGCCGGACGGATTGACCGGCAGGCGGCCGCCCAGCGACGTCACGCCGGTCTCCGCGGCCCGCGCACCGGCGCCGGGCTCGAACAGGCCGAGCGTCTCGGTCAGCTGGATCTCGGAGAACGCCGTCGCGTCGTGCACCTCGGCCACGTCGATGTCCGCGGGCCCCACGCCCGCCTCCTCGTAGGCCCGCCCGGCCAGCAGCCGGGTGATGTGCCGGTCCATGGCGTCCAGTTCGCGCTGCTCGCCGGTGCCGATCGCGCAGGCCAGGACGCGCACGCTCCGGTCGGCACCGGTCAGCCGCCGCAGCCCGCGCTGCCCGCACACCACGACCGCCGCCGCTCCGTCCGTGAGCGGTGCGCACATCGGCACCGTGAGCGGAAACGTCACGGGCCGGGCGGCGAGGATGTCCTCGACGGTGAGCGGCGTCCGGTGGTACGCCCGGTCGTTGTGCAGGGCGTGCCGGTGGTTCTTCTCCGCGACGGCCGCGATCTGCCGCTGCGTGGTGCCGAACGTGCGCATGTGCGCCCGTGCCATGGCCGCGTAGACGTCCATGAAGATGCTGCGCCTGCCGGTGTCGGCGTCGGCGACCTCTCCGCCCAGCGCGGTCAGCGTCGCGGTCAGCCCGGCCGGATCCGACACGTCGTAGGCTCCGTCGAAGACCGCGAACGCCTTGTCGCGGTCGGCCACGTTCATCTTCTCCGCGCCGACGGCCAGCGCGATGTCGACCGCTCCGGCGCGGACCTGGTTGACCGCCAGATGCAGCGCGGTGGCGCCGGTGGCGCAGGCGTTCTCGACGTTGAAGACCGGAATCCGCTCGAACCCCATCCTGCGCAGCGCGATCTGGCCGCCGACCATCAACTGGCCCTCGAGCGCGGCCTGGGTCGTGTTGCCGAAGAACGCCGCCTCGACCTGGTGCCGCTCCAGCCCCGCGTCGGTCAGCGCCTCGTGGACCGCCTCAGCCGTCAGGTCCGGCACGCCCCGGTCGCTGTGGCGGCCGAACCGTGTCATCCCCACCCCGAGAATCCAGACCGACTCCCCCACAACCCACTCCTTCTGCGTGAACGGAACAGCCGACGGTGCAACGATGTCCCAGGTGCCGAGCGGGGTCGATGTCCGGACGCCCAACGCACACCCGTCCGTCGTTGTGCGGGAGGACAAGCGTCGTCACCGCTGCGGCGCCTCCAGTTCCAGCGCCCACACCAGCTCCACGAGCACATGGGCGGACGACAGGGAGGCCCCGGTGATCTCACCGAACCGGCGCAGCCGGTACCGGAGGGTGTTGACGTGGATCACCAGTGCCTCGGCGGTCTCCCTGATACTCAGTCCGTTGTCGACATACGCCCGGACGGTGTCCTCAAGCAGCAGTCCGAACTCCCCCTCGGCGCGCAGGGGCGCGAGATAGCGGGTGACCAGATGTCTCCCGACGTCGGGGTGAGAAGCCGCCGCCAGCCGCCAGGTGAGCTCCTCCACTCCGAACACACCGGTGCGGCCCAGGTGCGCCGCCACGTCCAGCGCGCGAGTCGCGGTACGGAACGAGCTCGCGATCTCGACGAGGGGGACCTCGGCACCGATGCCGGCCACCCAGTCCTCTCCCCCCTCGGGCCGCCGCACCACCACGCCGACGCAGTCGCCGCCGAGCACACCGGCCAGGGCCGGCCGGCCCGGGGCGCCGCCGCCGCGCTCCAGCATGCGGCGCAGTTCCTCGGCGCCTCGGCCGCCGCGGACCCGGACCGCGCGGTAGGACGCGCCGGGATCCAGCCCGTACAGGGTGCACCCACGGTCGAGTTCGGCGTGGTCCAGCGTGCCGGCGAGCAGGGACCGCACGAACGCGGACCGGCGCTGCGCGTCGTGCAGCACACTCTCGACGTTCAGTTCCTGGTAGGCGAGCGCCAGCCGTACGGTGAAGGCGTCGCTCACCGACCACAGCAGCCGCGCGCCGTCGAGCGCCGTCTCGGCCGGGACACTGTTCAGCGCGGCCAGGTCGAGGAAGCGGCGCTGCACGTTCCCGATGTTCAGCCGGTACGCCCGCATCATGTCCTCGATCGGCACGCCCTGCCGGGCCCGTTCGCGCCCGGTGATCTCCGCCGCCAGAAGCTCGCCCGGGGCCGGCGCGACACCCGTTCTCAGGGCGCACAGCGCGATGTCGAGGTTGCGTTCGATCGACGCGCGCAGCGCGGACGTGGGCACCCCGGCATAGGTGGGCAGCTCGCGCAGGCCCTGCGCGATCGTCTGCTCGGTCAGCGTTTCGAGATCACCCGCGAGCTGGCCGATGGTGCGCACGAGCCGCGCGGGTACGGCGGTGCCGTCGTCCCCGCCCGTTCCTTCCGTTCCCCGGCGCAGCCGCCGGCCGGTGCCGAGGGACATCAGCTCTCCTGCGCGCCGACGAGGAGTTCGCGCAGGATGGCGGTGCCGTTGCGCGTGAGGGCGGACGCCGGATGGAACTGGACGGAGGCGTAGCCGGGACCGCGCAGTGCGTGCACCTCACCGCTGCCCGGGTCGTGACAGACCTGGATCTCGCCGCCCCGGAACGGGCAGGTCAGGGTGGCGGCGGCCGAGTGCGCGGCGAACGTGTTGTAGAAGCCGACGAGTTCCGGCCGCCCGAAGAAGTCGATCTTCTGCTGGGATCCCTGGTTGGGCTCCGGTCTGCGCACGATGTCGAGCCCCAGCAGGGAACTGAGCACCTGATGGCCGAGGCACACGGCGAGGAACGGGATGCGGGAACGCAGCAGCCCCCGGGTGAGGTCGCGCAGGTGCGTGATCTTGGCGTCGCCGTGCAGCCCCGGATCTCCGGGGCCGGGCCCCACGATCACGAAGTCCTGGTCGTCGAGCGTGTACGGCTCGTCGAAACGGCGCACCGTCACGTCAAGGCCCAGGGCGGCGAGGCAGTGCCGGGCCATCGAGGTGAAGGTGTCCTCCGCGTCGACGACGAGCAGTCGCCGGCCGGTCAGCCGGCCGTCCGGACGGCCCCGCTCCTCCGGGTCCGTCAGCCAGAAGGGGGCCAGGGTGGCGTTGCGGGTCGCGAGCGCGGCCACCACGTCGGGGTGGTCCCGCAGCCCCGATCCGCGCGTCGTCGCCGCGGCGCCGTGCGACGCCGTGTGCCCGGTGTCGGGATCGCTGCGCAGGGCGGACAGCAGCCCCGCGGCCTTCGCCCGGGTCTCGGCCACCTCGGCCTGCGGGGAGGAGTGCCTGACCAGGGTGGCGCCGACTCCGATGCTGAGTCCTCCGCTGCGGTCTATGTCCGCGGTGCGGATGAGGATGGACGAGTCAAGGGAGGTGCCACCGGCGCCGTCCCTGCTGATCAGGGCGGCCACCCCGCTGTAGTAACCCCGGCCCTCGGGTTCGTACTTGTCGATGACCCGGCAGGCGCTCTCCAGCGGGCTGCCGGTCACCGTCGGCGCGAACAGGGTGTCGAGCAGGATGTCGCGCACGTCGCGGCTGCTGGAGCCCTCGATGAGGTACTCGGTGTGGGCGAGGCGCTGCATCTCCTTGAGGTAGGGGCCGCGCACCCGTCCTCCGCGGTCGCAGACCCGGCCCATCATCTTCAGTTCCTCGTCGAGGACCATGAACAGCTCGTCGGACTCCTTGGTGTCCCGCAGGAAGGCCATCACCCCGTCGGGATCGGCGCCGCCTTCGGGATAGCGGTAGGTGCCGCTGATCGGGTTCATCGACACCGCGCCGTCGACCAGGCTCACGTGCTGTTCCGGGGTCGCGCCGACGAGGCACCGGTCACCCGTGTGGATCAGGAACGTCCAGTAGGCGCCGGGTTCACGCTGCAGCAGCCGGCGGAAGAACGCCAGGGCGGTGGCCGCGCTCCAGTTCTCCAGCTGCGCCCGGTAGGTGCGCTTGAAGACGAAGTTGGCGCCCGTGCCGCGGCCTATCTCGTCCTGGATGATCCGGCGCACCGTGCCGGCGTACGCCTCGTCGTCGATGTCGAAGCCGTGCTCGTCCATCCTGATCGGCACGTCCGGGGCCTGCTCCAGCAGCTCCCGCAGGGACAGGCCGCACCGTTCCTCGACCGTCAGGGCGAGCAGCGGGGTGCCGTCGTCCGGGCAGGAGTAGCCGCGCTCGGCCAGCAGCCGGTAGGGCAGCACGGCGAGCACGTCGTGCCCCGGCGCACCGGGGTCCTGCGGGAGGGGGAGTTCGGCGAGCGAGCCCGGCCGGGTGACGGTTCCCGTCAGCAGCTCCAGGTGGTCCGCTCCGGTGGTCTGCGGCCGGTGCAGCAGGGCGAACGGCGGCGGGTCGTCGGCGAGGATCCGCCGCAGCAGGGGGTGTTGTCCGCCGGGGAGTGCCTCCTCGGCACCGGGGTTCATGAGCGGCCCCCCTCCTTCAGCTGCCGCAGCAGGGTCTCGGTGGGCAGCGTCATGCCGCAACGCGTCGCGACGTACTGGAGCGTCATGCGGTGGTCGTCCAGGTTGAAGTCGGCGACGGCGTCCCCCACGACGAACGTCTGGATGTCGTGTGCGTAGGCCTCACCCGCGGTCATGAGGATCCCGACGTGGGCGTACACGCCGCACACGATCAGCTGGTCCCGGCCCGTGTCGCGGAGCAGTTCCAGCAGGCTCGTGTTGAAGAAGGCGCTCGGCCGCCACTTGGTGAGCACCGTGTCGCCGGGGCCCGGCGTCAGTTCCTCGACGACGGCGCGGTCCCGCGGCCCGGCGGTCATGCCCGGTCCCCAGAAGTCCTTGAGCAGTCCGCGCTGCCGCTCGGTCATGTCGCCCGGCTGGGCGGTGTAGGCGACCGGCACGTTCAGCCGGGCGCACGTCTGCTTGAGCCGGACCGCGTTGCGGACCAGGGGGCCGACGGGTGACCGGCCGGCCGGGAACGGCCGCAGGAAGTAGTTCTGCATGTCGTGCACGAGCAGGACGGCACGGGACGGGCTCACGGACCACGAGGCCGTGTTCGCGGGAAGGTCGTCCTCGGTGGGCATCGGGTAGGGCTCGATCGCCGGTATGGCCACAACCGACTCCTTTCCAGGTCAGGGGTCACGCGCCGAGCGCGGCCCCGCCGTCGACGGTGAGGTGGTGCATGGTGATGTGCGCCGCCTCGTCGGACAGCAGGAACAGCACGGCGTCGGCGACGTCCCGGGGGCGGGCCAGCTTCGCCAGCGGGATGCCGACGCGGAAGGCTTCCTGGACACCGTCGATCGAGGCGCGGGCCGCGGACTCGTCGTCCCACAGCGAGGTCAGCATGGGGGTGTCGGTAGAGCCCGGGGCGACCACGTTGCAGCGGATGCCGTACGGGGCGCTCTCCAGGCCGAGGCACTTGGTGAAGGTGGAGGCCGCGGCCTTGGACGCCGCGTACGCGGCCATCTCCATGCGCGCGACGCCCGCGGCGTTGGAGGCGATGGTGACCAGGGCACCGCGCCGGCGCGGCATCATCCTGCGCACGACGGCACGCGACACGTGGAACACGCCCGTCGTGTTGACGGCGAAGGTCGCCTGCCAGTCCTCGTCCGTGAAGCCGTCGACCCGGCCGTGGTGCAGCACTCCGGCGGCGTTGACGAGCCGGTCGACCGGGCCGAGCCGCTCCTCGACGGCCTCGATCACCGCGTCGACGTCCGCGCTGGAGGTGACGTCGACCGGGAACGCCGTCGCCCGGTGCCCGGCTCCCCGCAGCTCCTTGGCGAGAACGTCCAGCCGGCCGGGGTCCCGGTCCAGCAGGGCGACGCAGGCGCCGCGTTCGGCGAGTGCCTCGGCCACCGCGCTTCCGATGCCGCCCGCGGCACCGGTCACTACCGCGATCGTGTCCCTCATCGCGGAACTCCTCTCCCTCGGGGTCCTGGTGTGTCGTCGTGCGTCATCGGTCCCGGCCGTGCCACGCGGAGATCACCTCGAACGCCTGCCAGGGGTTCAGGCGCGGGTCGCACAGCGTCGTGTAGGCGGCGTCCAGCCCGGCCAGTCCGGACGGGTCCGCGACGCACTCGGTGACGGCGTACGGCGTCGTCTCCAGGTGCAGGCCCCCCGCGGTCCCGCCCGCGGCGGCGACGGCGTCCTGGAAGCCGACGACCTCCCGCACGATCGTGTCGACGTACCGCGTCTTGAGTCCTCCGGGCGCGGTCACGGTGTTGCCGTGCATCGGGTCGGACAGCCAGCTGACGGGATGTCCCGCGGCCCGTACGGCGGACACCAGCGCGGGCAGCCTGGCGGTCACGGCGTCGGCGCCCATCCGGGCGATCAGCGTGAGCCTGCCGGGTGTCCGTTCGGGGTCGAGCAGTTGGCACAGGCGCACCACGTCGTCGGGGTCGGCGGACGGTCCGACCTTGCAGGCGACCGGGTTGTCCACGGAGGCGAGCAGCCGCACATGTGCCCCGTCGGGCTGCCGGGTGCGCTCGCCGATCCACGGCCAGTGCGTGGAGGTCAGCAGCAGCCGGCCGTCGCGGGTGCGGCGCAGCAGGGGCAGTTCGTAGTCGAGGACGAGTGCCTCGTGGCTGGTCCACACGCCGGCGTACGGCTCGGTCAGGCCGCCGCTGCCGCGCAGGCGCAGTGTGTCCGCGGCCTCGGCCGCGGCGTCGTAGCACATCACCATCTGCGAGGGCGCCGGCCGCCGGGCCAGGGCGTCGGGTTCGGGGCGGTTGACCATGTGCCCGCGGTAGACGGGGAGTTCGCGCCCGTCGACCTGTTCCACGGGCCGGGAGCGGGGCTTGGCGAACTGGCCGGCGATGCGGCCGACCCGCAGGACGGGCCTGCCGGAGCGGGCGCCCATCGCCTCGGCGAGCTGGTCGAGCAGGTCCGCCTTGCGGGACACGGGTCCGGCCGCGCACTCCGCCGGGTCCTCCGCGCAGTCGCCGGCCTGGATCACCTGGAGCCGGCCCCGGGCGACCTCGGCCAGCAGGTCGTGCAGCGTCGCCACTTCGTCCCGGGCGACCAGGGCGGGCCGGTCGGCGAGCAGCCGGCGTACGGGTTCGAGTTGCGGGTCGTCGAGCCAGTCGGGCTGCTGCCGGTTGGGCAGCGCCCGCCATCGGCGCATCTCGTCGCAGGAGAGAGCGGCGCCCTCGTCCTCCGCGAGCAGCAGAGCGGTGTTGTCGGACATCGTTGCGCTACCTCCGTACAGGGCGCGAGCAGGACAGGCGAGAGCGCGGGATGCGGCGTGGCGTCTCAGGCCCGGAGGGCGGCCCGGGCGGTCCTTGCCGTACGCAGCCGGGGATTGTCGTCGAACAGTGCGGTCAGTTCCTTCTCGGCGACGCCGAGGGCCCGGGCGGAGAAGGAACGCAGGGCGTGCAGGTAGGCGTCCTGCAGACCGCCTTCGTCGACGTGCGGTGCACGGCCGTGCTCCAGCAGGATCCGGCCCGCCACCAGCACCGTGTGCACGTCCGCGGTGCCGCCGAGGGTCAGATAGCCCTCCAGCGGACGGGGGTTGAGCAGGTAGCGCCAGTCGTCGACGGGTACGAGCACCAGGTCGGCCTGCTTGCCCGCCTCCAGGCTGCCGACCTCCTGCTCCCAGGCGAGGCCGCGCGCGGCGATCCGGGTGGCCATGGCGAGCGCCTCACTGGCGGGCAGGGCGGTGTGGTCCGCCGCGAGCTCGTTGTACATCTGCCAGGCGGCCCGCATCTCCTCGGCCATGCCCATGACGGGGAACACGCCCCCGTCGGTCGACAGGGACACGTCGAGGCCGGAGCGCCTGAGGCCGGGTATGAGACCGGTCTCGGTCAGGGTGGATTCCCCGGTGGGGCCGTACTTCGCGGGCGAGTGGCTGATGTGGACCCCGGCGTCGAGCAGCATCTGCCGCTCCTCGGGGTCGGCGAAGGCGCAGTGCACCGCCATGAGCCGGTCGTTCAGCAGTCCCAGCCGGTCCAGCCTGCGCACGGGTGTGGTGCCGAAGTGCGCGCGCACCGCTTCCGCCTCGTGGCGCAGGGCACCGACGTGCGTGGCGAAGGGAACGTCGTACTCGGCGGAGAGACGGGCCAGGCCGCGGCCGAGCTCGTCGCTCATGTTGGTGAGGTAGGGGGCCGTGGGCCAGGCGCGCAGGCGGCCCGTCCGGTCGGCCGCGCCGCGGTCCAGCACCTGCTGCATCCGGGCCAGTTCGGTGTCGGCGTCGCGGGTGCGCTCGGGTGCCCCGCTGCCCGTCCCGCACACCGTGTCCGCCACCCAGGCGCTCACCGCGCAGCGGATCCCCAGGTCCAGTGCCGCGTCCGCCAGTGCTTCGGGACGGTTGACGGAGCCGAGGTCGCCGAGCGTGGTGGTGCCGGAGCGCAGCTGGGTCCAGAGCGCGTACCGGGCGACGGCCTGTGCCTCGTCGGGCTCCAGGGCGTCCACCAGGCGGCGGAATCCCTCGAACCCGGCGGAGACCTTGGCGATGTCCCCGCCGAGGGCCATGAAGCCCGGCTCGTCGGCCCGGTCGGACGGTGGGCGCAGGGCTCCCTTGAAGGGGAGACGGAGCGCGAACAGATCGTGCCAGTGGTTGTTCACGAAGCCCGGCATGACGAGCATGGACCGGGCGTCGAGGGTGCGCAGCCCCGCCCGTTGCCCGGGGGTGAGCCCGGCGACGGCCTGCGCCACGTCCTCGACCGGGCCCACGGCGGCGATCAGGTCGCCGACGACGAGCACCGACCCGGTCGGGTGCACCCGGGCCTCGGCGTCCGCCGTACAGACGTGTCCGCCGTGGATCAGGAGCGCCGGCGGGCGGGCGGGAAGCCCCTCGTCGTCCAGCAGCGGGGGCGCGTTCATGCCGGGGCCTCCCCGGTCCCGGCCGCGACGGAGTCGAAGTGCCGCTGCCAGGCGTCGAGCGTGGGCACGGCGGCCAGTTCGCGGAACTGCACCGGCAGGCCTTCCCGCCGCCACCGGTTGACCAGCCGCATCATCTCCAGGGAACCGAGCCCCAGATGGATGAGGTTGGCCTCCGGCTCGATCGCGTCGGGTTCGGTGCCGATCATGGCCGCGACGGCTTCGCGCAGCGCGGCGGACACCTCCGTCGGTGTCCCTCCCGAGCTGTCCCCTGTGGTTTCCATCGTTGTCCTGGGTCCTTCGGCGTCGGTGTGATGAGGGTGGGCGGGGCCGTCGTCCCGTCGCTGGGCGGCGTACGACGTCATCGGCCGGCCGCCTGTCCGGACGGGGCGGTGTCCGCCGCACGGAGCCTGGCCGCCACGTCGGCCGCCAGGGTCTTCTTGTCGACCTTGCCGAGCCCGGTCAGCGGGAGGTTCTCGACGATCGCCAGCCAGTCGGGGAGCTTGTAGTCGGCCAGACCGGCCGCGTGCAGGGCCTCCTTCAGCTCCCGCAGGCCGGGCGGCGGACCGTCCGGGACCACATAGGCGCCGACCCGCTCGCCCAGGAACTGATCGGGTACGGGGACGACGGCGACCTCGGCCACCGACGGATGGGCCAGCAGGTGTTCCTCCACCTCTCCGGCGGACACCTTGTCGCCGCCCCGGATGATGACGTCCTTGATGCGGCCCTCGATGACGAGGGCGCCGTCCCCGGTCAGCCGTGCCAGGTCGCCGGTGCGGTAGAAGCCGTCCTCGGTGAAGGCACGGGCGTTGTGCTCCGGTGCCCGGTAGTAGCCCTGCAGGGTGTACGGGCCCCGGGCCAGCAGTTCACCCGTGCTGCCCGGCGGCAGGTCCGCGCCGTCGGGGCCGACGATCCGTACCTCGTCGTCGGGCGACAGCGGCCGGCCCTGGGTGGTGAGGACGGCCTCCTCGTCGTCGGCGGGGCGGGTGAGGGTGAGCAGTCCCTCCGCCATTCCGAAGACCTGCTGCAGTCTGCACCCGAGCCCGGGGGTGACGCGTTCGGCGACGGAGCGGGGCAGCCTGGCCCCGCCGATCTGCACGAGTTTCAGGCTCGACAGGTCGGCCGTCTTCCACTCGGCGGCCTCCAGCCACAGCTGGGCCAGGGTCGGCACCAGTGAGGTGAAGGTGACGCGTTCGCGCTCGATGGCCGCGAAGCACTCGTCGGCGATGGGCGTGTCGATCAGGACGACGGTGCCGCCGGAGCGCAGGGTTCCCACCACGCCCGGGCAGCCCCAGGTGAAGTTGAACTCCGCCGGGAGCACCGCCAGGTAGACGTCGTGGGGCCCCAGTTCGAGCAGTTCCGCGGCGGCCCTGGTCTGGTACGTGTAGTCGTCGTGGGTCCGTGGGATCAGCTTCGGCAGCGCCGTCGTGCCGCCGGACAGCAGGAAGAACGCGACGTCGGACGGGTCGGGCGGGGGCAGCGGCGCGGGCTCGGCGTCGACCTCGTCCAGCGGGACCAGTGCGCCGTCGGGGGCGTCGGCCGCGTCCAGTGCCGCCCTGTCCAGGACGAAGACCTTCCGCAGGGTGTCGTACTCGCTCACGAGGCCGAGGCCGAGCCGCACGTGATCGAAGCCCTGGTACGTGCCCGGCACCACGTAGGCGACGGCTCCGGAGAGCGCGACGAGGTGGGAGATCTCGCTGGCCCGGTGCGAGACCAGCGAGAACACCGGTTTGGCTCCCATACGGAACAGGGCGAAGCAGACGATGACGAACTCGGGCACGTTCGGGAGCTGTACGACCACCCGGTCGCCGGCGGCGATGCCCTGCTCGACGAAGCCCGCGGCCGTCCGGGCCACCCGGCGGTCGAGTTCGGTGTAGGTCAGACGGTGCTTCCCCTGCACGAGCGCGGTGCGTTCACCGTGTGCCGCCGCGGCGGCGGACAGCAGGTCCGCGAGGTTCTCCCCCCGCCAGTGGCCCGCCGCCCGGTAGTGCCGTGCCCGTTCCCCTGGCCACGGCGTGCATCCCTCAAGCACGGTCGTCCTCCCCGTCGGCGTCGCGCAAGGCGGTGATCTCGACGATGGCGCAGCCCGCCTCCATGCCGGGCGAGGCGCCGATGACCATCACGAGGTCACCGGTGTCGACCTGTCCGGTCGTCCAGAGGTGTTCGAGACCGGCCACGGGGTCGGCGGCGCCCAGGTGGCCGGTGGTGCGGGTGAACTCCCAGATGCCCCGCTTCTCGTCGATCTCCAGCGGGTCCAGGAAGGACGCCTGCAGAGGCAGTTGGGAGAAGCCGATGTGGCAGACCCGGGAGATCTCCGCCATGGTGACGCCGGCCTCCGTCAGCGACTGCCGGGCGGCGGCGGCGACCGTGTCACCGAAGTTCCCCATGGGCGGCGGGACTCCGCGGGCCCACTCCCGGCGCCAGAACTCCCGGCGCTCCTCCAGGTTGAGGGTGCGTCCCACGGTGGGGCCGGGCGGGAACATGGGCTCCCCGCCGCGGTGCAGCTCCTCCATCGCCGGTGCGGACACCGAGCCGACGGACAGCACCCGGGCGAAGCCGCCCCGCCGGGACACCACGGCCGCCGCGCCGGCGTCGCCCAGCAGGAAGAGCTTCGAGGCCCGCCAGCGGTCCACCAGGGGGGTGGAGAAGTTGTCGCCGGAGGTCAGCAGCACCGCCGGCGGCTCGGACACGGCCATGAGACGGGCGGCGGCCATCTCCAGAGCGGAGAGCATGCCGAGGCAGCCCTGCCGTACCTCCACGGCGGTCACCGGGCGGTCGATCGTGTGCCGCAGGACGTAGTGCTGGGCGGACCAGCCGTCGGGGCCCTGGAAGTGGACGCTGCTGTGGAACAGCGCGCCGAAGTCCCCGGGTCCGTGACCGGAGCGGGCCAGCGCGGTCTGCGCGGCGCGCACCGCCAGGTCGGGTGCGAGGGTCTCGCCCGCGACGGGCACGGACTCGATTCCCGCCTCCTCCCGGCTCTCCTCGTCGAACAGCCCTTCCTCGACGGCGCGTCGGGTCGGGTACCGCTCCGGCAGGTGGGTCGCGATGCCCGCGAGGTGGATGCCGCTGACCTTCACGAGCGGGCCCCTCCCGCCATCGCGCCGGAGCCCGCGCCGACCGGCTCGGCGGCAGGCACGAGGAAGCGTCCGACGCTCCCCAGCTTCTCGCAGGTCTCCTCCAGCTCCCGTTCGGGACGGGACTGGCCGACGATGCCCGCGCCGGCCCTCAGCCAGGTGCGGCCGTTCTGCCGGTAGACACTGCGCAGTACCAGGGCCGCGTCCATGCCGCCCGTGTGATCCACCGTCAGGACGGCCCCGCTGTAGAGACCCCGTGCCTCGGACTCGTTGGTGCGGATGCTGTCGTACGCGGCGTCCTTGGGTACGCCCGAGGCGGTGACCGCGGGGAACACCGCCTTGAAGGCGTCCCAGGCCCGCCGGCCCTCGGCGAGCTGTCCGCCCACCCGGGAGGCCAGGTGCTGCACGGTGCCGCGTTCCTTGACGACCATGAACTCCTCGACGTCTATGGTGCCCGGGACGCACACCTCGAGCAGTTCGTCGCAGGCGATCTTCACGGAGATCGCGTGTTCGTAGATCTCCTTGGGGTCGGAGAGGAGTTCGGCGCGCAGCCGGTCGTCCTCGGCCCGTTCGCCGGTCAGGGCCCGGGTTCCGGCCAGGGGCTGGCTGACCACCCTTCCGTCCGGGTCGACCTGCACGACGATCTCCGGGCTGAATCCCGTCGCCTCGATGCCGCCGAGGCTGAGGAGGAACGAGCGTGCGGGGTTGTTCCCGCGCCGGCCCGCCAGGTACGTGCCGACGAAGTCGACTTCCTGATCGACCGGGACCACCCGGGAGAAGATCACCTTCTGGAGCTGGCGGTCGTTGATGGCATCGACCGCGGCCCCGACGGCCCGGCGGTAGTCGTCCGCTCCGGCCTGCCGTACGTCGACGGGGTTCGGCGCGGTCCGCGTTTCGGTGTCCTCCGCCGCCAGCACGTCCAGCACGGCCGTGAGGGCGGCCTGGTCGACGGAGCGCAGATACGCCTCGCCGCTCTCGATCCTGACCTCGGTGTGCGGCACGACGAGGTGGAGCAGCCGCTGGTCACCGACATGCCGCAGGTCTCCGCCCTTGGCGTAGGACAGCTCGAACGCCGCCCAGCCGTAGGCCCGCCAGTCCTTGACCTGAACGGCGTCGAGCAGGTTCTGCACCTGCTGAAGCGGGCGGCCGTCCCACGGCAGATGCACCTCCTCCGGTTGCCGCAGCCGGGCGCCGGTACGGTCCAGCGTGATCTCGGCGAGCGCACCGCCGGCGTAGGACCAGGTGCCGGCGTTCTCGTAGACGACGTAGTCCGGGTGCAGCCCGGACGAAGCCAGGCGGGCGGCCGCGGTCATGGGGTCCGAGGCGAGCCGCAGCCTGGTCTCGAAGTAGTGCCTGGGGGACTGATACATCGCGAGCGTCCTCTTTCTCAACAACCGAAAGGAAAATGCGAGGCGAAGGGTTCACCGCGGCTGCGGGCCGGCTCGCGACCCTGCGGACAGCCGTGCGATCAGTGAGACCGCGGGGGTCGTGAGCACGGTGGAGATCAGCGCCATGACGACGAACATCGTGAACACCGTGGGCGTGATGACACCGAGGTCCAGACCGATGTTGAGCACGACCAGCTCGGTCAGGCCGCGGCAGTTCATCAGGGCGCCGATGGACAGCGAGTCCGTCCAGCTCATGCCGCAGCCGCGGGCGGCGAGCGTCGTGCTGCCCCACTTCGCGGCCGTCGCCGTCAGGACGACGGCCAGGCACCAGCACCACGCCTGCCAGTCGTCGAGCAGTCCGATCGAGGTACGCAGCCCGGAGAACACGAAGAACAGCGGCAGCAGCAGCGTCTCGGTCACCGACCGCAGGCGCCCCACGGCCCACTCGACCGGGGCGGAGCCGCGGGGCGTGACGGCGCCGAGCAGAAAGGGCCCGAAGATCGCGTGGATGCCGATCCGGTCCGTGGTCAGGGCACAGAGCAGGATGCCCGAGAAGAGCACCGGCAGCATGGGGCCGCGCGGCCAGGTGCGTCCGTTGAGCGTGCGCTCCAGCAGGGGCCGTACGGCGAAGTGCAGCAGGGCGCAGAACAGGGCGGTGAGGCAGACGATCCGCACCGCCCCGAACGGTGAGGAGTGCCCGGCCACGGCGACGACCACGGCGAGAAGACACCAGGCCGTGACGTCTCCCACGGCCGCGCAGGAGAGCGCGACCGGCCCGACGGTCACGGTCTCGGAGCGCCGCTCCGCGAGGATGCGGGCCAGCACCGGAAAGGCCGTGATGCTCATGGCGACGGCGATGAACAGCCCGAAGGCCGTGAAGTCCAGGCCGTCGGGGGCATAGGGCCGGTACAGGCCCAGCGCCAGCAGCGCCCCCGCGAGCAGGGGCAGGGCGACGCCGACGTGGCTGATGGTCAGGACGGTCTTCCCGCGCCCGCGCACCGCCCCCAGGTCCAGCTCGTAGCCGACCATGAACATGAAGCACACCAGCCCGAGCTGGGCGAGCGTGTTGATCGGTGATGTCAGTTCCTCCGGGAACAGCCAGTGGTACCCGGACGGCCACAGCAGGCCGAGGAGCGAGGGGCCGAGGACCGCGCCGGCGACGATCTCGCCGATGACGGCGGGCTGGGACAGCCGTCTGAAGAGACTCGCCGTCAGGTGGCAGACGAGCAGGATCACCGGCAGGGCGAGCAACAGCGCGCCGAAGGTTCCCGGGGCCGTGGGCGCCTTGTCCGGGCCGGCCGCCGCCTCGTGCGCGCCGGTGATCGTGCCGCCGAGGCGCAGCACGGCCGCCACCAGGATCACCGGGACGAGTACCAGGAGGGCGTAGAGGTGTCGGGTGCGGGCACGCCGCGGAGGCGGCGCCAGCCTCAGATCGCCGGCCATGACGCGTACTGCCGCAGGCCGTAGAGCAGGGGGGCCGGTGTGGGGTTCAGGAGGACGTCGCGCACCTCGGCGAAGACGACGATGTGATCGCCGTGCGTCACCTGCCGGACGACCGCGCAGTCGGCGACCGCGTGGGCGTCGGTGTGCAGATGCGGTCCGGCGGCGCCCGGCTGCACGTTCCAGTCGACGCGGTCGAACCGGTCCGGCGCGCCCGAGGCGAACAGTTCCGCGGTCGACCGCGCCTCCTGGTGGAGAAGGTTCATGACGAACTCACCGCCGGTGAGTGCGGCCCCCAGGGTGGGACTGCCGCGGCGCAGGCACACCAGGAGGGTGGGCGGTTCCAGGGCCACACTCGCCAGGGAGGTGCAGGTCATCCCCCAGGGACGGGCCTCGGCGTCGAACGCGGTGACGATCGCGACGCCCGTGGGGAATCCGGCCATCAACTGCCGCAGCCCGTCGGCCCCTTCGAGGCGGGCGTGGCCGCCCGCCTCCGCACGTGTTGCCGGCTTCATGGAAGGTCTCCGCGCTCTACTTGCCGTGCAGGGCATGCAGGATGTCGTACGTGGAGGGCAGCTCCTTGAGCTGTTCGGCCGCGCGGCGCGGTACGTCGGCGAAGAGTGCTTCCGCGCCGGCCACCGAGGCGGGCTTGTACTGGAGGGCGGGCAGCACGTTCTCGGGCAGGAAGCCGAGGCCGGCGAACATGCACCAGTAGTTGGTGTTGTTCCAGAAGTTCTTGTTGCCGAGTTCGGACGTGCCGTGCAGCACCTGCTCACCCGAGGAGTACGGGTTGACCGGCAGACCGGCCCGGTAGAGCTCGACCTTCTCGCGCAGGTCGTCCCCGAGCGGGATCTTCTTGTTCGCCCGCCAGAACTCCGTGTCCGTGCGGGGCGAGAAGGCGAAGTGGGTCTGGATGAAGTCCACCGTGAAGTCGAACATGCTCTCGATCTCGCGGTTGAACCGGTCGATCAGCGTCGGGTCGAACCGCTTGTCCGGGAAGTGCTTGGCGAGCTGCTCGATGGCCGTGTAGATGAAGTAGATGCCCGTCGACTCCAGCGGTTCCACGAAGCAGGAGGACAGGCCGACGGCGACGCAGTTGCGCACCCAGGCCCGGCGGTTGCGGCCCACCCTGAAGGACACCTGGTTCAACGGCGTGTCCTTCGGGTCGAGCCCCCACAGCGCGCAGAACTCCTCGGTCGCGTCCTCACGCGTGGTGAACTTGCTGGAGAAGACGTAGCCGGTGCCGAACCGCGTCAGCATCGGGATCTTCCAGGTCCAGCCGTTCGACATGGCGATCGACGAGGTGTACGGCTCGACACCGTTGGCCTCGTCGTCGTGCGGGACCGATGTGGCCACCGCGCTGTCGCACAGCAGCTTGTCGCCCATGTCGAGGAACGGCTCGCTCATCGCCTTGTTGATCAGCAGGCCGCGGAAGCCCGAGCAGTCGACGAACAGGTCGCCTTCCAGAAGCTGGTCGTCCTTCGTCCGCAGCGCGGTGATGAACCCGCGCTCGTCCTGGATCACCTCCGCCATCTCCCCCTGGACATGACGCACGCCCTGCTTCTGGGTGGCGAAGCGGCGCAGGAAGTCGGCGACCAGCGCGGCGTCGAAGTGCCAGGCGTAGTCCATGGCCGGCGTTCCGTCCGCCTTCCAGGGCCCCTTGTTGGCGTCGAGCACCGCGGTCTCCGGGAAACAGGCGCGGTCGAACGGCCCGGGGTCGTCACCGCGCTGCTGCTTGAGGTACCAGTACTGCGGCAGCGGGATCCCGTCGTGCTGCTGGAGGTGCGCGAAGTGGTGGTAGAAGTAGTCCGTCTCGGCGCCCAGCGGACGGGGCTGCGGCACCCCGCGTCCCGGTGTGCGCCAGTTCACGAACTTGATGCCCGCCTTGAAGCTGGCGTTGACTTCCCGCATCCATTCGTGCTCAGGAATCCCCAGGAAGTCGAAAAAGGCGGAGTGCAGGTTCGGGACCGTCGCTTCCCCCACGCCGATACGCGGAATGGCGGGGGCTTCGAGCAGGGTGATGTCCACCTCTCCCTGCAAGGCCTTCCCGAGATACGACGCCGTCATCCAGCCGGCCGTTCCCCCGCCGAGGATGACCAGACTCCTGATTCGCCCGTCACTCATGGCACTCCCCCATCGGCATTCGAGTCAGCGGGATCTCCACCCGGCTGTCCACTCAGGTCCACATCTTGCGGACGGTTTCTATATCGAGGCGGAGGGAAGCTATAGCCCTCCTATACCGCGCAGGTCAGCGAGGCCTCCGAAATCTCGGGCGGAGCGTCCGGAACACGCGACGACCAGGCACGGGTGCATATCTCATGTGCACGGATGAAGAACACAGGCATGCGAAACACATGGGGTTTCATGCGGAAATCACGTTCTGCGGGCAGATCTCCGGCTGGTACCCTCGGGGTCGTTCCGCACCATTCCCCTCGACCTCATGGGACCGAACCTTTTCGGTCGATCCGGACCGTGAACACACAAGGGGGGTACGCGTGGAATTCCGGGTTCTGGGGCCTGTCGGAATACATCGAGCGGGGCGCGGTCCCACACCGATGGCGGAGAAACCGATGACGGTGCTCGCCGCGCTGCTCCTCGCGGGCGACCGCGTGGTCTCCGACGCGCAACTGCGCGAGGTCACCTGGGGGCCGACGCCTCCCGCCACGGTCGACCAGCAGCTCTACAGCTACGTCTCACGGCTGCGCAAACTGCTGTCCCCCGGAGCGACGATCCTGCGTCACCGGCCGGGCTACCGCCTCGTCCTGACCGACGCCACACTCGACTACGCCGAGTTCGAGCGACTGGCCGGTCTCGGCTACGACGCCTTGCAGGCCCGCCGCCACGCCGTTGCCGCCGAGCATCTGGCCGCGGCACTCGCGCTGTGGCGCGGCCCCGCGCTCAGCGGTGTGACCGAGCACCTGGCCAGGGTCGAACTCCCCCGGCTGCAGGAGACCCGCATGGCCGCGCTCGAGGGCCGGATCGCCGCGGATCTCGCGCTCGGCCGCCACGACGCGCTGGTCTCCGAACTCGTCGACCTGGTCCAGGACCACCCGCTGCGCGAACGGCTGCGCGCCCAGCTGATGACGGCGCTCTACCGGGTGGGCCGGCAGGCCGACGCGCTGGCCGAGTACCAGCGCGGCCGGGCGATCCTCGCCGAGGAACTGGGCATCGATCCCAGCTCGATGCTCACCGACGTCTTCCAGTCCATCCTGTCCGGGGATCCCCGGCTCGCCGCCCTCCCCCAGGAGATCCGCGTCCATGCCCGGCCCCGGGTGCGGCCGGGCATGCTGCCTCCGGCCGTCGCCGACTTCACGGGCCGCGAGCCCCAGCTGCGTGAACTGTCCGGACTGCTGCGCGGCGACCGCATCGGGCCGGCCCCGGTCATCGTGACCGGCACCGCGGGAGTGGGCAAGAGCGCCCTCGCCGTCCAGGCCGGGCACCGGTGCCTGGACGCCTTCCCCGACGGCCAGTTGTACGCGGACCTGGGCGGGCCGCAGGAGCGTCCACGAGATCCCTACGACGTCCTCGAGTGGTTCCTCCAGGCACTGTGCGAGCCCGGCACCCCGATGCCCGTGACCCTGGAGGCGCGCACCCAGCTCTACCGCAGTGTGCTCGCCGAACGCCGCTGCCTGGTCGTCCTGGACAACGCCGACTACGAACAGCAGGTGCGGCCACTGCTTCCGGGGGCCGCCGGCAGCCGGGTGGTCGTGACGACCCGGTCACGCTTCACGGCCCTGGAGGGCGCGCGGTCGCTGGAACTCGATGTCTTCACCCGCTTCGAGGCACTCGCGCTGTTGCGCCGCGTGATCGGTCCCGACCGCATCGCGGCGGAGCACGACGTGGCCGACTCCCTGATGGTCCGATGCGGCCGGCTGCCGATCGCCGTCCGGGTGGTGGCCGTACGGCTGGCCGCCAAACCCCACTGGCCGCTGGCCGAGATGGCGCGCAGGCTGACCGACGGCGACCGGCGACCGCTGGACGAACTGCGCCTCGCCGACATCGACGTCCGGTCCTCGCTGCGCCCGAGTTACCTGCGGTTGCCGGTCAGGGCCCGGACCGCGCTGGGCCGGCTGTCGCTGCTGCCCACCGCGGAGATACCGGCCTGGCTTGCGGCCTCCGTACTGGAGACCGACGAGTCCCGGACCGAGGATCTCCTGGAGACGCTGGTCGACGCCCGGCTGCTGGAGGTGCGCGAGACGCACCGGCACGGGCAGCTGCGCTGCCGGATGCCCCCCGTGGTCCGCATGTTCGCCCGCGAGTGCGCGGAGTCCGAGACCGACGCGGCCGACCGCAGGTCGACGGTCGACCGGGCGCTCACCGCATGGCTGATGCGGGCCCGCGCCGCCGTCAGCGCCCTGGCCGACGGACGCCAGGTGGCCGCGGCCGGCGCTCTGCGGTGGTTCGACACCGAGAGGCACGGCCTCGTCGCGGCGTTCCGTCAGGCCGACACCGAGGGGCACGGCGCCGCGGCCCGCTCACTCGCCCGGACCGTCACGGAGCTGACCAGACTCAGCGCTGCCGCGGACGGCCGCCTCACCGCCCCGCACCGGCCGGCCCCGCCCCCCGCCCTGACCGGGGCCGACCCCGCGGGCACCGCCTCGCCCCGCCCGTGAGGACCGTCCCGCAAGTCCCGGCGGGCGCACGGCGACAGCCACGGCACCTCGCGTTGTCGGATCGCCCGAACACGCCCGGTACGAGGACGACCCTCCGCCTTGCGATGCACCGCAGCTGACGCCGCGCGCTGACCCACCGGGAACTGCGGGACAGCCCTTGGACGAAAATGCCCCGGTGCTGCGGCCGTACGAGGCCCGCAGCACCGGGGAGACGCGGCCGCCGATGCTGAGCGACGGGGGATGAAACCCAGCACCGGACAGCGACCGCGCGTCCTGGGGGCCGCCGCTACGTCCTGGCGTCGGCCCGGGTCTCCTGCGTCGGCGCCTTCCCGCCGGCCTGCGGCGCCCGCTGCTGCGCACCTCCCGCCGGGAGGCGGACCATCGCGAAGGCGAGGACCGCCGCCACGGCCGCGAGCGCGGCCGCCACCCACAGCATGACGTTCAGACCGGAGGTGAACGCGTCGCGCACCAGGTGCTCCACACCGGCGCGCTCACCGGCGGGCGCACCGGAGATGACCGACTGCGCCTGTCCGCCGCTCAGCGCGACGGCCGTGTCGTGCGGGCCCTCGAGGTCGCTCTTGTCCCTGAGGACACTCTCGATCCGCGACTGGAAGATCACCCCGAACACCGCGATGCCCAGCGCGAATCCCAGCTGCCGGAACGTGTTGAGCGCACCGCCCGCCATGCCTCCGCGCTCGGGCGGCACCGAGGCCAGCGCCGCGGCCGCGAGGCTCGGCGTCACGAGGCCGACGCCCATTCCCGACACGATCAGCCCGGCGACGAGGGTGTTGGCCGAGGACCCCGCGTCGAGCATGGCCTGGAGCGCGGAACCGACGGCGACGAGAGCGAGGCCCGCGCCCACGGCCGTCCGGGGCGGCAGGGGGCCGAACTTTCCGGCCAGCGTCGAGACGACGAAGGCGGCACCGCACATGGGCAGGATGTAGAGACCCGCCTTGACGGGCCCGTAGCCCAGCACGGTCTGCATCCACAGCGACTCGAACAGCAGGTAGGCGAACGCGGCGCCCTGGAGGATGAGCCCGCTGATCATGATGCCGGTGAACGACGCCCGGCGGAACAGGGACAGGTCGAGGATGGGGTGCTCGTGCCTCAACTCGACGACGATGAAGAGCGCGAGAGCCACCACGGCGACGGCGAACATGCCGAGCGTGAGGGAGGAGCTCCAGCCGTCCGAGTGGGCGTGGATCAGCGCGAAGGTGAGCGCTCCGCTCGCCACGGTGAAGCTGAGCGTGCCCAGGACGTCCGCGCGCTGGCCGCCCGTGGACTTCTCCTCGCGCACGACCCGCCTGGTCAGCACGACGGCGGCCAGGCAGACCGGCAGGTTGACGAAGAAGATCCACCGCCAGTCCAGGTACTCGGTGAGCAGTCCGCCGATCACCGGACCGGCCGCGGCCGCGATGGCGTTGGTGGCACCCCACACCGCGAACGCCACCCCGCGTTCCCGGCCGGCGTAGTGCATGCCCAGCAGGGCGATCGTCGTACCGAACATCCCCGCGGCGCCGAGTCCCTGGACTGCCCTGGCCGCGATCAGCACGCCCGTGTTCGGGGCGATGGCGCACAGCAGTGAGGCTGCCGTGAAGATGATCAGCCCGCCGAGGTAGACCTTCTTGCGGCCGATCCGGTCGGCGGAGGAACCCACCCCGAGCAGCAGCGCCGCCAGTGCCAGGGCGTAGATGTCGACGACCCATTCGAGGTCGGCGAGTGTGGTGTCGAAATCCGCCGCCATGTCGGGGAGCGCCACGGTGACGATCGTCACGTCCACCAGCAGCATGAAGGTGCCCAGGCTGATCGCCGCCAACGGCCACCACTTACTCATACGCATACGAACCCCTTCCCAAGTACGAGAGCCCCGGGGGCCCGTCGACCTGCCCAGCTTCCGGGCCGGGGGCGTCGCGGCCTACGCAGGGCGGGACAGGTGACGGATATCGACGCCCAGGCGGCTACCGTGAAGGAAAGAGGGGGTTTCTCGTCGGAACGAGACGGCCTGCCCGTTTGATCGACTGCAGCACCGGCGCGGTCTCCACATGCTTCACGCTGCTCAGTGCGCCGATGCGCGTGCTCAGGTAGTCGTAGAACTCGTCGATGTCCCGGAACACGGCGATCGCGGCCAGGTTCGACTGGCCGGACGTGGCTGCCGTGAAGCCCACCTCGGGATGCCGGGACAGTTCCTCGGCCACGCTCACCAGGTCCGCCGGCGGCACGGTGAGCCAGAGCATGATCTCCGTCTCGTACCCGAGAAGCCCCGAGTCGATCTCGACGTCGAAGAACAGCGCCCGCATCTCCCGCAGTTGCTCCAGCCGGCGCCGGACGGTCGACTCCGACCATCCCGTGGCGGCGGCCAGCTCGGCGTAACCGGCCCGGCCGTCCGAGGCGAGCATGGCGAACAGGCTGCTGTCGCCGTCACGCATCTGCACGCGCACTCCTCGCGGCGGTGGCTCGGGCAGCCGGGGCCGGAGCAGCTCGGCCTCCTTGTCCGTCAGGGCGTGGGTCTTTCCGTGCCAGCCCGTGGGGCCGCCGAAGAAGGTGTGCAGCAGGTAGTGCGCGGAGATGTCGACCACCCGGGGGGTGCGCGGGAGTTTCTGCAGCAGGAGGGACGCGCCCTCCGCGCGGTGCGGGGCCCGGGTGAGACAGACGATTTCGGTGCCGCCGGCGGTGAGACTCACCCAGGACGTGTCGTCACGCCGTGCCAGGGCGCCTGCGACGCTGCTCGCTGTGTCCGGCGTGCACCGGACCCGCACCAGCCATTCGATGTGGCCGAAGCGGGCGGCGTCGGGCAGCCCCAGCACGCGCATCGCCCCCGACCCGCGCAGCCGGCGGTAGCGCCGCGCCACGGTCTGGTCGGACACGCCGAGGACCTCGGCGATGTATTTCAGCGGAGCCCGCCCGTCGAGCTGCAGGGCGTGCACGAGGCGGAGGTCCAGCTCATCCAGACCATGAGATTCCATCTGCAGCACGCTAGTTGACGTCGTCATCCGGCAGGAGGGGCCTTCTGAGTCGCGTTTTCCGACAGAAGGGGCGCGCTGGATGGCGTGCCCCGGCAGAACTGCCGAACAATGCGGAACACGTGGCGCCGACGGGGGCACGGTGCCCGTCGGACACCCGCCGCGGCGGCCGACGACATGCGAAGGGGCATGCTTGTGGACACGGCGTATTCGCAGTGCGGCCGGAGGGTTTCCGTGCCGGGCCTCCCCCGGGGCGTCGGTCTGACGGCACTGTGCACGGCGGGCGAACGGGAGGCGGAGAGCCGGCGCCCCGACCGGTTCTTCGAGGACCCTCTCGCCCGGGTGCTGACCAAGGTCATCGGCGTGTCTCCTAGCACGAGGGGCCTGTGGGACGGGCATGCCGTGAGGGACCCGGCACCGGTACGGGACTTCGTCGCCCTGCGCACCCGGTTCTTCGACGACGCTCTGCGGGCCGCGCCCGCTCGGTGCCGCCAAGTGGTGCTGCTGGGTTCGGGACTGGACTCCCGCGCCTTCCGCCTCGACTGGGCGCGGGGCACCGTGGTGTACGAGCTCGACCGGCGCGATGTCCTGCACCTGAAGCACGACATGGTGACCAGGGCCGGCCAGGAACCCCGCTGCACGCGGGTGGAGGTGGTCGCCGACCTGCGGGGTGACTGGCCGGGGGCGCTGCGGGCCGCGGGCTTCAATCCGTGGCGGCCCACGGTGTGGGTCGTCGAGGAACTGCTGCCCTATCTGAGCCGCGCCGAGAACGACCGGGTGCTGACCGGGATCACGGCGATGTCCGCCGCGGGCAGCCACCTGGTGGCCGATCACTTCGACCGGTCCCTGCAACGTTCCGTGAACTTCTCCGCCATGACCGAGGCCCGGTGCGCCGTGGGTGCGGTCTGGCGCTCCACGCTCGAAGCCCCGGACGGATGGCTCGCCCCGTACGGCTGGTCCTGCGGTCTCACCGACCCCGGTGAACTCGCCCTTCGCAACGGACGCAGACCCCCCGGTCTGTTCGCTCCGCACACCGGGGGCGGCGGACATCTGTGGCTCATGAGCGCGGTCCGCTGACCGCCGCCTCCGTGAGCACGGAGACGGCGGTGACATCGGTTGGGAACCGAGGGACAGGAGTGAAAAGCACGCACCCGGGACCGGGACCGCATTCGGCTTGGATCAGCCACGGATTGCGAGCGATGCGCGTTCCGTGGCCCCAGATGATTGCACTCGTCATTGCATTGCCGGAACGCTGGCGATACACCTTGGCTCGGCGTTTTTCCAGAGAATGCGGCAGCAACCGCGGAGGGCCTCGTCCGGTGATACTGTTCTTCCCGCATCACCATTCTTCCGGAATCCCTGCCTCATTCGGCGGCAGCAAGGCGGAATGCGACCTTCAGATCCATTGTGCTTCGCGCGCGATCCGCAACGCGTCGATGCGGTTGCGGGCCCCCAGCTTTGTCACCATGGAGGAGAGATAGTTGCGCACGGTCCCTCCGGAGAGGTGTAACTGCGCCGCGATCTCTCCCACCGTGTCACCCCGGGAGACATGCTCCAGCACGGAGAACTCCCGCGGGGTCAGCGGGCAGTCCTCGTTACCCAGCGCGGCGACCGTCAGTTCCGCGTCGAAGACCCGCTCACCGCGGTGGACCCGGTGGATGACCTCGAAGAACTGGCGTGGTGGCATGCTTCGTGCCGCCAGGCCGCCGATCCCGGTCGCGAAGGTCCTGCGGACGATCGACCGACTGAACGTCGTGGCGAGCAGCATGCTCCGGCACCCCGGAAGCCCCGCTATCTTGTCGGCGATGGCTATCGCGTCGCCGTCCCCGCCCCCCAGGCTGATGATCACCACGTCCGGCTTGTGCGACTCGGCGAGCTCCAGCGCTTCCAAGTGGCTGTCCGCCGATCCGACAACACGGATCTCCTCGTGCCGCTCAAGCAGTGCAGTGAGCGCGAAACGGGACAGATACAGGTCGTCGGAGACCAGCACATCGATTCCCACTCGATCCCCCATTTGTTCCTCGAGAGGCCCGGAGGCCACAACACCCGATCCACGCCAAACAATAGCACCGGTGTGCGAGTTATTGAAGCGTGATCCTAAATTGCGCAGACGCCGAGTGTAAATGCAGAGTAAAGTCGGAGCCGGTTCGTGAAGTCCCCGCGCACGGTGGTCGTCCGGCGCGTGTATGGCCATTATCGGACAGCTCGACTGGGCACATTATGTAGGCCGTCTATATGAATCACCGTCGCCGTCCACACCGGCACGGGCGGCGGCCGGGGGACGAACTGCGCCGTCCCGTTCCCCGGGCGCCGGCCCTCTCGCCGGTATCGCGGCGGGCCCTCAGACCTGGTTGAGGCCGCCGTCGACGAAAAGCTCCGCCCCGGTGGTGAAGGAGCTCTGGTCCGACGCCAGGAAGACCGCCGCCGCGGCCACCTCCTCGGCTTCGGCGAGCCGGCCGAACGGCACCATGGAGGCGAGGGCGTCCGCCACCTGCCGCCCGCCCGGCGCCGAGAGGCTGCGGATGCCGGGGGTCTCGGTCGGGCCGGGGCTGAGGGCGTTGACGCGGATGCCGCGGCGTGCGAGCTCGGCGGCCCAGGTCCGGGCGAAGTTGCGGACGACGGCCTTGGTGGCGCTGTACGTGGTCATGCCGGCGACGCCCCGGGAGGCGTTGGTGGAGGAGAGCACGATCACCGAGGCGCCTTTCCGCAGCAGGGGCAGCGCCTTCTGAACGGTGAAGAGTGTCCCCTTGACGTTGGTGTCGAACGTCTTGTCGTAGTGCTCTTCGGTGATCTCCCCCAGCCGGGCCAGTTCGCCGAATCCGGCGTTGGCCACGACGACGTCCAGCCGTCCGCTGCGCTGCTCGATCGTGGCGAACAGGCGGTCGAGGTCGGCCAGGTTCGACACATCGCCGTGAACGCCGTAAGCCCGCTCCCCGACGGCCTTCACAGCCACGTCCAGCTCCTCCCGCCGCCGGCAGGTGAGGTAGACGGTGGCCCCCTCGGCGGCGAACCGCCTGGCGGTGGCCAGCCCGATCCCGGTCGACCCACCGGTCACCAGGGTGACTTTCTCATCCAGCTGTCCCATGATCTCCACTTCCTGAAGGGCAGGTCCGGTACCTACGCGGTGACTGATCCCAGCTGCAGCAGCCGGTTGCGGGCCTCCTGGCGGTGGGCCGGCGGTTCCCGCTCCGCGCACTCGGCGGCATAGATGCCGATGAGGCTGTGGAAGCGGTACTGCTCACCCGGCCCCTCCTCCAGCAGGTGATGGGCGACCAGGACCGAGAGCAGTCTGCGGGCCGTGTCCCGGTCCGTTCCCGCCAGCGCCTGGGCGATCGGAACGGTGAACGGGCCGCTGCACAGGCCCAGATGACGGAACATGCGCGCCGCGTCCACGGGCAGCGCCTGGTACGACGCCTCGAACACACTGCGCATGCTGGCCGCCGCGTCGTCCTTCACCGTGAGCCGGTCGAGCCGTCCCTGTTCCGCCACGTACTGCTCGACGAGCGCGGCCACCGGCACACCGGGGTTGGCCGCCAGCCCGTCGGCCACGATGCGCAGCGCCAGTGGCAGTCCCCCGCACAACGTCACCAGGCGCTCGGTGGCCACGTCCCGCGCCCTGAGCCGGCCCCCGCTGAGACCGGCGAGCAGGTACGCGGACTCCTGTCCCGACAGCGGTCCGAGCGTGACCAGATGGGCACCGTCGCGCACCGCGAGCCCCCGGAAGCGCTGCCGGCTGGTCGCGAGGACACCGGACGAGCCCCCGGGGATGAGGGGCCTGAGCTGATGGGCGCTGGACGCGTCGTCGAGCACCACCAGCATCCGCCGGCCGTGCAGCACGCTCCGGTAGAGGGCGGCGCGGGCGCCCACGCCCGGGGGTATCCGCGAACTCTCGACCCCCAGGCTTCCCAGGAGCTGCCCGAGCGCGTCCGCGGCGTCCACCGTCGGGCCCTGGAGTCCGGTGCCACGCAGGTCCACATACAACTGGCCGTCGGGAAAACGGTCGGCGAGCCGGTGCGCCAGCTCCAGGACGAACGCCGACTTGCCGACGCCGGCCGACCCGTCGACGACCGCCACCGAGGCCGTCCCGCCGGGTCTCAGGCTGTCGTCGACCAATCTCCTCGCCAGGTAGGCAAGTTCCTGGAAACGGCCGACGAACCCGCGCACCAGGGGCGGTAGTTCAAGCGGCTTGAATGCGCCGCGGAAGGCGGCCTCGCGGGGGACCGCGAGGAGCACCGGCGCACTCTCCCCGGCGGGAGACCCGAGCCCCGGGTGGCCGGACAGGATCTGCTGGTACAGGTCGCGCAGATCGGCGCCGGGCTCTATGCCCAGCTCACTGCTCAGCAACTGCCGGGTCTCCTCGTACATGTGCAGGGCGTGCGCCTGCCGACCGCTGCGGTACAGCGCCAGGATCAGCAGCCACCGCAGCTTCTCCCGCAGCGGTTCCTCAGCCACCGCGCTCGTCAGTTCGGTGACCATCTCGGCGTGCCGTCCGGCCACCAGCATGTCGGCGGCCCTCTCCTCCACGGCCGTGAGCCGCAGGTCCCGCAGCCGCGCTCGCTCCATCCCGGCGAACGGCCCGGGGACTCCGAGGTACGCCTCGCCGTGCCAGAGCGACAGTGCCTGCTCGTACAGCCGCAGGGACGCGTCGCAGTCGCCCTCCCCCCGTGACCGGCGCGCGTCACCGAGTCCGCGGGTGAAGAGGGTGACGTCCACGCTCTCGGGGTCCAGCCGCAGGCAGTACCCGCCGGATTCGGAGGTGAGCAGCGCGCCGGCCGCCCGCCTGCCGCGGCCGGGCTCCAACACCCTGCGCAGCCCGCCTATGTAGGTGTGCACGCCGTTGGCGGCCGTCTGCGGCACACCGCCTCCCCATACGGCGTCCACGATGGTCTCGACGGCGACGACGTCGTTGGCGCGGCTCGCGAGCAGGCCCAGCACGGCCCGCTGCTTGGGCGGGCCCAGCGGCACCTCCGACCCGTCCCTCCACGCACGCACCGGTCCCAGGAGCTGTATGCGCAGGGGTCTCTCCATGGCCATGGGCCGTTCGCCTCCTGAAGTCGTGTCCCGTCCGTTCGCCCAGCCCTGGCCCGCGCGGTCTCCGCCCGGCAGGTCCGAGTACACCGGGATATGCGCAGAACTTCAGTTCCGTATCCGCCGCGCAGGAGAAATCCACAGGGTTCCTCGTGAACCCGTTACCTGGTAAAATTCTCCGGAAGCCGCGGGGCCGACTGCGCTATCGCGGGGACCCGCGTGGCATTCCCGCCGCGACCGTGCGGTCACGGAATCTCATGTATCTCCTCCGATTCGGGCAAGCGCGTCGAGGATCTTGCCCCAGCGGGGCGTATCCAGCATCAAAAGACGTGCCTCATAAGCGGACCGGAGCGCGTGGTTCGCCTATGCGAAAAGAGACGCATCGCCACAGCTCACCGTTGAGACAGCAGCGCAGAAATGAGCGGGGAGCCGGCGCACCCGGCCGGTCGGGGCAAGGCGCCGGGCCCCCGGGCCCCGCTCACGGCTGGCCACCACGGGTCACCTGAACCCCGCACGACCCCGTCCGGGATGAATTCAGGCCGACAGTCCTGTTCGCGCCGGAGTCAGATTAGCCACGGGGCGTCCGCGGGCTCAACACCGATATGGCGTCGCCATTGCGCGTTCACGGCGAGCGGGGGTGCCGTCGAATACCACCCCGGCTGCCGGTGCCCTGCGCGTCGCCCGGGGCAGAAAGAAGTCCACGACTAAACCACTGGTCGAAGATTGACTGAGCATGGTTCCCCCGTCTTTCTGCCCGGTCTGATGCACACGTAAAGTCCAAAAAGTGCACGCGGTGGGTCACGATAGCTGCGGTATGGCCGGTTGTCACCCCACCCTCGCGCCGCCCCCCGGGCGGGCGCGACACGACTCCGGCGCCACGGATGCGCACCTTGTTACTCGATCTTGAGACACGCGGGCACGTGGACCCCCTGCTGCGGTACAGTCAATATTCGAACGCGTTTCAAAACCGATGGGAGACCGATGAGCGCGATCGACCCTGCCGAGTCGAAGGAGCGGTCCGCACCACCCGCGGACACCGGCCCCGCAGCTGAACAGAGCACGGGACGACTCCTTCGCCCTTACGCCAGGAGCTTCGCGGCCGTCGTGATCCTGCAGGTCCTGGGCGCCGTCGCGGGCCTGGTCCCGCTGCTCGCGGTCGTCGAACTGGGCCGGAGCCTGCTGGCGCCCGGCCCGACCGATCACGATCACGTCTGGAACGTCGTGATCGCGGGGGCCGTGGGTCTCCTCGTCCGGCTGCTGTTCACCGCCGCGTCCGCAGCGATCGGCCACATCCTTGACGGTCAGGTGCAACTGACCTTCCGCAGGCGGCTGGCCGAGCGGCTCGGACGTGTGCCGATCGGCTGGTTCTCACGACGCCGGACCGGTGAGCTGGCCAAGGTGGTCGGTGAGGACGTCAGCGCGGTGCACCCGTTCATCGCCCACGCCCCTGCCGAGCTCACCGCGGCCTTCGTGGTGCCCCTCGTGTCACTGGTCTACTTGTTCACCATCGACTGGCGGCTCACGCTGATCACCCTGGTACCCGTGGTGGCCGCCGTCGCGCTGGTCCCGCTGATGGAAACCGAGGCCCGCAAGCGCGAACAGCAGGAGTTCGACGGGGGCATGGGGCGGATCTCGAGTTCCGTCGTGGAGTTCGTGCAGGGCATCGCGGTGGTCAAGGCCTTCGGCGCGTCCGGACGTGCCCACCGTGAATTCCTCGCCGCCGCCGACGACTTCGGCGCCGTCTTCTACCGGTGGGTGCGTGGTATCGCCAGGATCGGCGCCGCGATGCAGACGGTGCTGTCGCCGCCGTTCGTCCTGCTCGTCGTACTCCTCGGCGGTACGCCCCTGATCACCGGCGGCGACATGCCCCCGGCCGACCTGCTGCCCTTCCTGCTGCTCGGACTGGGTCTCACCGCGCCCATCGCGGCCCTCAGCCACGGCTTCGACGACCTGCAGGCCGCCGGCCGCGCGGTCGGCCGGATCAAGGAGGTGCTCCAGGAGCAGCCCCTGGCGGAGCCCGCACACCCGCTCGCACCCCAGGGTCACCGGGTCGAGCTGCGTGACGTCCGGTTCGGGTACGAGGACGGTCACGAGGTGCTGCGCGGGATCGACCTGGTCCTCGAACCGGGCACGGTCACCGCGCTCGTCGGGCCGTCGGGAAGCGGTAAGTCCACCCTGGTCCAGCTGTTGCCGCGGTTCTTCGACCCGACCCACGGTTCCGTCGTCCTGGGCGGTGCCGACCTGCGGGAGATCGGCAGCCGGAACCTGTACCGGACCGTCTCCTTCGTCTTCCAGGACGTTCGCCTGCTGCGCGCGTCGATCGCGGAGAACATCGCGCTCGCCGTACCGCACGCCGACCTCGACGACGTGGTCCGCGCCGCCAGGCTGGCGAACATCCACGACCGGATCCTCGAACTGCCCCGCGGCTACGAGTCGGTGGTCGGCGAGGACGCCGGACTGTCGGGAGGCGAGGCGCAGCGGATCTCGATGGCACGCGCGCTGCTCGCCGACACACCGGTCCTCGTGCTCGACGAGGCCACCGCCTTCGCCGACCCGCAGACCGAGCAGGCGCTGCGCCAGGCCCTGGCGACACTTCAGGGCGACCGGACGCTGCTGGTCATCGCCCATCGCCTGGAGACGGTCGCCGACGCCGACACCGTCGTGATGCTGGACGACGGACAGATCGTCGAACGCGGCAGGCCCGCCGAACTGCTCGCGCGGGGCGGCAGGTTCGCAGAGTTCTGGCAAACCCACCGATCCGCGGTCGGTGACGAGGCCGAAACCAACGGTGGCGTACTCCAAGGAGACGAACGTCGATGATCCGCCTGCTGTTGCGCGTGCTGGGACGCGAGTACGCCCGGCCGTTGCGTCGCACCGTGGCCCTGATGGCGACGACCGCCGTCGTCGAGGGTCTGTCCTACGCCCTGCTCGTGCCCGTGCTGCGGGAGCTGTTCGGCAGCACGCCCGACGACGCCTGGCCCTGGCTGATCGGCTTCGCAGCCTCGGTCGCCCTCTACGCGGTGCTGCGCTACCTCAGCGACCTGTCGGGGTTCCTCGTCGCCGCCGGGATGCTGCGCGGCCTGTACCACCGGTTCGGCGATCATCTCGCCAAGCTCCCCATCGGCTGGTACAGCACCGGGCGGCTCGGCGAACTGTCCGTCCTGGCCAGTCGCGGTGTCCTTCAGGCGATGGGTGTGATCGCGCATCTGCTGGCGCCGTTCGTCGCCGCCAGTGTGACTCCCCTGACGATCGTCGCCGTGATTTTCGCCCTCAACTGGCAGATGGGTCTGGCCGCGCTGGCCGCCGCGCCGGTCGTGGCGGCGATCCAGGTCTGGACGGGACGCTCGATGGCCGCCAGCGACGCGGAACGCGCCGAGCGCGACCACGAGGCCACGGGGCGGGTCATCGAGTTCCTCCAGGCCCAGCCGGTGCTGCGGGCCGGCGGCCGGACCGGCGAGCGCTTCGAGCTGCTGGACGACTCGTTGCAGGGAGTGCAGCGCGCGTCCCGCCGGTCCACGCTGTCGTCGCTGCCCGGCACCCTGGGCCTGACGCTCACCGTGCAGGCCATGTTCACCGGACTGCTGGTCCTCGGCGCCTACCTGGCGCTCGGCGGGGACATCGGCGTGGCAGAGGTGCTGACCATCCTGGTACTGGTGGCCCGCTGCGCGGATCCTCTGCTGTCGCTGTCCGAGACCGGCGGCAAACTCCGCGGGGCGCGCTCCGTGCTGGCGGGACTCGACGCGGTGTTGCGCGCCGAGCCGCTGCCGGAGGCCACCGACCCGGTCCGGCCGTTGCGCCATGACCTGGAGTTCGAGTCCGTCGTGTTCCGGCACGGCGACCGGACGGTGATCGACGGGATGTCGCTGTCCGTACCGCAGGGCCAGCGGCTGGCCGTCGTCGGACCGTCGGGCACGGGCAAGAGCACCCTGCTGCAGCTGCTCGCGCGGTTCTACGACGTCGACGCGGGCGTGGTGCGCGTGGGCGGGGTGGACGTGCGTTCCATCGACACGGAGGTGTTGATGGAGCAGATCGCCATCGTCTTCCAGAACGTCTACCTCTTCGACGGCACGATCGAGGAGAACGTGCGTCTGGGCCGGCCCGATGCCACCGAGGCCGAGGTGCGGGCGGCGGCGAGCGCCGCGCGGCTGGACGAGGTGATCGAGCGGCTGCCCGACGGCTGGGAGGCGAAGGTCGGTGAGGGCGGCGCCCTGCTGTCGGGTGGTGAGCGCCAGCGTGTCTCGATCGCGCGGGCCCTCCTGAAGAACGCGCCCATCGTGCTGCTGGACGAGGTGACCTCCGCGCTGGACCCGGTGAACGAGGCGGCCGTCCACGAGGGCATCGAGCGCCTGATGGCGGGCCGGACCGTGGTGATGGTGGCGCACCGGATGCGGACCGTCCAGCGCGCCGATCGCGTCGTCTTCCTGGAAGACGGCCGGATCGCGGAGGAGGGCGGCCACGACGAGCTGCTGCGCCGCGGTGGCCGCTACGCCGATTTCTGGAACATCTCCATGGCACCGGCGGCCACGGACTGAGCCGGCGTCCTTCGGTTCCCGCCGTGCACGGCAGACGGATCGGGCGTGGGGGGGGGGGGGGGGGGGGGGGGGGGGCGGAGGGGGGGGGGGGGGGGGGGGGGGGGGGGGGGGGGGGGGGGGAAGGAGGGGGGGGGGGGGGTGGGGGGGGGGGCGCGCAGCCGGGTGTCGAAGAGGAGCTCGGCCACGAGGACTCCGGTGTCATGGTGTCAGCGC
>NZ_JBWKDS010000011.1:173555-221612 GCF_056435845.1 Streptomyces sp. NPDC043867 | reverse complement strand
TAAGGCTCCCAGTAGACGACTGGGTTGATAGGCCAGATCTGGAAGCACCGCAAGGTGTGGAGGTGACTGGTACTAATAGGCCGAGGGCTTGTCCTCAGTTGCTCGCGTCCACTGTGTTGGTTCTGAAACCACGAACAACCCCGTTGTCGGGCCACGGCAATGGTGCGGTTGACAGTTTCATAGTGTTTCGGTGGTCATAGCGTGAGGGAAACGCCCGGTTACATTCCGAACCCGGAAGCTAAGCCTTACAGCGCCGATGGTACTGCAGGGGGGACCCTGTGGGAGAGTAGGACGCCGCCGAACAAATTTTGACAGAGCTGGTCCCCGAACTTCGGTTCGGGGACCAGCTCTTTTTTGTTGTGCGTCACTTGCAGTTCACGTTGCGCGACCACCATCCGGGGCATGGGTACTGCTGCAATGCTCAGGGCCGCGGGTGTCGGAGCTGGCGACGAGGTCATCGTGCCGGCTTTCGGGAACGTCGAGGTCGCCGAGGCCGTGACCCTCGCCGGGGCGATACCGGTGTTCGCCGACATAGATCCGGCGACGTACTGCCTGGACGCCCTCGCGGTCGAGGACGTGGTGACCCCGCAGACCGCTGCCGTGGTCGTCGTGCACCGCTTCGGGCGGCCGGCCGGCATCGCCCGCCTGCACGAGATCGGACAGCGGCACGGCCTCCTGGTGCTGGAGCAGGGCGAATCCGACGCACCGTACGACGAGATGCCGCAGCGCAGGGCGCGGGCCGCCTACCTCGACGCGCGACTCAGCGGAGTACGGACACCGGACGGCGCGGACGGGCACACCTACCAGCAGTACGTGGTGCGCGTGCCCGGCAACGGGCGGCCTGACCGGGACGCCTTCGCGCGGGCGGTGCGGGCCAAGGGCGTCGACTGCCGGGTACCGGTGAAGACGCCGGTACACCGCATGCCCGGGTTCCGCCGCGACGTCTGTCTCCCGGAGACCGAGCGCGCCGCGGACGAGACACTCGCCCTGCCCGTGAACGCGTCGCTGACCAAGCGCGAGATGCAGCGACTGGTCTCCGCATGCAATGCACTCGGAGGACTGCTGCAACCCGCCTTCTGATCACGGCGGACTGGTTGGGTCCACGGTTCTGTTCGGGGTATGATCTATTCCGTTGCCGCGAGGGAAACCTCGAAAAGGCGACAGGCCCCCATAGCTCAGTCGGCAGAGCGTCTCCATGGTAAGGAGAAGGTCAACGGTTCGATTCCGTTTGGGGGCTCCACACGAAAAGGCCTCCGCCCATCCGGGCGGGGGCCTTTTCTCGTTTCAGGGCTTCCGACGAATCGGACTTCCGGGTTTTTCGGACAATTCGTCGGTCAGTCCGTCTGCAGGCCCGGGACGCGCATCGCGAGAATCGCCATGTCGTCCGACGGGGCGTCCGAGGCGAAACGCTCCACCGCACGCATGATGCGCGCCGCCACCGCACCGGCCGTCAGCCCCGTACAGGTGGTGAGGACATCGGCCAGACCGTCGTCGCCGAGCATGCGGGTGCCCTCACGGCGTTCGGTGACCCCGTCCGTCACGCAGAGGAGCACATCGCCGGGATCCAGCGTCACCGTCTCCTCGTACAGCTCCAGGTCGTCCATGACCCCGAGCAACGGCTGCGGTTCCGCGGCCGGTTCGACCGTGCCGTCCTGGCGCAGGCGCAGCGGCAGCGGATGGCCCGCGCAGACCACCTTGAGGATGGCCGAGCCGTCTTCCTGCGGCCACAACTCCCCGTACAGGAGCGTCAGGAAGCGGCTGCGGGCGCCCTCGTCGAGGATCGCGGAGTTCAGGCGCTCCAGGACGGCCGGGCCGCCGAAGCCCTCGCGCGCGAGGAGCCGCAGCGCGTGCCGGGCCAGGCCCGTGACCGCCGCCGCCTCAGGGCCCGTACCGCAGACGTCGCCGATGGCGAAGCCGTAGGCGCCGTCGCGGATCGGGAAGACGTCGTAGAAGTCGCCGCCCACCTCGTTGCCCTCGCCGGCCGCGCGGTAGATGACCTCGACCTCCACGCCGTCGATCACGGGGAGTTCGGGCGGCAGCAGGCTGCGCTGGAGGGACTGGCTGATGGCAGTGCGCTCCGAGTACAGGCGGGCGTTGTCCAGCGCGAGCGCGGCCCGGCGGCTCAGGTCCTCCGCCAGCTCCAGGATCTCCTGGCGGAAGTGCTCGTCCGACGGCTTGCCGAGCGTGAGCATGCCGATGACACGGTTGCGGGCCACCAGCGGGAGGACGACGGTCTCGCCGCCGACCGCGGCGGCGGTGGCGAGGGTCGTGCCGATGCCGGAGCCCGACGACGGGGACTCGCCCAGGCCGAGACTGCGCATCGAGGTGCGCAGCGCCGTCTGGTGGGCCGCCTCGGCGGGGGCCGACCAGACGCGGGCGCCGGGAGTGGGGACCGGATCGGGCGGGGAGATCTTGGACAGCAGGGCCTTGAGACCGTCGATGCGCTCCTCGTCCTCGTGCAGGACGTACGAGAGATACGGGTCCGAGGACTGGTCGGCGATCGTGTAGACGGCGCACCAGGTGGCCAGCGTCGGGACCGTCATCTGGGCCATCAGGGCCAGCGTCTGGTCGCGGTCCAGGGTGCCGGCGAGGAGGTCGGAGGCCTCGACGAGGAAGGACAGGGAGCCGCGGCGCAGGCGTTCCAGCTCGCCGAGGCGGGCGGACTCGACGGCCAGCGCGATGCGGTCGGCGGCGAACTGGAGGCGCAGCGCCTCCTCGTTCGAGTACCTGCCGGGCGCTTCGGCGGCGACGCCGAGGGAGCCGGTGAGGCGGCCCTCGACCTTCAGGGGGACGGTGACGACCGAGCGCATCCCGGTGCCGTTCAGCAGGGGGACGGCACCGGGGACGGCCGCGAGGTCGTCGTGAACGGCCGGCATGCGGGCCGAGCCGTAGCGGCCGGGGCCCGCCTCGACGGGGACGCGGGCGAAGCGCTGACGGGCGGAGGGCAGGCCCGTCGAGGCTCGTACCTCCAGTTCCGTCTCGTCGTCGGTGGCGAGGAGCAGGAAGGCGGAGTCGGCGTCGAGCATGTCGCGGGCGCGCTCCACCGTGCGCTGGAGGAGGCCGTCCAGGTCGTCCGGGGCCGGAGAGCCGATGAAGACCTCGAACGGGTCGGTGGTCTGGCCCTCGCTCATCGTGCCGGAGTCGGCGGAGGCGCCGCGCAGCGGGGTCTGCAGGACGGCGCGTTCGTGATTGCGCACCAGGAGGCAGACCGTCGAGGGTTCGCCGGCCGTGTCGCGGACGCGCAGGTGGGACGCGTACACGGCGATCACGCGGCCGTCGGCGCCGCGGAGGCCGTAGCTGCCCTCCCAGCGCGAGAGCTGGAGTGCCTCGACGATGCCGGTGCTGGTCCCGGGGGTGTGCGGCCAGGCGGCGAGGTCCGTGAGCGGCTTGCCGGTGACCTGCTCCGCCGTGTATCCGAAGAGCTCCCCTGCGTCCTCGTTCCAGGCGGTGATGGCGCCGGTGCGGTCGATCTGGACGACGGCGACGCGTACCCGGCCGTCGGCGAGGGGGAGCAGCGCGGCGGGGAGGGCGGGACCGGCCGTGCGGGTGCCCACCGCGCGCTCGGGCAGGTCGAGCTGGAACCACACCCGCTTCCGGGTGGGCGTGTACTCGACGCCCCAGCGGTCGGCCAGGGCCCCGCAGAGCTGCAGGCCGCGGCCGCCCTCCCGG
Organism: Streptomyces sp. NPDC043867; assembly: GCF_056435845.1. Lineage (NCBI taxonomy): Bacteria > Bacillati > Actinomycetota > Actinomycetes > Kitasatosporales > Streptomycetaceae > Streptomyces > Streptomyces sp. NPDC043867. The sequence continues at coordinate 217,943 of NZ_JBWKDS010000011.1, read as the reverse complement.
TCGGGGCTGCCCATGCCCGCGGAGGTCCCCTGGAGTGGGATCTCGCGTTCCGGGTAGCGGTCGGCCACCTCGATGCGTACGCCGTCGTCACTGCGCAGACACAGGACGTCGGCGGACGTGCCGGCGTGCACCACGGCGTTGGTGACCAGTTCGCTGGTGAGGACCACGGCGTCGTCGACGATGTCGGCGAAGCCCCAGCCCTGGAGGGTGTCACGAACGAAAGCGCGGGCGGTCGCGACCGATCGCCCCAGGGGCTCGAAGGTGGCGGCCGCGCGCGCGGTGATCACAGAACTCCTTGTCCGGTTGTCGGCGTGCAGGGCTCCGTGGTCTACCCGCTCCTGCCGGGGCAGGGGCTGGTCCCCCGTGGGCCGGGGATCCCGGGGTGCTTCCCCGGGATGCAGTCCGGTGGTCATGGTGCGGCGCCCCTCCGATGCCTGCCCGCTCGTGCTCGTGCCACCGCCCAGTCCGGACGGAACCGGCGTGGCTGGACAGCCGCATGCAAGGTTACTTACCTTCGCGGTCCGTGCGGATGCCGGTCGCCGGTGTTTCCGTCCGGAGGGTGTGCGGACGATGTGCGAAGCTGCCGAACTGTTATGGCCTGGTTCGGTCGGGGTGAAACACTGGGGAGGCTCCCTGGGAAGATCCGGGCAGGCAGAGGACCTTCCGAGTATGCCGGGCAGAGGTACGCCCGGTACGCCGAGCGGAAGTACCTGAGCACGCAGAGCAGTAATGGTCGACCCCTGCGGGAGGGACACAGTGGAGTCTGGCGCAGCGACGCGGGGCACGAGGACGCGCGCGAAGGACGGACAGTCCCCGAGCGGCGGGCGTACACCGCGCGGTGGTACGACAGCGGTGGACACGGCCGCCCTGAACCGGCTGCTGGCCGCCCTGGTCTCGATGCGGGACGGCAACTTCCGCAAGCGGCTGACGGTCTCCGGCGACGGCGTGATGTCCGAGATCGCGGCGGTCTTCAACGAGGTGGCCGACCGGAACCTCCAGCTCACCGGCGAGCTGTCGCGGGTGCGGCGCATGGTCGGACGTGAGGGCAAGCTCACCGAGCGGCTGGAGACGGGGGCCTGCGAGGGTTCCTGGGCGGCCGCGATCGACGCGTCCAACGCGCTCGTCGACGATCTGGTACGGCCCGTCTCCGAGGTCGGCCGGGTGCTGTCCGCGGTGGCCGAGGGCGATCTGTCGCCGCGTATGGAGCTGCGGGCGCAGGCTCCGGACGGCAACGGCCATCCGCTGCGCGGCGAGTTCCTCAAGGTCGGGCGCACGGTCAACAACCTGGTCGACCAGCTGTCGACGTTCACCGACGAGGTCACGCGGGTGGCCAGTGAGGTGGGCACGGAGGGCAAGCTGGGCGGGCAGGCGCGGGTGCGCGGGATGTCCGGTTCGTGGAAGGACCTCACGGACTCGGTCAACACGATGGCGTACCGGCTGACGGCTCAGGTACGGGACATCGCCCTGGTGACGACGGCGGTCGCCAAGGGTGACCTGTCCCGGAAGGTCACGGTTCATGTGGCCGGCGAGATGCTGGAGCTGAAGAACACCGTCAACACGATGGTGGACCAGCTGTCGTCCTTCTCGTCCGAGGTGACGCGGGTCGCCCGGGAGGTGGGCACGGAGGGTGAACTCGGCGGCCAGGCCCAGGTGCCGGGTGTGGCGGGAGTGTGGAAGGACCTCACCGATTCGGTGAACCTGATGGCCGGGAACCTCACGGCCCAGGTGCGCGGGATCGCGCAGGTGACGACGGCGGTCGCCAGCGGTGACCTGTCGCAGAAGGTGACGGTGTCGGCGCGCGGCGAGGTCGCGCAGCTCGCCGAGACGATCAACCAGATGACCGAGACGCTGCGCACGTTCGCCGACGAGGTCACGCGGGTGGCGAACGAGGTCGGCGGCGAGGGCCGGCTCGGTGGCCAGGCGAACGTGCCGGGTGCGGCGGGCACCTGGAAGGACCTCACCGACTCGGTGAACACGGTCTTCCGGAACCTGACCACTCAGGTGCGGGACATCGCCGCGGTGACGACGGCGGTGGCCAACGGCGACCTGTCGCAGAAGGTCACCGTCGACGTGGCCGGCGAGATGCTGGAGCTGAAGAACACCGTCAACACGATGGTGGACCAGCTGTCGTCGTTCGGTGCCGAGGTCACGCGCGTGGCGCGTGAGATCGGTGTCGAGGGTGAGCTGGGCGGTCAGGCGCAGGTGCCGGGCGCGGCCGGCACCTGGAAGGACCTCACGGACTCCGTCAACACGGCTTTCCGCAACCTCACCGGTCAGGTGCGCAACATCGCCCAGGTGACGACGGCGGTGGCGAACGGCGACCTGTCGCAGAAGGTCACCGTCGATGTGTCCGGCGAGATGCTCCAGCTGAAGAACACCGTGAACACGATGGTGGACCAGTTGTCGAGCTTCGCGGACCAGGTGACGCGGATGGCCCGGGACGTGGGGACGGAGGGCCGCCTCGGCGGTCAGGCCCGTGTGGACGGCGTGTCCGGTACGTGGAAGGAGCTGACGGACTCCGTCAACTTCATGGCGGGCAACCTCACCTCCCAGGTGCGGCAGATCGCCCAGGTGACGACGGCGGTGGCCAGGGGCGACCTGTCGCAGAAGATCGACGTGGACGCGCGCGGCGAGATCCTGGAGCTGAAGAACACCATCAACACGATGGTCGACCAGCTCTCCGCGTTCGCGGACCAGGTGACGCGGGTCGCCCGCGAGGTGGGTACGGAGGGCCGCCTCGGCGGTCAGGCGCAGGTGCCCGGCGTCGCCGGTGTGTGGCGTGACCTGACCGACTCCGTGAACGGCATGGCGGGCAACCTCACCGCCCAGGTGCGCAACATCGCGCAGGTCGCTACGGCGGTGGCCCGGGGTGACCTGTCGCAGAAGATCGACGTGGACGCGCGCGGCGAGATCCTGGAGCTGAAGAACACCCTCAACACGATGGTCGACCAGCTCTCGAACTTCGCCGAGCAGGTCACGCGCGTGGCGCGCGAGGTGGGTACGGAGGGCATCCTCGGCGGGCAGGCCGAGGTGCAGGGTGTCTCCGGCACCTGGAAGGACCTCACGCAGTCCGTGAACTTCATGGCGAACAACCTGACCATCCAGGTGCGCAACATCGCCGAGGTCACGACCGCCGTCGCCAAGGGCGACCTGTCGAAGAAGATCACCGTCGACGCGAAGGGCGAGATCCTCGAACTGGTCACCACGGTCAACACGATGGTCGACCAGCTCTCCAACTTCGCCGAGCAGGTGACCCGGGTGGCCCGTGAGGTGGGTACCGAGGGCAACCTGGGCGGGCAGGCGCGGGTGCCGGGTGTCACGGGCATCTGGAAGGACCTCAGCGACAACGTCAACGTGATGGCCAACAACCTGACCAATCAGGTGCGGAACATCTCGCAGGTCGCGACGGCGGTGGCCAACGGCGACCTCACCAAGAAGGTCACGGTCGAGGCGAGCGGGGAGGTCGCGCAGCTCGCCGACACCGTCAACACCATGGTGAAGACGCTGAGTTCGTTCGCCGACCAGGTGACCCGGGTGGCCCGTGAGGTGGGCACGGACGGCATTCTCGGCGGGCAGGCGCGGGTGCCGGGGGTGTCCGGCACGTGGAAGGACCTCACCGAGTCGGTGAACGGGATGGCGTCCAACCTGACCGGTCAGGTGCGCAACATCGCGATGGTCACGACGGCCATCGCGAAGGGCGACCTCACGAAGAAGATCGACATCGACGCGCGCGGCGAGATCCTGGAGCTCAAGACCACCATCAACACGATGGTCGACCAGCTGTCGTCCTTCGCGGAGGAGGTCACCCGCGTCGCCCGCGAGGTGGGCACCGAGGGTCAGCTGGGCGGCCAGGCGCGGGTCCGCGACGTCGACGGCACCTGGCGCGACCTCACCGAGTCGGTGAACGAGATGGCCGGGAACCTGACCCGGCAGGTGCGCGCCATCGCGCGCGTGGCGACCGCGGTGACCCGCGGCGACCTGAACCTGAAGATCGACGTGGACGCCTCGGGCGAGATCCAGGAGCTTCAGGACTACATCAACAAGATGATCGCCAACCTGCGCGACACCACCATCGCCAACAAGGAGCAGGACTGGCTCAAGGGCAACCTGGCGCGCATCTCGGCCCTGATGCAGGGGCGGCGCGACCTGGACGACGTGGCCTCGCTGATCATGAGCGAGCTGACGCCGGTCGTCTCCGCGCAGCACGGCGCGTTCTTCCTCTCCATGCCGCTGCCGGACGGCAAGGACGCGGGCGCCCAGGACGAGGAGGCGTACGAGCTGCGGATGCTCGGCTCGTACGGCTACTCGATGGGCTCCATGCCGACGTCGTTCCGGCCCGGTGAGGCGCTGATCGGGACGGCGGCCCAGGAGAAGCGCACGATCCTGGTGGAGAACGCGCCGAGCGGCTATCTGAAGATCTCCTCCGGGCTCGGTGAGGCGCCTCCGGCGCAGGTGATCGTGCTTCCGGTGCTCTTCGAGGGCACCGTCCTCGGGGTGATCGAGCTGGCGTCGTTCACGCCGTTCACGCACATCCAGAAGGACTTCCTGAACCAGATCGCCGAGATGATCGCGACGAGCGTCAACACCATCTCCGTCAACACGAAGACGGAGGTGCTGCTGAAGCAGTCGCAGGAGCTGACCGAGCAACTCCGTGAGCGGTCGGCCGAGTTGGAGAACCGGCAGAAGGCCCTCCAGGAGTCCAACGCCGAACTGGAGGAGAAGGCCGAGCTGCTGGCCCAGCAGAACCGTGACATCGAGGTCAAGAACACCGAGATCGAGGAGGCGCGGCAGGTCCTCGAGGAGCGCGCCGAGCAGCTCGCGGTGTCCATGCGCTACAAGAGCGAGTTCCTCGCCAACATGTCGCACGAGCTGCGTACGCCGCTCAACTCCCTGCTGATCCTGGCGAAGTTGCTCGCGGACAACGCGGACTCCAATCTCACTCCGAAGCAGGTCGAGTTCGCCGAGACGATCCACGGCGCGGGCTCCGACCTGCTCCAGCTGATCAACGACATCCTCGACCTGTCGAAGGTCGAGGCGGGCAAGATGGACGTCTCGCCGACCCGCATCGCGCTGGTGCAGCTGGTCGACTACGTGGAGGCGACCTTCCGCCCGCTGACGGCGGAGAAGGGGCTCGACTTCTCCGTGCGGGTCTCGCCGGAGCTGCCCGCCACGCTGCACACCGACGAGCAGCGCCTCCTGCAGGTGCTGCGCAATCTGCTGTCCAACGCGGTGAAGTTCACCGACTCGGGAGCGGTGGAACTGGTCATCCGGCCGGCGGGCGCGGACGTGCCGGTGGCCATCCGGGAGCAGCTTCTGGAGTCCGGTTCGCTGCGGGACGCGGACGGTGATCTGATCGCCTTCTCGGTGACCGACACCGGCATCGGGATCGCGGCGAGCAAGATGCGGGTGATCTTCGAGGCGTTCAAGCAGGCGGACGGCACGACCAGCCGCAAGTACGGCGGTACGGGTCTGGGGCTGTCCATCTCGCGGGAGATCGCTCGGCTGCTCGGCGGGGAGATCCACGCGCAGAGCGAACCGGGACGCGGCTCCACGTTCACGCTGTATTTGCCGCTGTACCCGAGCGAACTGCCGCCGCAGGGCTACGGGCAGCTGGCGCCGGCGCTCGGGGCCGGGGAGCTGCTCGCGTCCGAGGCGGAGCAGGCCGGGTCCGGCGTCGAGACGCCGGCCGAGGTGAGGTCGTACCAGGACACCCAGAACGGTCCCGCCGCGCTCTTCAGGCGGCGGCGCCGGGCGGTGCCCGCCGCCGAGCAGCGGCCGGGGCTCAGCGGGCCGTCGGCGGCCGGGGCGACGTCGGAGCGGTGGCAGGGTGACGGGCAGCAGCAGGAGTCACCGCGGCCGAGGTCGGGTATCCGCTTCGACAGCGAGAAGGTGCTCATCGTCGACGACGACATCCGCAACGTCTTCGCGCTCACCAGCGTCCTGGAGCAGCACGGTCTGTCCGTGCTGTACGCCGAGAACGGCCGCGAGGGCATCGAGGTGCTGGAGCAGCACGACGACGTGACGGTCGTCCTGATGGACATCATGATGCCGGAGATGGACGGGTACGCGACGACCACGGCGATTCGCCGGATGCCGCAGTTCGCGGGCCTGCCGATCATCGCGCTCACCGCGAAGGCGATGAAGGGGGACCGGGAGAAGGCCCTCGAGTCGGGTGCCTCCGACTACGTGACGAAGCCGGTCGATCCCGATCACCTGCTCTCGGTCATGGAGCAGTGGATGCGGGGGGAGTGACGCGGGCGGACCGCTACACCGAGTCAGCGGCAGGGGGACCGGGGCGGGGGATCCGGATCACCGCCGGGCCCGCCGTCGCACCCCTCCGCCCGCCCGGGCCCATGGTGGAACGCGCCCGACGTGCATGACTGACGGTGCTCGAAGTCGTGTAGAACCCGGGATCCGGGGAACCTTCTGGTCTCCCGCCGCGTTTCTGCTACGTGCAGAGTGACATCACGGTGACAGGGTGTGGCGACGAGCGGGGTGCGGCTACGATGACCGGCACAAGGACGGGCGGCGCAAGGGAGTCGTCCCCTGGGGCGGCGCCCGGTGCACTGCCGGGGCGAGGAGGGCGGGCCATGGTGCAGAAGGCCAAGATCCTCCTGGTCGATGACCGGCCGGAGAATCTGCTGGCGCTGGAGGCCATCCTCTCTGCGCTCGATCAGACACTGGTGCGGGCATCGTCAGGGGAGGAAGCGCTCAAAGCGCTGCTGACCGACGATTTCGCGGTCATCCTGCTGGACGTGCAGATGCCGGGGATGGACGGTTTCGAAACCGCCGCCCACATCAAGCGGCGGGAGCGGACGCGGGACATCCCGATCATCTTCCTGACCGCGATCAACCACGGCCCGCACCACACGTTCCGCGGGTACGCGGCGGGCGCGGTGGACTACATCTCCAAGCCGTTCGACCCATGGGTGCTGCGCGCGAAGGTCTCCGTCTTCGTCGAGCTCTACATGAAGAACTGCCAACTCCGTGAGCAGGCCGCCCTGCTGCGGCTCCAGCTGGAGGGCGGCGGCAAGGCGGCGCTCGGTGACGCCAAGGAGCCGGCCGGACTGCTCGCCGAGCTGTCCGCGCGGCTCGCGGCCGTCGAGGAGCAGGCCGAGGCGCTGTCCAAGCAGCTCGACGACGACTCCGCCGACGCCGCCGCGGTGGCGACCGCGGCCCATCTCGAACGCAAACTCACGGGTCTGCGCAGGGCCCTGGACGCCCTGGAACCCGGTACGGGGAGCGGCGCGCCGTCGGTGTCCTCGCAGAACTGACGCGCGGCACCCGCGGGTTGCCTGCCGGGGAGCAAGCCGTTCCCCGGCGCGGCTCGGCGTGACGCGAGGCGCGGAACCGGTGAACCGGCGTCAGTTTTGGTCCCCGGCAAGGGCGACACGAACGGGTGAAGCAGTAGGCACACGTGTCCGCTGTCGTCTCCACCGGTAACCTCACACCCATGGCCTCACGTCAGCCCGCAGCCAAGAAGCCGCCCGCGAAGAAGGCGGTCGTTCCGACGAGGGCTCCGGCGAAGAAGGCTCCCGCCAAAAAAGCCGTCCCGAGACGGGCGCCGGCCAAGAAGGCCGCCGTCAGGAAAGCCCCACCCCGGCCGGCGCCCAGTCCGACCGGGGGCGTGTACCGGCTCGTACGCGCCGTCTGGCTCGGCGTCGCGCACGCCGTCGGAGCGCTGTTCCGCGGCATAGGGGCGGGTGCCAAGGGACTCGACCCGGCGCACCGCAAGGACGGCGTCGCGCTGCTGCTGATCGGCCTCATGCTGATCACCGCGGCGGGCACGTGGTCGAACCTCCAGGGGCCCGTCGGCGAGCTCGTCGAGATGCTGGTGACCGGCGCCTTCGGCCGGCTCGACCTGCTCGTCCCGATACTGATCGGCATCGTCGCCGCGCGCCTCATCCGGCACCCGGAGAAGCCCGAGGCCAACGGCCGCATCGTCATCGGGCTGTCCGCCCTCGTGATCGGCGTGCTCGGCCAGGTGCACATCGCGTGCGGGGCGCCCGCGCGCAGCGACGGCATGCAGGCGATAAGGGACTCCGGCGGACTGATCGGCTGGGGCGCGGCGACCCCGCTGACGTTCACGATGGGCGACGTCCTCGCCGTACCGCTGCTGGTGCTGCTGACCGTCTTCGGGCTGCTGGTCGTCACGGCGACCCCGGTCAACGCGATTCCGCAGCGGCTGCGCCTGCTCGGCATGAAGCTCGGCATCCTCGCGTCCCCCGAGGACGCGGACGTCTTCGGCGAGGACGACGAGCGATACGACGAGCAGTGGCGCGAGGCGCTGCCGGCGCGCTCCCGGCGCCCGCGCGCCCCCGAGGCGTACGACCCGGACGGTGTCGAGCAGGAGGCGCTCACCAAGCGCCGGAGCCGCCCCCGGCGCTCCGCCGTGCAGCAGCCCGACATGGACCGCCCCATGGACGCAGTCGACGTCGCCGCGGCCGCCGCTGCCGCGCTGGACGGCGCCGTCATGCACGGGATGCCGCCCTCGCCGCTGGTGGCCGACCTCACGCAGGGCGTGAGCCCGGAGCGGGACGGTTACGAGGAGACGACGCCGGTCCCGGCCGCGCGTGCCAAGACCGCTCCGGCCGCGAGGCCCGGCGCGAGTGGCAAGCCGGCGAAGCAGGACCCGTTCAGGGCCGACGCCGTCGTGCCCGACCTGACCAAGGCCGCGCCCGAGACGCCGCGTGAACTGCCCTCCCGCGCGGAGCAGCTCCAGCTCTCCGGGGACATCACCTACGCGCTGCCGTCCCTGGACCTGCTGGAGCGCGGCGGCCCGGGCAAGACGCGCAGCGCCGCCAACGACGCCGTGGTCGCCTCGCTGTCGAACGTCTTCATGGAGTTCAAGGTCGACGCCGCCGTCACCGGCTTCACGCGCGGCCCGACGGTCACCCGCTACGAGGTCGAGCTCGGCCCCGCCGTGAAGGTCGAGCGGATCACGGCGCTCACCAAGAACATCGCGTACGCCGTCGCCAGCCCCGACGTGCGGATCATCAGCCCGATCCCCGGCAAGTCGGCAGTCGGCATCGAGATCCCGAACACCGACCGCGAGATGGTCAACCTCGGTGACGTGCTGCGCCTCGCGGACGCCGCCGAGGACGACCACCCGATGCTGGTCGCGCTCGGCAAGGACGTCGAGGGCGGCTACGTGATGGCCAACCTGGCGAAGATGCCGCACGTCCTGGTGGCCGGCGCGACCGGCTCCGGCAAGTCGTCCTGCATCAACTGCCTGATCACCTCGGTCATGGTGCGCGCGACCCCGGAGGACGTGCGCATGGTGCTCGTCGACCCCAAGCGCGTCGAGCTGACCGCGTACGAGGGCATCCCGCACCTGATCACGCCGATCATCACGAACCCGAAGCGGGCCGCCGAGGCGCTCCAGTGGGTCGTACGGGAGATGGACCTGCGCTACGACGACCTGGCGGCGTTCGGGTACCGGCACATCGACGACTTCAACGAGGCGATCAGGAACGGCAAGGTGAAGCTGCCGGAGGGCAGCGAGCGCGAGCTGAGCCCGTACCCGTATCTGCTGGTGATCGTCGACGAGCTCGCGGACCTGATGATGGTCGCCCCGCGCGACGTCGAGGACGCGATCGTGCGCATCACGCAGCTCGCGCGCGCGGCCGGCATCCACCTGGTGCTCGCCACGCAGCGGCCGTCCGTGGACGTCGTCACGGGTCTGATCAAGGCGAACGTGCCGTCCCGGCTCGCCTTCGCCACCTCCTCGCTCGCCGACAGCCGGGTCATCCTCGACCAGCCGGGCGCCGAGAAGCTGATCGGCAAGGGCGACGGACTCTTCCTGCCGATGGGGGCGAACAAGCCGACCCGTATGCAGGGCGCCTTCGTCACCGAGGACGAGGTCGCGGCCATCGTGCAGCACTGCAAGGACCAGATGGCGCCGGTCTTCCGGGACGACGTCACCGTGGGCACCAAGCAGAAGAAGGAGATCGACGAGGACATCGGCGACGACCTCGACCTGCTGTGCCAGGCGGCCGAGCTGGTCGTCTCCACCCAGTTCGGGTCCACCTCGATGCTCCAGCGCAAGCTGCGCGTCGGCTTCGCCAAGGCGGGCCGGCTGATGGACCTCATGGAGTCGCGGAACATCGTCGGTCCGAGCGAGGGCTCCAAGGCGCGTGACGTTCTCGTGAAGGCGGACGAGCTGGACGGAGTGCTGGCCGTGATCCGCGGGGAGACCGAAGGGTAGGGAAGCGGGGCGCACGGGCCGTCCGAGGGGTGGATCCGCGTCAGGCGGGTATTCGAACGTGACTTACCCGTAAGGGATCCGTGAGCAACCGTTTCCCTTCGGCGTACGTCAAGTTGAGCGAGGGGACAGGTACATGTCCCAGCATCAGGATGACCGGCCATTCTGATGGCGTACAAAGTCCCACCGCCCGGTTGCCCCACCCTTTCGTACCCCCCCTAGACTGAACCTCCAGCACAGGTGGCTACACGCTCGAAAGGCGCCCCCGTGTCCATCGGCAACTCCCCTGACGGCAACTCCCCCGAAGACGAGCGTCCGTTCGAAGACGATCGCGAGGCGGAACGCCCCTCGATCGGTCACGCCCTGCGGCAGGCGCGCATCGACGCCGGGCTGACCGTCGACGACGTCAGCACCGCCACCCGGGTCCGCATCGCCATCGTGCACGCCATCGAACAGGACGACTTCGCGCCCTGCGGTGGTGACGTCTACGCCCGCGGTCACATCCGGACCGTGGCGCGCGCCGTCCACCTCGATCCGGCCCCCCTCCTCGCGCAGTACGACGCCGGTCACGGCGGGCGCCCCGCCCCGACCCCCGCGGCCCCACTCTTCGAGGCGGAACGGATCCGCCCGGAGCGACGCGGGCCGAACTGGACCGCCGCCATGGTCGCCGCGATCGTCGCGGTGATCGGCTTCGTCGGGTTCACCATGGTCAAGGGTGGTGACGACGGGGACAGCACGGCGGCCCAGGTCGCCGAGGGGTCCACGCCCACGGCCGGCAAGACCGCGGCCAAACCCACCAGGAGCAAGCCCGCCGACCCCAAACCGGACCCGACCGACAGCGCCATCGCGGCGGCGCCCCAGGACAAGGTCACCGTCCAGGTCAGCGCCACCGACGGCCGCAGCTGGATCTCCGCCAAGGACCACAACGGCCGGATGCTCTTCGACGGACTGCTCAAGAAGGGCCAGTCGAAGACCTTCCAGGACAGCACGAAGATCAACCTCATCCTGGGTGACGCCGGCGCCATCCAGCTGTACGTGAACGGCAAGAAGATCGAGAACGACTTCCAGCCGGGCCAGGTCGAGCGCCTGACCTACACGAAGGGCGACCCCGAGGTCGGATAACCGGACCGAGGGGCAGCGCGCGCACGGGGTTGGCCATGATCGGCCAACCCCGTCGACGTGGGGCATCGGCGGGACGAAGTAGTCTTGAGTCCATGCCTGAACGCCGTACCGTCGCACTCGTCACTCTTGGCTGCGCCCGCAACGAGGTGGACTCGGAGGAGCTCGCAGGCCGTTTGGAGGCGGACGGCTGGCACCTCGTGGAGGACGCCGAGCAAGCCGACGTCGCCGTCGTCAACACCTGTGGTTTCGTCGAGGCCGCCAAGAAGGACTCCGTGGACGCCCTCCTGGAGGCCAACGATCTCAAGGGGCACGGCAGAACCCAGGCCGTCGTGGCCGTGGGCTGCATGGCCGAGCGGTACGGCAAGGAACTCGCCGAGGCGCTGCCCGAGGCCGACGGCGTACTCGGCTTCGACGACTACGCCGACATCTCCGACCGCCTCCAGACCATCCTGAACGGCGGCATCCACGCCTCGCACACCCCGCGCGACCGCCGCAAGCTGCTGCCGATCAGTCCGGCCGCACGGCAGTCCGCCGGCGACGAGGTGGCCCTGCCCGGCCACGGCGCGCCCTCGGACCTGCCGGCGGGCGTGGCCCCCGTCTCCGGCCCGCGTGCCCCCCTGCGCCGCCGCCTGGACGGTTCCCCGGTCGCCTCCGTGAAGCTCGCCTCCGGCTGTGACCGGCGCTGCTCGTTCTGCGCCATCCCGTCCTTCCGCGGCTCCTTCATCTCGCGGCGGCCGAGCGACGTGCTGAACGAGACCCGCTGGCTCGCCGAGCAGGGCGTCAAGGAGGTCATGCTGGTCTCCGAGAACAACACCTCGTACGGCAAGGACCTCGGCGACATCCGTCTGCTGGAGTCGCTGCTGCCCGAGCTCGCGGAGATCGACGGCATCGAGCGCGTGCGGGTCAGCTACCTCCAGCCCGCCGAGATGCGCCCCGGGCTCATCGACGTCCTGACCTCGACGCCGAACATCGCGCCCTACTTCGACCTGTCCTTCCAGCACTCCGCCCCCGATGTGCTGCGCTCCATGCGGCGCTTCGGCGACACCGACCGCTTCCTGGAGCTGCTCGACACGATCCGCGCCAAGGCCCCGCAGGCCGGCGTGCGGTCGAACTTCATCGTGGGCTTCCCCGGGGAGACCGAGGCCGACCTGGCCGAGCTGGAGCGTTTCCTCACGGGCGCGCGGCTCGACGCCATCGGCGTCTTCGGGTACTCCGACGAGGACGGAACCGAGGCGGCGACCTACGAGAACAAGCTCGACGAGGAAGTCGTCGCCAAGCGTCTCGCGCGCGTGTCGCGTCTCGCCGAGGAACTGGTCGCGCAGCGCGCCGAGGAGCGCGTCGGCGAGAGCCTCGAGGTCCTGGTCGAGTCCATCGACGACGAGGAGGGCGCGGTCGGCCGCGCCGCCCACCAGGCGCCGGAGACGGACGGCCAGGTGCTGTTCACGAGCAGCGCGGGCCTGACCGTCGGTCGTATGGTCGAGGCAAAGGTGGTCGGTACGGAAGGTGTCGACCTGGTGGCCGAGCCGCTCCCGGGCTCGTCCGCGGGGACCGAGGAGGCGGGCAGATGACCGGAGTCCCGGCATCCGCGGCGGACAGTTCCCCCAGCGCCCCGGGCACGCCCGGCGCTCCGGACGGAACGAAGCCGGTGCGAAAGCTGGGCGCTGCGGCCGTCGATCAGGCCAGCCTCTGGAACGTCGCGAATCTCCTCACCATGCTCCGGCTCGCACTCGTGCCGGGCTTCGTACTGCTGCTGCTGGCCGACGGCGGGTACGACCCCGTGTGGCGCGCGTGGGCCTGGGCCGCCTTCGCCGTCGCCATGATCACCGACATCTTCGACGGCCACTTGGCGCGCACCTACAACCTGGTCACCGACTTCGGGAAGATCGCCGACCCCATCGCCGACAAGGCGATCATGGGCGCGGCGCTGATCTGTCTGTCCTCGCTCGGCGATCTGCCGTGGTGGGTGACGGGGGTGATCCTCGGGCGTGAGCTCGGGATCACCCTGCTGCGTTTCCTGGTGATCCGCTACGGGGTCATTCCGGCCAGCCGCGGCGGCAAGATGAAGACGCTGGCGCAGGGCACCGCGGTCGGGATGTACGTGCTGGCACTGACGGGGCCGCTGGCGAGTCTGAGGTTCTGGGTGATGGCCGTGGCGGTCGCCCTGACCGTGGTGACGGGACTCGACTACGTAAGACAGGCCATTGTGCTGCGCAGGCAGGGAATCGCCGCGCGCCGGGCGACCGCCGGGGAGGCCGAGCGGTGAGTTCCGAGGCCGCTGAGGTGCTGCGACTACTCACGGTGAGGGGTGAGACGCTCGCCGTCGCCGAGTCGCTCACTGGTGGCCTGGTGGCCGCTGAGATCACCGGGACCCCCGGGGCGTCCAAGGCCTTCCGGGGTTCCGTCACCGCGTACGCCACCCCGCTCAAGCACGAACTGCTCGGGGTCGACGCCACTCTCCTGGCCGAGCGCGGCGCGGTGGATCCGCAGGTCGCGGCCCAGATGGCAGCCGGCGTCCGCAAGGCACTCGGCGCGGACTGGGGGATCGCGACCACCGGCGTCGCCGGTCCCGACAGCCAGGATGGACAGCCGGTCGGTACCGTTTTCGTCGCCGTCGACGGACCCTCGACGGGGAAAACGGATGCCGATGTTGGCGGGAAAGTGGCGTCCCTGCGGTTGAACGGCGACCGTGCGGAAATTCGTATGGAGAGTGTACGGAGCGTACTCGCGCTGCTCCTCGCGGAGCTCGCGGACGAACACACCGGAAACGAGCGGGCACAGGATACGGAACAGAACGGGGGGACTTGATGTTTGCAGCCCTGAGTGAACACGACATCGCTCCCCGCACGGCCGCGGCGCAAGGCGGTACGGTGGGGCGTGAAGGATGCGGCTACGCGGTCCGAGGAGGGAGCCACCGATGATTCTGCTCCGTCGCCTGCTGGGTGACGTGCTGCGTCGGCAGCGCCAGCGCCAGGGCCGTACTCTGCGCGAAGTCTCCTCGTCCGCCCGAGTCTCACTCGGCTATCTCTCCGAGGTGGAGCGGGGGCAGAAGGAGGCATCCTCCGAGCTGCTCTCCGCGATCTGCGACGCGCTTGACGTACGGATGTCCGAGCTCATGCGGGAAGTGAGCGACGAGCTCGCCCTCGCCGAGCTGGCACAGTCGGCTGCTGCCACCGAACCGGTGCCCGCACCGGTGCGTCGCCCGATGCTCAATTCCGTATCCGTGACCGGTGTGCCACCGGAACGGGTCACGATCAAGGCACCCGCCGAGGCCGTCGACGTCGTCGCGGCCTAGGGCCTGTCGTTTGGATCAGGCTGGCTGTGACCGACGGTTCGTCCTGACCGACCCGAGTGGGGTCTGGCGCGTGCAGCTGCAAGGCGGAGGAGGGAGTCGACGCGGAGCGTCGGCGACCGACGACAACGCCGCAGATGTGCGTGCCAGACCCCGCGACGCCGGCATGATCCAAACGACAGGCCCTAGCGGTCACGATCTCGCGGTCTGCACTGCACCACGTCAGCGAGAGCCCCGGCCGGGGCTTCTCCGGGGAGACCCGGAGGGGACCGGGCGGGGCTCTCGCTTTGCCGCGGGCGCGGCGGAACCCCGTTTGCCGGTGTGCCCGGGGGCGGTCATGGTGGAGAGGCGGTGGCTCGGGGCCGTACTGAGTGATCTTGAATCGGAGGATTCGGATGTACGTCGTGAAGAGCCCGTTGTCCGACGCGGACCTGAAGATCGTGTCCGAGGCACTGCAGGGCGCGCTGGTCGATCTGGTGGACCTCTCCCTGGTGGCCAAGCAGGTCCACTGGAACGTGGTCGGGCCGCGCTTCCGGTCCGTCCATCTTCAGCTGGACGACGTGGTGGCCAGTGCGCGGCTGCACTCCGACACGGTGGCCGAGCGTGCCTCGGCGCTGGGCGTCTCACCCGACGGCCGCGCGGCGACGGTCGCCTCCGGCAGCGGGATCGGGACCGTCACCGACGGCTGGGTCAAGGACGCGGACGCCGTGGGGACGCTCGTGGAAGCGCTGGGCGCCGTGATCACGCGGATGCGGGAGCGGGTGAAGTCGACGGAGAACCCGGACCCCGTCAGCCAGGACCTCCTCATCGGGATCACCGCGGATCTGGAGAAGCACCACTGGATGTTCCAGGCGGAGAACGGCTGAGGCCGGAGTGAAGCGCGGGCGATCCGGACCACCGGGGCCCGCCGGGCGCCGGAACCCGCCGGGTACGGGGCCGCGGCGGACCTCATGTGTGCGGGAACCCGCGCGCGTCCGTGGGCAGGGCGCGTCGTGGGCGCGTGGAGAAGAACGCCCGGCGTCCGATGCTGTGGCGCGCCGGGGTCCTGTCAGGAAGAGGCGCGTGTGTGCGTGCGGTGCGCCTCTGTGCCGGTGGTGCGCCCTCCCGGCCGGCGAGAGCGGCGGTCTAGCGTCGGGCCGGAGGTGGCCGCCATGGCAGGGCGGATAGCGCGCTGGGGGGCGACGCTGACGCTCGGGGGGCTGTGGTGGTGGGGGATCCTCCGGCTCGCGCTGGCTCCTGACGCAGGGGTGTGGGAGGGAGCCGTCGCGGCCGGAGGGTGGGGGCTGGGCCTGCTGCCCGTGCACTGCGCGCCGAAGGCGCGGGCTGCACGGGCGGTGGCCGCGGACCAGCAGGCGATACGGAGTTCCGGGACGGCCGGGACGGGGCGACCAGGGTCCGGGGGAGAGCGGGGGATGTAGGGCACGGGGGTGCGAGGTGCCGTGGTGCCGTGGTGCCGGGGGTGCTGCAACATCGCGGGGGGCGTTTGGGGAGCGGTGGGGGGCTGAGGGGTCGTGGGCGTCCGGCGGGGGCGGGCGGCTTGCGATGCGATGGGGGTGAGGTCGGGTCTTCTCCCGCCGAAAGCGCTGGGGACGTGCGTGGCTGTCCGGTACCCCCTTCGACTGTCCGTGGGTCACCAGGGCATGGCCACGCCGCCGTTCGGGCGGAGGATCTGTCCCGTGGTGAAGGACGAGGCGTCGGAGGCCAGGTGGAGGACGGCGTGGGCGACGTCCTCGGGTTCGCCGACCCGGCCCAGGGGTGACATCCGGGCCATGAACGCCTCGGTGTGCGCCTGCGCCTTCCCGTGCCGGTCGGTCATCGGCGTGCGGACCCAGCCGGGCGCCACGGCGTTCACGCGGATCCCGTGCGGGCCGATCTCCGTCGCCAGCGTCCTGGTGAGCTGGACGACGGCCGCCTTCGCCACGCCGTAGCAGAGCAGGCCGGGCCCTCCGGTGTCGACGGCGCCGGAAGCCATCGTGACGATGCTGCCCCGCACCTGCCGCGCGATCATGTGGCGAGCGGCTTCCTGGCAGGCGTACAGCACGCCCTTGAAGTTGACGCTCCACACCCGGTCGAGGTCCTCTTCCCGCGTCTCCAGGACCGGACTGCTGTGCATGATCCCCGCGACCGCCGCCATGACGTCGAGCCGCTCGCAGGACTCGACAGCCTTCCGCAGCCCGGTCCGGTCGGTCACGTCGAGCCGGTGGATGCGGGCGGTACCGCCCTCGTCCTCGATCAGGGCCGCCGTCTCGTGCAGGCCCTGCTCGTCGCGGTCCGCGCAGTGCACCCCGGCTCCCGTCCGGGCGAGCAGGACGGCACAGGCACTGCCGATACCGCTCGCGGCGCCGGTGACGAAGGCCGTGCGGCCGGTGAGGTCGTACGCCGTGAGGGGCATGGAAGGACGGTACGAGCATTTCTGACGGGGCGTCAATTAGGTGTGCGGGGTGGAGTCGTGCGGGGTGGGTGCGCGCCGGATGGGGTGTTGCGGGGTGCTGGGGATGGTCCGGGTGGTCCGGGCGGTCCGGGTGCTGGCCGGTGCGGTTCGGGGTCCGCCGGGTCGGGTGCGGTGCTGCCGGGTGTGGCCGTTCCTGAGGGGCCGTGATCCACCGGAGGTTCAGCGGGGTGCGGAGCGGGTCGAGGGTCCCGCGGCCCGGGGAGTCGTGCGCGGCGGTGTGGGGCCCGTCTGGCAGGACGGGCACCAGTAGGTGGGGCGCTCGCGGGAGCCGTCGCCCTGGTCGGCCAGACGGATACGGGTCCCGCACCGCAGGCACGGGCGGGACGCCCGCCCGTACACGAACAGCCGCTGCTCGCGCAGGCCCGTGGTCTGGCGGTCCGGGCGCTCCCTGTTGACCTCGAGGAGTTTCTGGGCGAGCGCCGGGAGGTAGGCGGTGCGCTCGGCGGGAAGCTCGCCGACGGGCAGCCAGGGGGTGACGCCGAGGAGGAAGCACAGCTCGCTCTTGAAGACGTTGCCGATTCCGGCGAGATTGCGCTGGTCGAGCAGGGCCTCGCCGAGGGCCCGGCCGGGCTCGCGCAACAGGTTGGCCAGGGCCGTGTCGGGGTCCCAGTCGGGGCCCAGCAGGTCCGGACCGAGGTGGCCGACCGCACGGTCCTCGTCGGCGGTGCGCAACAGCTCCAGTACGGGCAGCCGGTAGCCGACGGCCGTGCGGTCCGCGTTGCCCAGGACGGCGCGGATCTGGTGGGCGGGGCCGCCGGACCAGCGCCGCCCGTTCTCGAACACCTTCCAGGAGCCGTCCATACGCAGGTGCGAGTGGAGCGTCAGGCCGCCTTCGATCCGGGTGAGGAGGTGCTTTCCGCGCGGCGTGACGTCCAGGACGGCGCGGCCGGTGAGATCGGCCGTGGCCAACTTGGGCACGCGCAGGTCGGCGTGGGTCAGCACCTTGCCCGCGAGGGCGATGTGCAGTCGCTTCGCCGCCTGCCAGACGGTGTCTCCTTCAGGCATGGGTTCAAGGGTGGCACGGGTCGGGGGACAGCGCCGGTGGCGCCGGCTCACTCATGCGCGGATGCGCAGGCCGCGCGGGTTCGCGATGAAACCCGCTCCCTCCAGGAGGGTGCCGAAGGGGGAGGTGAGCGCCGAGGCGCCGTTGACCCGCTCGACGGTGACCGTGCCGAGGGAACCTGCCCGGGCGGCCGTGGAGAGGGCCTCCGCGGCCGCCCGGAGGCGCGGATCGTCCGTGGCGTCGGTCTCGGGCGCGGACGGCCAGGCCAGCAGGGTCTTGCCGCCTCGCTCCATGTAGAGGGTCAGCTCGCCGTCGACCAGGACGACCAGGGAGCCGGCCTTGCGGCCCGGCTTGTGTCCGGCGCCCGTCGGGGGCTCGGGCCAGGACAGCGCCGCGCCGTACGCGTTCGCGGGGTCGGCGGCTGCGAGGACCACGGCCCGGGAGGTTCCGTTCGACCGGTTCCGGCCGCCGGGCCCGCCGCCGTTCGCATAGGAGCCGTTCGCGTAACCGCGGCTTCCGGTGGGACGGCCGGGGAAGCCCGGGCCCGCCGAACGGGCGCCGGTGGCGAACGGGTCGGCCCCGTTCGGCGAGGCGAGGTCGCCGGGGAAGGTGAAGTCACCGGGGGCGCCGGAATCACCGGGAAAGCCTGACCCTGCCGGGCCGTCGGGGGAGTCGGGAGAGTCCGGGGGCTCGCCGAAGTGGTCGGGCGAGCCGGAGGGTACGGCGAAGTCGCCCGGGAAGTCGGGGGCGAGGTCAGGACCGAACCCGGGGGCGCCTCCGTCCGTCGCGGGGGAGGCGGGGCCGCCTCGGGACTCGGCGAGGAAGTCCGACCGGAAGTCGGAACCGCCCCGGGACCCCTTGGCGAAATCGGGCTGGTAACCGGGATCCGCGGCCGGGAAGCCGGACGAGAAGCCCTGGGCGGGCAGAGCTTCGCCCCGGTCACGCGCGTTCGCGGCCGCGCGCAGCCGGTCCACCGCACCGTCCATCGCGAACTGCGCGGCACCGAGGCCTTCCACCACGTAGCCGCGACGGGCCTGCCCGGTCTCCTCGAAGGCGGACAGGATGCGGTAGACCGCGGAGAAGCCGCCCTCGACGCCCTCCGCGGCGACGGCGCCCCGGGTCACCACTCCGTGGCGGTCGAGCAGAGTGCGGGCCAGGGCGTGGGCGCGCACTGTTGGATCGGCCTCGCGGTCGGGCAGCAGCGACCAGCGGCCGGCGACGGTCGGGGGGCCCGTACGGGACTGCGGGCGCGCCGCGCCGGTCAGGGAGCCGTACCGGCCGCGCGGGACCGAGCGCTTCGCGCGGTGGGCCGTGGAACCGGCGGTGCGCCCCGAGCCCAGGACGGAACGCATCGGCGCGAGGGTGTCGTTCGTCAGGCGGCCGGACCAGGCCAGGTCCCAGACGGCGTCGGCCAGTTGGGGATCGGTGACGTCGGGATGGGTGGTGGCGCGGACCTGGTCGGCGATCTGGCGGAAGAACAGTCCGTAGCCTCCGGAGAGGGTGCCCAGGACGGACTCGTGGAGGGCGGTCAGCTCAAGCGGGTGTGGTGAGGGCAGGAGGAGCGGGGCCGCGTCCGCAAGGTAGAGCGAGACCCAGCCGTCCTTTCCGGGCAGTGCGCCGGCGCCGGCCCAGACGACTTCCCCGGCTGCGGTGAGCTCGTCGAGCATCGCGGGTGTGTAGCTCGCGACGCGGGACGGCAGGACCAGCTTCTCCAGAGCGGACGCCGGCACCGACGCGCCCTGCAACTGCTCGACGGCACGGACCAGTCCGTCGACACCGCGAAGGCCGTGTCCGCTGTCGACGTGCTGCCACTGGGGCAGGAACTGGGCGAGCGCGGCGGGCGGCACCGGCTCCAGCTCGTGGCGCAGAGCGGCCAGGGACCGGCGTCGCAGCCGGCGCAGGACGGCCGCGTCGCACCACTCCTGACCGATGCCCGCCGGATGGAACTCCCCCTGCACGACACGTCCGCTGGCCGCGAGCCGCTGCAACGCCCCCTCGGTGACGGCCGTGCCGAGCCCGAAGCGGGCCGCGGCGGCGGCGGACGTGAACGGGCCGTGGGTCCGGGCGAACCTGGCGAGGAGATCACCCAGCGGGTCCTTCACCGGCTCGGTGAAGGCCTCCGGGACACCGACGGGCAGTGCCGTGCCCAGCGCGTCGCGCAGACGGCCGGCGTCCTCGATCGCCGCCCAGTGGTCGGCCCCCGCGACCCGGACCCCGATGGCGCGACGGGCCCCCGCCAGATCCCGGGCCCACTGCGGTTCGGCGCCGCGCTCGGCCAGCTCGGCGTCCGTGAGCGGGCCGAGCACGCGCAGCAGGTCCGCGACGCCTTCCACGTCCTTGATGCGGCGGTCCTCGGTGAGCCACTGGAGCTCCTGCTCCAGCTCGGTCAGCACGTCGGCGTCGAGCAGCTCGCGCAGCTCCGCCTGGCCCAGCAGCTCGGCCAGCAGCCGAGAGTCCAGGGACAGGGCGGCGGCGCGGCGCTCGGCGAGGGGCGAGTCGCCCTCGTACAGGAACTGGGCGACGTAACCGAACAGCAGCGAGCGGGCGAACGGCGACGGCTCCGGAGTGGTGACCTCGACCAGGCGCACCTTACGGGACTCGATGTCGCCCATCAGTTCCGTCAGGCCCGGCACGTCGAAGACGTCCTGGAGGCATTCGCGGACCGCCTCCAGGACGATGGGGAAGGAGCCGAACTCGCTCGCCACCTGGAGCAGCTGGGCTGCTCGCTGACGCTGCTGCCACAACGGGGTGCGCTTGCCGGGACTGCGGCGCGGCAGCAGCAGCGCGCGGGCGGCGCACTCGCGGAACCGCGACGCGAAGAGTGCCGAGCCGCCGACCTGGTCGGTGACGACCTGGTCGACCTCGCCCTTGTCGAAGGTGACGTCGGCGGCGCCGATGGGGGCCCGCTCGGCGTCGTACTCCCTGCCGAGCTTGACGGGCTCCTGGTCGAGGAGGTCCAGGCCCATCAGGTCGGCGTCGGGCAGCCGCAGCACGATGCCGTCGTCGGCGTGCATGACCTGGGCGTCCATGCCGTACCGCTCGGACAGCTTGGCGCCGAGCGCGAGCGCCCAGGGGGCGTGCACCTGGGCGCCGAACGGGGAGTGCACGACGACCCGCCAGTCGCCCAGTTCGTCACGGAACCGCTCCACGACGATGGTGCGGTCGTCCGGGATGTGCCCGCAGGCCTCACGCTGCTCGGCCAGGTACGACAGGACGTTGTCCGTGGCCCAGTCGTCGAGTCCGGCGGCGAGGAGCCGCAGACGGGCGTCCTCCTTGGAGAGGGAACCGACCTCGCGGAGGAACGCGCCGAGCGCGCGCCCCAGTTCGAGGGGCCGGCCCAGCTGGTCGCCCTTCCAGAACGGCAGCCGGCCGGGGACGCCGGGCGCGGGCGAGACCAGGACGCGGTCGCGGGTGATGTCCTCGATGCGCCAGGAGCTGGTGCCGAGCGTGAAGACGTCACCGACCCGGGACTCGTAGACCATCTCCTCGTCGAGCTCACCGACCCGGCCGCCGCCCTTCTTGGGATCGGCGCCCGCGAGGAACACGCCGAAGAGACCGCGGTCCGGAATCGTGCCCCCGGAGGTGACGGCGAGGCGCTGGGCGCCGGGGCGGCCGGTGATCGTGCCGGCGACCCGGTCCCACACCACGCGCGGACGCAGCTCCGCGAAGGCGTCCGACGGATAGCGGCCGGCGAGCATGTCGAGCACGGCCGTGAACGCCGACTCCGGAAGCGCGGCGAAGGGCGCGGCGCGGCGGACCGTGGCGAGGAGGTCGTCGAACTGCCAGGTGTCGAGGGCGGTCATGGCGACGATCTGCTGGGCCAGCACGTCCAGCGGGTTGGCGGGGACCCGGAGGGACTCGATCGAGCCGGTGCGCATCCGCTCGGTGACCACGGCCGCCTGGACGAGGTCGCCCCGGTACTTCGGGAAGACGACGCCCGTGGAGACCGCGCCCACCTGGTGACCGGCCCGGCCCACACGCTGGAGGCCGGAGGCCACGGAGGGGGGCGACTCCACCTGGATGACCAGGTCCACCGCACCCATGTCGATGCCCAGCTCGAGACTGGACGTCGCGACCACCGCGGGCAGGCGCCCCGCCTTGAGGTCCTCCTCGACGAGCGCGCGCTGCTCCTTGGAGACCGATCCGTGGTGGGCGCGGGCGATGACCGTGGGAGCACCCTGGGCCGCGCCCGATCCGCCCATCAGCTGGGCCGGGGAGTGGTGCTCGTCCAGGGGCTCGCCGGTCGCCCGCTCGTAGGCGATCTCGTTGAGCCGGTTGCACAGCCTCTCCGCCAGGCGGCGGGAGTTGGCGAACACGATCGTCGAGCGGTGGGACAGGACGAGGTCGGTGATCCGCCCCTCGACGTGCGGCCAGATGGAGGGCTTCTCGGCTCCCTCCTTGCCGTCGGCGACCGGGGAGCCGCCCAGCTCGCCGAGGTCCTCCACCGGGACGACGACGGAGAGGTCGAACTCCTTGCCGGACGGCGGCTGGACGATCTCCACCTTGCGGCGCGGTGACAGATAGCGCGCGACCTCGTCGACGGGGCGCACCGTCGCCGACAGGCCGATCCGGCGTGCGGGCCTGGGCAGCAGCTCGTCGAGACGCTCCAGGGAGAGCGCCAGATGCGCACCGCGCTTGGTGCCCGCGACGGCGTGCACCTCGTCCAGGATCACCGTCTCGATGCCGGTCAGCGCGTCGCGCGTGGCCGACGTCAGCATCAGGAACAGCGACTCCGGCGTCGTGATCAGGATGTCGGGCGGGCGGGTGGACAGGGCCCGGCGCTCGGCGGGAGGGGTGTCTCCGGAGCGGATGCCCACCTTCACCTCCGGCTCGGGCAGGCCGAGCCGGACCGCCTCCTGCCGGATGCCGGTCAGGGGGCTGCGCAGATTGCGCTCCACGTCGACGGCGAGGGCCTTGAGCGGTGACACGTACAGCACCCGGCAGCGCTTCTTCGGGTCGGCCGGTGGCGGGGTCGAGGCCAGCTGGTCGAGCGCGGCGAGGAAGGCGGCCAGGGTCTTGCCGGAGCCGGTCGGGGCGACCACGAGCACGTCCGAGCCCTCACGGGTCGCCTTCCACGCCCCGGCCTGGGCGGCGGTGGGCGCGGAGAAGGCCCCCGTGAACCAGCCACGGGTCGCGGGGGAGAAGCCCTCGAGGGCTCGGTGTGCAGAGCTCGCCATGCGTCCATCCTGCACCCGACCACTGACAATGCGCCTGACCTGCGAAAACGGGGTGTGGGTGCGGCGTGGACAGATGGCCGGGCGGCGAGGGCCGCCGACAGCCCGCTCCTGGGCCGGTTCGACCCGTCGCCGGGCGCGGTCCCTGGCAGCGGTCTGCTGAGCCTCGGCCCGGCCCGTGGCCGCCCGCCCGCGTCGCACCGCCCGGGATGGCTTCGGCGCATGGCGCAGAATGGAGGACATGGCGGGTTCCGGGGAGCGGGCACGGCACTGGCAGTACGCGGAACTGCCCGGTGTCGACCTGCTGCGGGCCAGTTACGTCGAGAAGATCTTCGTGCGGCACACCCACGAGAACTTCGTGATCGCCGCCATCGCCGACGGCGTCGAGGTCTTCCACCACGGCGGCGCCGACCGGTACGCGGGCCCCGGCTGCCTGGCCCTGGTCAATCCGGACACTCCGCACACGGGCCGCGCCGGCGTTCCCGAAGGCTGGCGGTACGGGGCCGTGTACCCGTCGCCCGGACTGGTGGCGGAGATCGCCGCAGAGACCACGACCATCCGCGGAACCCCCGGCTTCACGAGTCCGGTGCTGGACGATCCGTACGCCGCCGGCCTGGTCCACCAGGTGCTCCGGGCAGCCGACGAGGGCAACGCACTCGCCGCGGACACCCTGCTGCGGGTGGCGGTGACCCGGCTCCTGCGGCTGAACGGCGGGCCGATGCCGCACCGGGTCGTACACACCGCGGGTGCCCGCGTCGCCGCACGCGCGCGTGCCGTGCTGGAGGAGCGGATGGCAGATCCGCCGTCCCTGGAGCGGCTCGCCGCCGATCTCGGCGTCAGTCCCTTCGCGCTGCTGCGGGCGTTCCGGGACACCTACGGGATGCCGCCCCACACCTGGCTGACCGACGCCCGCGTCCGACGGGCACGGCACCTCCTGGACGCCGGTACCGCCCCCGTGGAGGCCGCCGTCGCCGTCGGCTTCACCGACCAGCCGCACCTGAACCGCCACTTCACCCGGATCGTGGGTGTGCCCCCCGGCGCGTACCAGCGCGAGCGCAAGAACGTACAAGACCGGCAGGGAGACCCGCTCCTATCGTCAGGGGCGTGGGAGAACAGTCGGCGACCGCAGACATACGCAGCCAGAACGGACCGGACGACCTCGGCGGCCGGGACGGCCGGGACAACCGGGACCGCCATGGCGGGCAGAACAAGCAGGCCGGTGAAGCAAGCCAGGAAGGCCGCCAGAACGGTGAGCCAGGCCAGGAAGGCCGGCAGACCGATGAAGGAGGCCAGGTAGGAGGGGGCGGACTGGACGCTGAGCGGGTCGGGAAAGCCGACTCTGCCGTCGTGCGCGACGCGCTCGGGGTCGGGGTCGCCGTCGGACTGTCCGGGTTCGCCTTCGGGGTGACCTCGGCGGGCAGCGGGTTGACGCTGCTGCAGACCTGCGCGCTCAGCCTTCTGGTGTTCACCGGTGCCTCGCAGTTCGCCCTCGTGGGCGCGCTCGCCGCCGGGGGCAACCCGCTGACGGCGGCTGCCGGAGCGTTCTTCCTGGGCGTGCGGAACGCGTTCTACGGACTGCGTCTCTCGCAACTGCTGGCCCTCCCGCGCGCGGTGCGGCCGTTCGCCGCGCAGTGGGTCATCGACGAGACCACGGCTGTGGCCCTCGCCCAGCCCACGCGGCGCGGTGTCCGCATCGGGTTCACGGTCACCGGACTCACCCTCTACGTGCTGTGGAACCTCACCACACTGCTGGGCGCGGCCGGTGCCGAAGCCATCGGCGACACCGACGCGTGGGGGCTGGACGCCGCCGGGCCCGCCGTCTTCCTGGCGCTTCTCGCACCGATGCTCAAGTCCGCGACCGAGCGCACGGTGGCGGGCCTCGCCGTCGTCCTGGGGCTCGGTCTCCTGCCCGTCCTGCCCGCCGGCGTGCCGGTCCTGGTGGCCGCCCTGGCCGCCCCCGCCGTCCTCTGGGCGACGGGACGCCGGTCGACGACCACCGCCGGCGACGCACAGCAGAAATCAGAACGGGCAGCGCCGCAGGACGCGCCGCAGGAAGCACACGGGGCAGCGCCGCAGGACGCACACGGGGCAGCACCGCGGGAAGCACCCGAGAAGGCACAGAAGGAAGAACGTTGAACATCTGGATCGCGATCGGCGCGACCGCCGTCGGCTGCTACCTCGTCAAGCTCCTCGGGCTGCTGGTCCCCGCGGGCCTGCTGGAACGCCCCCTCGTCCAGCGCCTCGCGGCGCTCCTGCCGGTCGCCCTCCTCTCCGCTCTCACGGCCCAGCAGACCTTCGCCGACGGGCACGCGCTGGTGCTGGACGCCAAGGCCGCCGGACTCGCCGCGGCCGCGGTGGCCCTGATCCTGCGGGCGCCCTTCCTTCTCGTCGTCCTGGCGGCCGTGGTGGTGACGGCGGGAGTGCGGGCGCTGACGGGCTGACGCCGCGGCTCGCAGCCCGCACGCACGCACGCGTACGACCCCGCCACGGGCCGACCGCCACGGGCCGGGGCGCCCCACGCCGGCCCTCAGTCGACGGCCCGCCCGTACGCCCGCAGGGTGCGCAGTGCCTCAATGGTCACCATGGGGCGGCACTCCAGGGCCGTGCCCGGTGCCCACTGGCGCCAGCGGACCGGCCAGCCGCCGTCCTCCTGCTGCTCGCCCGTCAGCCGGTCCAGTGAGCGGGCCATCTCGTCGTCCGTGAACCACGCGCGCGCGAGCGAGTCCGGAGTACGCGCGTAGTCGTACGGGAAGTGATGCTCGCCCGGTGCGTAACCGGGTGCCACCGGGTACGCGGCGGGACGCGCCGGGTCCAGAACCGCGAGCCGGTGCTCGCGCACGAGGCGGCCCAGCCGGTCGGCGGCAGCCTCCGCGCGCGAACGGTCGGGCACCGAGTCCAGGAAGGCGACCGCGGCCTCGACCTCGTACGGATGGGACTTCTCCAGGGACTCCACCGCCTGCCAGCAGAAGTCGGTGGCCCGGAACAGCCACGCGTGCCACACCTCGTTGCGGTGCAGCAGACCCACCACGGGGCCGGTGGCGAGAAGGTCGCTCGGCGGATCGTCGACGACCGGCACGAACGGAGCGGCCGGATAGCCGCGCTGGCTGGGATGGACCGTGGGCAGGGCACCGTCCGGTGTCGCCACGGAGGTCAGATAGCGGCAGACACGCTCCACCCGCTGTCCGCCGCACCGCCCGACGGAGTCCAGGACGCGCAGCGCGTGAGCCGTGTGCAGGGGCTGGCTCACGGGACCGCGCAGATCGGGCTCGAGTGCGTGACCGTACCCCCCGTCCTCGTTGCGGTACGCGGCCAGTGCCGTCTCCACCGCGTCGGCGCCCCGGTCGTCGCCGTCGTCGAGGAAGTGGTATTCGAACCGGCGCTGCTCCAGCACGCGCGCGGTGAGCCAGACGAAGTGCTCGGCGCGCGCGAGCGGGGTCCGCGCCGGGGGCGGCGGGGGGAGTGGGGATGCTCCTGATTCGTCCATGGGGCAGACCGTAGGACGGAAAGCGTTTCCGGCAAGGGGTACCGGCCGGGGCCCACCCTCAGGGGCGGGATACTGGAGTCATGCGGTTGACGGTCTTCTGGCAGCGAATGGCGGATCACTTCGGAACGGGGTACGCCGACACCTTCGCGCGTGATCACGTGATGACGGAGCTCGGCGGGCGCACGGTGCACCAGGCGCTGGACGCGGGCTGGGAGGCCAAGGACGTGTGGCGCGCGGTGTGCGCGACCATGAACGTCCCGCACGAGAACCGCTGACGCGAGGCAGCCGGAGCCCGTCCGAGGTGGGCGACGGGGATCGCGAAAGCAGCAGGAGCGGTCCGAGGTGGGGCGACGGGGACCGTGAAGGCCGAAGCCGAAGTCCGTGGCGAGTCGTAACCGAAGCGGCTGAAGGGTCACGAGATCGGACGGTGGGGGCCGATTGTCGGTGGCGTGGGCGAGACTTGCTCCGTGGCCCCGACAGACGAGACCTCGCAGGTCGCCCCGCATCAGTCGCCGCTCGGTTCGACGCCGCCCGCAGGCCCACCGGCCGGGGACGCCGCCGAGGGGGGCGGACGCATGCCCCGCTGGCTGCCGCGCGCCATGGTGCTCGCCCTTGCCCTGGTCGCCGCCTTCCAGCTGGGCAGTTGGGCGTTCCACCAGCTCACCGGCCTGCTGATCAACATCCTCATCGCGTTCTTCCTGGCGCTCGCCATCGAGCCTGCGGTGAGCTGGATGGCCGCGCACGGCATGCGCAGAGGACTGGCCGCCTTCCTGGTCTTCCTGGGCGTGATGATCGTGACCGCCGGCTTCATCACGCTGCTGGGCTCGATGCTCGCCGGTCAGATCATCAAGATGGTCGAGGGCTTCCCGGCGTATCTCGACTCGGTCATCAACTGGATCAACACGACCTTCCACACCGAGCTCAGACGGGTGGACATCCAGGAAGGCCTGGTCCACTCGGACTGGCTGCGGAAGTACGTGCAGAACAGCGCCACGGGTGTCCTCGACGTGTCCGCGCAGGTCCTGGGCGGCCTCTTCCAGCTGCTGACGGTCGCGCTGTTCTCGTTCTACTTCGCCGCCGACGGGCCGCGGCTGCGACGCGCACTCTGCTCGGTACTGCCGCCGGCCCGCCAGGCCGAGGTGCTGCGCGCCTGGGAGATCGCCGTCGACAAGACGGGCGGGTATCTGTACTCGCGCGGTCTGATGGCGCTCGTCTCCGGCGTCGCGCACTACATCCTGCTGCAGGCCCTGGGTATCCCCTACGCGCCCGTGCTCGCCGTCTGGGTCGGCCTGGTGTCCCAGTTCCTGCCCACCATCGGCACGTATCTGGCGGGCGCGCTGCCGATGCTGATCGCCTTCACGGTCAACCCCTGGTACGCGCTCTGGGTGCTGCTCTTCGTCGTGGTCTACCAGCAGTTCGAGAACTACATGCTGCAACCCAAGCTGACCTCCAAGACCGTGGACATCCACCCCGCGGTCGCCTTCGGCTCGGTCATCGCGGGCACCGCCCTCCTCGGTGCCGTCGGCGCGCTGATCGCCATCCCGGCCGTCGCGACGCTCCAGGCGTTCCTGGGCGCCTACGTGAAGCGGTATGACGTCACGGACGACCCGCGGGTCCACGGGCACCGGGGGCGGCGGCCGGGCAGCCTCCTGAAGCGCGCGCGAACTGCGCGGAGGCGGCGGGAGACGGAGTCCGGGGAGGAGCCCGCCCCGTAACGGCCGCAGGGGCTCAGGGCGCACCGGCCCTGTGCGCCGAGGCGTGATCCAGTCGCTGTCCGGGCACGCGGGGACGGACAGCGGGGGCGCGCCCGGGACGCGGCGGAGGACGGTCATCCGGTCGCCGCGCAGCCGCGTGGTGCGCTTGACACTAAAATCGAACATCCATTCTTATGGAGTCTCGGGCAGGGCTTTCGGCGGGGGTTTAAGGCAGAAGTGTCCGAGTTATCCACAGGGCGGGCGGGCGTCGAGGCGCATTGTCAGTGGCAGGCGTTAGCGTCTTTGACGTGAAGCGATCGACTCAAGCAAATCGGGTGGAACCCATGGCAGGAACCGACCGCGAGAAGGCGTTGGACGCCGCTCTCGCACAGATTGAACGGCAATTCGGCAAGGGCGCGGTGATGCGCCTGGGCGAGCGGCCGAACGAGCCCATCGAGGTCATCCCCACCGGGTCGACCGCGCTCGACGTCGCCCTCGGCGTCGGCGGCCTGCCCCGCGGCCGAGTGGTGGAGGTGTACGGACCGGAGTCCTCCGGTAAGACGACCCTGACCCTGCACGCGGTGGCCAACGCGCAGCGGGCCGGCGGCCAGGTCGCGTTCGTGGACGCGGAGCACGCCCTCGACCCGGAGTACGCGAAGAAGCTCGGCGTCGACATCGACAACCTCATCCTGTCCCAGCCGGACAACGGTGAGCAGGCCCTCGAGATCGTCGACATGCTGGTGCGCTCCGGCGCGCTGGACCTCATCGTCATCGACTCCGTCGCCGCCCTGGTGCCGCGCGCGGAGATCGAGGGCGAGATGGGCGACTCGCACGTGGGTCTCCAGGCCCGTCTGATGAGCCAGGCCCTCCGGAAGATCACCAGCGCGCTGAACCAGTCGAAGACCACCGCGATCTTCATCAACCAGCTCCGCGAGAAGATCGGCGTGATGTTCGGCTCCCCGGAGACCACCACCGGTGGCCGGGCGCTGAAGTTCTACGCCTCGGTGCGTCTCGACATCCGCCGCATCGAGACGCTGAAGGACGGCACCGACGCGGTCGGCAACCGCACCCGCGTCAAGGTCGTCAAGAACAAGGTCGCGCCGCCCTTCAAGCAGGCCGAGTTCGACATCCTCTACGGGCACGGCATCAGCCGCGAGGGCGGCCTGATCGACATGGGCGTGGAGAACGGCTTCGTGCGCAAGGCCGGCGCCTGGTACACGTACGAGGGTGACCAGCTCGGCCAGGGCAAGGAGAACGCGCGCAACTTCCTCAAGGACAACCCCGACCTCGCCGACGAGATCGAGAAGAAGATCCTGGAGAAGCTCGGCGTCGGTGTGAAGCCGGAGAAGCCCGCCGAGCCGGCTGCGGACGCGGTGGTCCCGGCCGCTGCGGACGACGCCGCGAAGACGGTGCCGGCCCCCGCGGCCAAGACCGCCAAGTCCAAGGCCGCGGCGACGAAGAGCTAGTCCGTGACACGGCGAACCGACTGGGCCGAGTACATCCCACCCGTCGCCCCCGAAGGGCAGCTGTCCCCCAGGGACGGCACCCCGTCCCCGGACGGCGACGGGTGGAAGGGCCGCAAGGGTTACGGCGACGACCACGGCAGTGACGGGCCGTACGGCGCCGGTTCCGGCGACGGGGCGGAGCCTGCGGACGGCGGGGGATCGCCGTCGGGCGGTCCGCGCCGCGGCGGTGGCCGGTACGGAGGCGACGGGGGTCCGCGCGGGGGCGGACCAAGCCGTGGCCGTCGACGGCGCGGAGGCTTCGGCGATCCGTCCGGCGACTCCTCCGGCACCCAGGACGGAGGCCCCCCTTTCTCGTCGAGGGCCGAGCAGGGGGAGCCCCCGCGGGACCCGGCTGAGCAGGCGCGGGCGATCTGTCTGCGCCTGCTCACCGGGACCCCGCGCACGCGAAAGCAGCTCGCGGACGCGTTGCGCAAGCGAGAGATCCCCGATGACGTGGCGGAGGAGGTGCTGTCCCGGTTCGAGGAGGTCGGACTGATCAACGACGGTGCCTTCGCGGAAGCCTGGGTGGAATCCCGGCACCACGGCCGAGGGCTGGCCAGGCGGGCACTCGCGCGTGAGCTGAGGACGAAGGGGGTGGACTCGACCCTCATCGACGAGGCCGTCGGGCAGCTCGACCCCGAGCAGGAGGAAACGACCGCGCGAGACCTCGTGGACCGCAAGCTGCGCTCCACGCGCGGCCTCGACCGCGACAAGCGGCTGCGCCGCCTCGCCGGCATGCTCGCCCGCAAGGGCTACTCCGAGGGGATGGCCCTACGAGTGGTCCGACAGGCGCTGAAAGAAGAGGGCGAGGACACGGAGGGACTGGGGGACGAGGGCTTCTGACCTCCCGAGGGGAGGAGGGGACTGGAGGACGGCCTGCTCGCGGCGACGCGTGGTCGATGCCGCCCGTTCCCGAGCCCGGGTGCTGGACGGTTCGGTCTGTCCCAGGCGCCTCCGAGGGGACGCCGCCTGCCTCGCCGGTCCGGCCACGTACCGACCCTCCACCAGGGAACGCAGTACGCAGAGGCGAGCGCCCCCTTACGACCAGGGACGCCCGTCCTCGCGTACGACGCCGGTACGCCCGTCTAGGACGCCGGTACGCCTGCCTCCGACGCCGGTACCGCCGACGATGTCGCCGTCTCCTCGTCCGAGGGGGTTGTCACGGGGAACCCGGCCGCCTTCCACGCCTGGAAACCACCGACCAGGTCGGTGGCCCGGTGCAGTCCCAAATGCCGGAGGGAGTCCGCGGCGAGACTCGACGCGTAGCCCTCGTTGCAGACGACCACGACCCGCAGATCATGGCGCGTGGCCTGCGGGGCGCGGTGGCTGCCCTGGGGGTCGAGACGCCACTCCAGTTCGTTGCGCTCGACGACGAGGGCGCCGGGGATCAGTCCGTCACGCTCGCGCAGGGCCGCGTACCTGATGTCGACCAGCAGTGCCTCGCCCGCCCCGGCGGCAGCGTGCGCCTCCTCCGCCGACACCCGGTCGAGCCCTTCGCGGACCCGCTCCAGCAACTCGTCGATGCTCACCGGGCGTTCAGGATGCGCGCTCACTGCCAGTCCTCCGGACGTTCGACCTGCTCGAGGCGCAGCAGCTGGCCCGTACGGCTGTAGCGGCGGATCTGCGGCAGGGGCGGATAGTACGCGTGGACGGAGATCGCGTGCTCCTCGGTGGACTCGTTGAGCACCTCGTGCACATGGTGCCGGCCGAAGGAGCGGCCCTTGCCGGCCGTCAGGCGCCGCTCGCGGTCCACGCCTTCGGTGAGTTCCAGAGTCCGCCAGCCGTCGGTCGGCAGCCGGGCGGCCAGTGAGTTCTCCTTGAGCGCCCCCGACGCGGTGAGGAAGGCGCCGACCGAGTCGGCGTGGTCGTGCCAGCCGGTTCCGGTGCCGGGGGGCCAGCCGATCAGCCAGGCCTCGCTGCCGCCGGGGCCCTCGAGGCGCACCCAGGTACGGCCTTCGGGGTCGAGGGGCAGGGAGGCGATCAGTGCGGCGTCGGCGGCGGTGCGGCGCACGAAGTCCAGCAGCTCGGCCTGGGTGGGGGTGTGCGGGGGTGCGGAGACAGAAGGTGACACAGACACGGGTACCGTCCTGGGCTTTTCGCGTGGGCGCGTGCCGCACCGCGGACGGTGGGCACGCAGGAAGACGAGGCGAATTCAGCAGGACGGACGACACACGCAGCCCGCATAGCGGACGAGGTCCATATGGACCCTCCGCCACAGGTGCACGCAGGTGTCGGTCACGCTCGCGAGTACACCATGACCGGGCGGGCTGTTCAACTCACTGTCAGTATGTGGACCGGGCGGCGACTCGGAGGTGCGGAGGGTTCCCGGACGAGCCCGGACGAGCCCGGACGCTCACCGGGAGTAGGGCACCCGCCCGGACTCGAACCCTGCCCGAGCCCGGCCAACACCCCGCCTGAGCCCGGCCAGAACCCTGATCGAACCCGACCCGGCCCAACCCCGGCCAGAACCCAGATCGAACCGGCCCGAACCCGGCCCGAGCGCGACCCGAAGCCGGCCCGAGCCCGGCCCGAGCCCGGCCCGAACCCGGCCCGAGCGCGATCCGAGCCTGGCCCGAGCCCTGCTCGAACTGCCCGAGCCCGGGTTCAGCGCCGGCTGGCCGCCGCCTCCGCCGTCGCCTCCACATCGGCATCCGCATCGGCATCGGCATCGGCTCCGGTCTTCGCCGGCCCGCCCAGGGTCGCCTCCGCGGCCGCGTAGAGGTCGGCAGGGCGGACCCCGCTCAGGGCCGTGACCAGGTGGCCGTCCGGACGGACCAGCAGCACGGTGTGCGCGGCCGCGCCCGGATAACTCTCCGCGACCAGCAGCTCGGCAGGATGCGGCAGCGCCGTGACGGCGGCCGCGAGCCGGGGCATGATCCCGGCCGACACCCAGTGCTTGCGCTCCCACACGCCCGTTCCCGGCGCGATCAGCACCACCAGCAGGACCGCGCGCCCCAGCCGGTCCCGCAGCCGCACGAAGGAACCGTCCTCCGCGGTCACCCGGACATCGGTCACGGGCGCGCCCGGCGCCGTGGCCACCGCGGCCGTCGCCTCGGCGTGCGGAGGCGCGAGCGGCGAATCGTCATACGTTCCCGGCGCACCCAGAGGTCCGCGCCCCAGGTGACCGTCGGTGAGCAGCGCGTCGTGTCCGCGGGCCGACCCGGGGACGTACGAACGCAGTCCACCGCCCCCGCGCAGGACCGGAAGTGCCTGGTCGGCGGCGCGCAGCCGGGCGGCCACGACGGCGCGGCGTTCCGCCTGATAGCTGTCGAGCAGCGCCTCGTGCGGTCCGTGATGCCAGGCCAGCGCGAGCTTCCAGGCGAGATTGTCGGCGTCCCGCAGGCCTTCGTCCAGGCCCTGGGTGCCCAGCGCGCCGAGGAGGTGCGCGGCGTCCCCGGCGAGGAAGACCCGGCCGACGCGCCACCGGCGGGCGAGACGGTGGTGGACGGTGTGGACGCCGGTGTCGAGCAGCTCGTACGGCGGTGGGGAGCCGCCGCTCCAGCCGCCGAGGGTCTCCCTGATGCGGGCCACCAGCAGTTCGGGGGTGACCAGGTCCTTCCCGGGCGGCAGCAGCCAGTCCAGCCGCCACACCCCGTCCGGGAGGGGACGTCCGGTCACCTCGCCCGCCGAGGGACCCGACGTCCGCCACGGGGGCATCCGGTGCAGGACCGCCTCCCCGGGCCAGGGAAGCTCCGTGCGCAGCGCGGCGACGGCGTGCCGCTCCACGGCCGTACGGCCCGGGAAGCGGATGTCCTGGAGCTTGCGGACGGTCGAGCGCGGGCCGTCGCAGCCGACGAGGTGACTGCCGCGCCACCAGGTGCCGTGGGGGCCGCGGGTGTGGGCGGTGACTCCTGACGTGTCCTGCTCGACGGCGTCCAGCCGGCTGTTCACGGCGACCTTGATGAGCGGCTCGCCCGCGACGGCCTCGCGCAGGGCGGCGGTCAGGACGTGCTGTGCGATGTGCAGCGGGGCGAACAGTTCGGTGCCGCCGAGCAGCTGCGCGCCGCCGAAGCCTCCCGCGCCGCCGGGCGGCCGCGCGCCCAAGCCTCCCGCGCCGCCTGCCTCCTGTGCACCGCCGAAGCCACCGAAGCCGTCGGCACTTCGCGCTGAAACCGGCCCCGGCGCCGGGACTTCGGCACCGCCGGGGCTCCGGGCGGCGCTTCCCGGCATCACCCTGCCGTCCCCGTCGAAACTGATCTCGCGCATCACCTGCTTGCGCCGCATCGACCGCCATCCGGCCCAACGGAAGCCGTCCGCGTCCAGCGGGAACCCGGTCAGCCGGTCGACGAGCGCGGCGGTGTCCTCGCGCAGTACGACGGTGCGTGCCAACCGCTGTGCGTCCTTGCCCGGGCCTTCGTCGAGGACCACGGAGGGGACTTCGTGGCGGGCCAGCGCCAGGGCGAGCGCAAGCCCCACGGGCCCCGCGCCGACGATGATCACCGGGTCCATGACGCGGTGCCCCCTGCCCGGAGCGGTGTCCTCGACGACGTACGGAAACAGGCAGTTGGAGCGGGGTGCACGATCACAGAACGTATGCAACCCATTGCCGGTGCTTGCGTCAAGTGACGGAGGCGGTGGCTCCCCGGCCGGTCGGCACGCGATGACGTGATCGAGGCCGAGTCGGCGTGCCGCAACGGTTCCGCTGCGGCACGTGACGTATGGCGGCCTTCGGCTGGACGGTTGTCCCGGGGCTCTCTCACGCCGACTGCCGAGAGGCCGGATGTGTCCGCAGGGACATCTCTTGACGGCTGCCGACAGGCCGGATGCGCCCGCACGGACATCTCTTGACGGCGAACGCGGAACTCCGGGCGACGGTGGGCAGGCGTCGTGATGGCGCCGCCGGCCGCCCGGAGATCCGTCCGTCCGATCAGGCGGAAGCGCCGGTCCCGAAACCGCCGCCCACCTCGGCGGCGTTGAGCTCGTCCACGTCCTTGGCCCCGAGAACCGCGCCCGTGCCCTTCTTGCTGTGCCGCAGCCTGCCCTCCAGCCAGCCGGCGAAGGTGGTGAGGATGAAGTTCAGCACGATGTAGATGATGGCCACCACGATGAAACTCGGGATGACGTTGGCGTAGTTGGCAGCCAGCGTCGCGCGCGAGTTGAGCAGCTCGGTGAATCCGATCATCACACCGCCAAGCGCGGTGTCCTTCACGATGACGACGAGCTGGCTGACGATGGCCGGCAGCATCGCGGTGACGGCCTGCGGAAGCAGGATGCTGGTCATCGTCTGGCTCTTGCGCAGGCCGACCGCCATGGCGGCCTCCGACTGTCCCTTGGGCAGGGAGAGGATGCCGGCCCGGACGATCTCGGCGAGCACCGAGGCGTTGTAGAGCACCAGGCCGGTGACCACCGCGTAGAGCGGCCGGTCCTCGCTGCTGATGCCCGCGGAGCGGACGTAGAGCTCGTAGACGAAGAGCATCAGCAGCAGCACCGGGATGGAGCGGAAGAACTCCACCACCGCACCGGCGGGGATGCGTACCCACCGGTGGTCGGACAGGCGGGCGATACCGAAGAACGCGCCCAGCGGAAGAGCGATGACCATGGCCAGCGCCGCGGCCTTCAGGGTGTTCGCCAGACCCGGCAGCAGATAGGTCGTCCAGGCCTGGGACGTGGTGAACGGCTCCCACAGCGACCACTTCAGCTGGCCCTTGTCGCTCATGGTCACCCAGATCCACCACAGGACCAGGGCGAGGAGAACGAAGAAGACCACCGAGAAGATCACGTTGCGCCGCTTGGCGCGGGGGCCGGGAGCGTCGTAGAGGACGGAGGTCATCGCTTCACCGCCAGTCGCTTGCTCAGCCAGCCCAGGATGAGACCGGTGGGCAGGGTCAATAGGACGAAACCGAGCGCGAAGACCGCGCCGATGGCGAGTGTCTGGGCCTCGTTCTCGATCATCTTCTTCATCAGGAGAGCTGCCTCGGCGACGCCGATGGCGGCGGCCACGGTGGTGTTCTTGGTGAGCGCGATCAGGACGTTCGCCAGGGGGCCGATCACCGAGCGGAAGGCCTGCGGCAGGACGATGTACCACAGCACCTGGCTGAAGCTCAGACCGATGGCGCGGGCGGCCTCGGCCTGCCCGACGGGCACGGTGTTGATGCCGGAGCGGATCGCCTCGCAGACGAAGCACGCGGTGTACGCGACCAGTCCGAGCACCGCCAGCCGGAAGCTCAGGGCATCGAAGTCGTCGGGCACGCCCATCGTCATACCGAAGATGTCGGCGAGGCCCAGTGAGGTGAAGACGATGATGACGGTCAGCGGGATGTTCCGGACGATGTTCACGTAGGCGGTGCCGAACCCACGCATCAACGGGACCGGACTGACCCGCATCGCGGCGAGCAGGGTGCCCCAGACCAGGGAGCCCACGGCGGAGAGGGCGGTGAGTTTCACCGTCATCCAGAACGCCCCGAGGACGTCGTAACCTTCAAGAAAGTCGAACACGATCTCCCGCGCTTCCGGGTGTGTGGAGTACGTGGCTACGGGGCGGGCGCGGCGCGCCGCCGCCGTGATCGCGGCGGGCGGCGGCGCGCCTGCAGAAACCCTGCGTGACCTGCGTTACTTGACGACGACGCCGATCTTCGGGGCCTGCTCGTTCTTGTAGTTGGCCGGACCGAAGTTCGCCTTCACGGCCTTCTCCCAGGCGCCGCTGCTGACCATCTTCTCGAGAGCGTCGTTGATCTTCTTCTCGGTCGCGGCGTCGCCCTTCTTGATGCCGATGCCGTAGTTCTCGTTGCTGAGCTTGAGGCCCGCGAGCTTGAACTGGCCCTTGTACTTGTCCTGCGCGGCGAAGCCCGCGAGGATCGAGTCGTCGGTCGTCACCGCGTCCACGGCACCGCTCTGCAGGCCGGCGATGCACTCCGAGTAACCGCCGCGCTGCTGCAGCTGGGCCTTCGGCGCAATGGTCTTCTGGACGTTCTGCGCCGAGGTGGACCCGGTCACGGAACACAGCTTCTTGCCGTTGAGGTCCGTACCCTTGGTGATCTTGGAGTCAGCCTTGAGCAGCAGGTCCTGGTGGGCCAGCAGGTAGGGGCCGGCGAAGTCGACCTTCTGCTTGCGCTCGTCGTTGATCGAGTAGGTGGCCGCGATGAACTTGACGTCGCCGCGGGCCAGCGCGTTCTCGCGGTCGGCGCTCTTGGTCTCGACGAACTCGATCTTGTCGTCCTTGTAGCCGAGCTCCTTGGCCACGTAGGTGGCGACGTCCACGTCGAAGCCGGAGAAGGACCCGTCCGGCTCCTTCAGGCCCAGGCCCGGCTGGTCGTACTTGATGCCGATCTTGATCGTGCCGCCGCCGCCGGAGCCCGAGCCGCTGTCGTCCTTGTCGTCGCCGCCGCACGCGGTGGCGGACAGGGCGAGAGCGAGCACGGCGGCCGAGGCGGCGGTGACCTTGCGGAGCTTCATGTGGAACATCCTTTGAGTGATGAAGAGATGCGGCGGTGACGGGAAGATGCGGGCCGTCAGTGGTGCAGGATCTTCGACAGGAAGTCCTTGGCCCGGTCGCTGCGGGGGTTGCTGAAGAACTGGTCCGGCACAGCCTCTTCGACGATGCGCCCGTCGGCCATGAACACCACTCGGTTGGCAGCCGAACGAGCGAAGCCCATCTCGTGGGTGACGACGACCATGGTCATGCCGTCCCGCGCGAGCTGCTGCATGACCTCCAGGACCTCGTTGATCATCTCGGGGTCGAGTGCCGAGGTCGGCTCGTCGAAGAGCATGACCTTCGGGTCCATCGCCAGCGCCCGCGCGATCGCGACCCGCTGCTGCTGGCCGCCGGAGAGCTGGGCGGGGTACTTGTCCGCCTGCGTGCCCACGCCGACGCGGTCGAGCAGCCCGCGGGCCTTCTTCTCGGCGACCTTTCTGTCGGCCTTGCGGACCTTGATCTGACCCAGCATCACGTTCTCGAGCACGGTCTTGTGCGCGAAGAGGTTGAAGGACTGGAAGACCATGCCCACGTCGGCACGCAGCCGGGCGAGAGCCTTGCCCTCCTGGGGCAGCGGCTTGCCGTCGATCGCGATGTCGCCCGAGTCGATCGTCTCCAGGCGGTTGATGGTGCGGCACAGGGTGGACTTCCCGGACCCGGAGGGCCCGATGACCACGACGACCTCGCCACGGGCGATCGTCAGGTCGATGTCCTGGAGCACGTGCAACGCGCCGAAGTGCTTGTTGACGCTCTTCAGGACGACCAGGTCGTCGGTCCCGGCCACGGCGTCCTTGGCCACCGATACTTCGGTCATCGCTCTGGGGCTCCGTCCTCCTCGGTTTCGGTGGACAGTAGTGACCCCGCGCGACCAGCGTCATTACATCTGAGGGGAAATTGAGCATAACGATCCGGTAGCGTCCGGGCACCAGGAGTGACGGCGGCAGGCGGAGCGCGTACCGGCTGGGTAACGGAAGCCTCCCACGACCGGAACTCCCTTGACGTCGTCGTCGTCCATCGGCGTGACTGCCAGGGTGCACACGCGTGTGCCCACCGACCGAGCTGGGACCGTACGACCGATGAACCGGAGGGGGCCGGAAGATGAGATTGCTCCTCGTCGAGGACGACAACCACGTCGCCGCCGCCCTGTCCGCCGTCCTGGCACGGCACGGCTTCCACGTCACGCACGCCCGCAGCGGCGAGGAAGCCCTGCAGGCGCTGGTCCCGGAGGGCCCCGGATTCGGCGTGGTCCTGCTCGACCTGGGCCTGCCCGACCAGGACGGCTACGAGGTCTGCGGCAAGATCCGCAAGCGCACCAGCACCCCGGTGATCATGGTCACCGCCCGTGCCGACGTGCGGTCCCGGATCCACGGCCTCAACCTCGGCGCCGACGACTACGTGGTCAAGCCGTACGACACCGGTGAACTGCTGGCCCGTATCCACGCGGTCGCCCGGCGCACCGTCCCCGAGGACGCCTCGGTCACCGGCGCGAGCGCCCTGCGCCTCGGCGCCGTACGCATCGAACTCCCCACCCGCCAGGTGAGCGTCGACGGCTCGGTCGTCCAGCTGACCCGCAAGGAGTTCGACCTGCTCGCGCTGCTGGCCCAGCGCCCCGGAGTGGTCTTCCGCCGCGAGCAGATCATCAGCGAGGTGTGGCGCACCAGCTGGGAGGGGACCGGGCGCACCCTGGAGGTGCACGTCGCGTCCCTCCGTGCCAAGCTGCGCATGCCGGCGCTGATCGAGACCGTGCGCGGAGTCGGGTACCGGCTCGTCGCTCCCGCGTCGTAGCGTGCACCGGTGCGCACTCGCCTCCTCCCGCTGCTCATCGTCCTGATGGCCGCCGTGCTGCTCGCGCTCGGCATCCCGCTGGCCGTGAGTGTGGCGGCCGCCCAGCAGCAGAAGGTGGTCGTCGACCGCATCGACGACACCGCCCGTTTCGCGGCCCTCGCGCAGTTCGTGACCGACCGCCCCACCGGCTCCCGGGTCGTCTCCTACGACGAGCGCCGCGAGATCCTCGGCAGGGAACTCAAAACGTACAACGACGTGTACGGCATCAAGGCGGGCGTCTTCTACCGCAACGACGAAGCGCCCATGGCCAACGCCCCGGAGAGCTGGTACGTGCCCGAGGAGGGTGAGGGCCGCGACGCGTTCGACGAGGCGTTCCTCGGACGCCGCAGCCACGACCCCGAGCAGGTCTGGCCGTGGCAGCGCCGCCGGCTCGTCGTCGCGTCCCCCGTCATCCGGGACGGCGACGTCATCGCGGTCGTCGTCACCGACTCGCCCACCGGGCAGCTGCGTTCGAGGACGCTGCGCGGCTGGCTCCTGATCGGCGCGGGCGAGATCGCCGCCATGCTCCTCGCCCTCGGCGCCGCGCTGCGCCTGACCG
Organism: Streptomyces sp. NPDC043867; assembly: GCF_056435845.1. NCBI lineage: Bacteria > Bacillati > Actinomycetota > Actinomycetes > Kitasatosporales > Streptomycetaceae > Streptomyces > Streptomyces sp. NPDC043867. Next base: position 178,222 of record NZ_JBWKDS010000011.1, on the reverse strand, counting down.
GCTGGGTCCTCAAGCCCGTACGGATCCTGGACGCCACCACCCACGACATCGCCACCGGACGGCTGAAGTCCCGGGTGGCGGCGGCCGGGGGACCGCCGGAACTCAGGCGCCTGGCCCGGTCGTTCAACGAGATGGCCGACAACGTCGAGGACGTCCTGGAGCAGCAGCGCGCCTTCGTCGCCGACGCCTCGCACCAACTGCGCAACCCGCTCTCGGCGTTGCTGCTGCGCATCGAGCTGCTCGCTCTCGAACTGCCCGAGGGCAACGAGGAGATCGCCTCGGTCCGTACCGAGGGCAAGCGCCTGGCCCAGGTCCTGGACGACCTCCTCGACCTGGCGCTCGCCGAGCACGCCGAGGCCGACCTGTGTCTCACGGACATCGGTGAGCTTGCGGCCGAGCGGGTGGCGGCCTGGGGGCCGGTCGCCGACAGCAAGGGGGTGCGGCTGACCGGCACCTGCCCGGCCACCACCGCCTGGGCCGACCCGATCGCCCTGTCCAGCGCCCTGGACGCGGTGATCGACAACGCGCTGAAGTTCACCCCCGAGGGCGCGGGCGTCGAGGTGGTGGTGGAGTCGAACGGCAGGATGTCGAAGGTGACCGTCACCGACGCCGGCCCGGGTCTGACCGACGAGGAACTCGCCCGCGTCGGAGACCGCTTCTGGCGCAGCGCCGGGCATCAGAACATCAAGGGCTCGGGCCTTGGCCTGTCCATCTCGCGGGCGCTGCTGTCGGCGGGCGGCGGCTCGATCGCGTACGCCCGTCACGAGCCGCACGGGCTCCGGGTGACGGTGACGGTGCCGCGGACCCGACCGGCCTCCTGACAGCCGGGATTCCGGAGCCGTACGGCTTCACCGGGCGGCAGAGCGCCACGGCTTCACCGGGCGGCAGAGCCCTACGGCTTCACCGAGCGGTAGTAGCGCTGTGCTCCCTCGTGCAGTTCGAGCGGGTCGGTGTACAGGGCCGTGCGCAGGTCCACCAGCTGTGCCGCGTGCACCTCCAGACCGATGGAGTCACGGCTGTCGATCACGGTGCGGGTCAGTTCCTCGGTGAGTTCCGTGTCCATGTCCTCCCGGGTGATGAGGAGGTTCGCCACCGCCACCGTCGGCACCGGGGAACCGCGCTGCGCCTTGGGGTAGGCCGTGGCGGGCATGACCGCCGCCCGGTAGTGGCGGGGCGCGCCGCTCTCGGCCTGGAGGTTCTCGACGACGCGGCCGTCGATCGGGACCAGCCGGATGTCGAGGCGGTCCGACAGCGTGGTCACCGCGCTCGTCGGAAGCCCTCCGGACCAGAAGAAGGCGTCGATGCGGTGCTTCTCGAGCTGCTGGGGCATGGTCTTTATGCCGTCCGGCAGCGGCTCGATGTCCTTGCGCGGGTCCAGGCCGGCCGCCTCCAGCACATGGTCCGCGATGAGCCGCACGCCGGAACCGTCCGGCCCCACCGCAACCCGCCTGCCCTTCAGGTCCGCCACCGACTGCACGGACGAGCGCAGCGGGACCACAAGGTGCACGTAGTCGTCGTAGAGCCGGGCGCAGCCGCGCAGCCCGGCCGCGCCCTTCCCCTTCCGGTCGATGTACGTCTGCACGGCGTCGGCCGCGGCGATGCTGAAGTCGGCCTCGCCCGTCGCGACCCGCTCCACGTTGTCCTGCGACCCGTCGCTGTTCCGCAGCGTCATCTCCAGGTCGGGCATGTCCTTCGCGGCCGCCTGCCGGAGGAGGTCCCCGTACGTCTGGTAGACCCCGGTCGGTGTTCCCGTGCTGAAGTCGATCCGCCCGCCCGGCGACTCCTCGCCCAGCGGGAGCAGCCACCACAGCAGCAGCCCGAGGGCCACGAGAGCGGCCGCCGAGCCGAGCAGGGCGGGCCGTCTGCCGGTACGCGCGAGTGCCTGGAACATGCGCGCGATCCTGCCAGCCCGGACGCCGTGGTGGCCAGGCACGAGGCGGCCGGTCCGTCCCGGCGCAGCCCGGACGGGCCCCGGCGGACCGCGGCCACCCGGCCTGACGGCCGCCGGGACGCAGCCGGACCGGAGGCACTCCGGGCACCGCCTACCCTTGTCACATGAGCAGCAGCGACCGGAGCCAGGCAGTGGACGTTCAGGAATCGAAGACCTACGAAGTACGCACCTACGGGTGCCAGATGAACGTCCACGACTCCGAGCGGCTCGCCGGACTGCTGGAGGGCGCCGGGTACGTCCGGGCGCCCGAGGGCTCGGACGGTGACGCGGACGTCGTCGTCTTCAACACCTGCGCGGTCCGTGAGAACGCCGACAACCGGCTCTACGGCAACCTCGGCCGCCTCGCCCCGATGAAGACGAAGCGCCCCGGGATGCAGATCGCCGTCGGCGGCTGTCTCGCGCAGAAGGACCGCGACACCATCGTGAAGAAGGCGCCCTGGGTGGACGTCGTCTTCGGCACGCACAACATCGGCAAGCTGCCCGTCCTGCTGGAGCGCGCCCGCGTCCAGGAGGAGGCGCAGGTCGAGATCGCCGAGTCGCTGGAGGCGTTCCCCTCCACGCTGCCGACCCGCCGCGAGAGCGCGTACGCCGCGTGGGTGTCGATCTCCGTCGGGTGCAACAACACCTGCACCTTCTGCATCGTCCCGGCGCTGCGCGGCAAGGAGAAGGACCGCCGCACCGGCGACATCCTCGCGGAGATCGAGGCGCTGGTCGCGGAGGGCGTCTCCGAGATCACGCTCCTCGGGCAGAACGTGAACGCCTACGGCTCCGACATCGGCGACCGCGAGGCGTTCAGCAAGCTGCTGCGGGCCTGCGGGAAGATCGACGGCCTGGAGCGCGTGCGCTTCACCTCGCCGCACCCGCGGGACTTCACCGACGACGTCATCGCGGCCATGGCCGAGACGCCGAATGTGATGCCGCAGCTGCACATGCCGATGCAGTCCGGCTCGGACACGGTCCTGAAGGCGATGCGCCGCTCGTACCGGCAGGAGCGCTTCCTCGGGATCATCGGCAAGGTGCGGGCCGCCATCCCGCACGCGGCGATCACCACCGACATCATCGTGGGCTTCCCCGGCGAGACCGAGGAGGACTTCGAGCAGACCCTGCACGCCGTGCGCGAGGCCCGCTTCGCGCAGGCGTTCACCTTCCAGTACTCCAAGCGCCCGGGCACCCCTGCGGCCACCATGGAGGGGCAGATCCCCAAGGAGGTCGTCCAGGCGCGCTACGAGCGTCTCGTCGCCCTCCAGGAGGAGATCTCCTGGGACGAGAACAAGAAGCAGGTCGGCCGCACGCTGGAGCTGATGGTCGCCGAGGGCGAGGGCCGCAAGGACGGCGCCACGCACCGCCTCTCCGGCCGCGCCCCCGACAACCGTCTGGTGCACTTCACCAAGCCCGACCAGGACGTGCGCCCCGGTGACGTGGTCACCGTCGAGATCACGTACGCCGCCCCGCACCACCTGCTCGCCGAGGGCGCCGTCCTGGACGTCCGGCGCACGCGCTCGGGGGACGCCTGGGAGAAGCGCAGCGCCGCCGGGGCCGCCAAGCCGGCGGGCGTGCTGCTGGGCCTGCCGAAGATTGGCGTTCCGGCTCCGCTGCCCGTGGCCACGGGCAGCGGGTGCACCCGCGACTGACGGGGACGAAGGAACGACGGGGAGGGTCCACCGGGCGCGGTCCTTCCCCCGAGCACAGCCCGGCCGACGTCGGCGCACACAGCCCCTACGGGACTCGGCGCCCACCGGTCACTGAAGGCGTACGCTGCCGATCATGCTTGTTGCCGCCGCTGCCTGCCCCTGTCCGCCGCTGCTGGTGCCCCCGGTCGCCTCGGGCGCGGCACCCGAGCTGGACGCCGCGCGCGCAGCGTGCACGGATGCGCTGGGCGTACTCGCCGCCGCGCGCCCCGATCTGCTCGTCGTCGTCGGACCGGCCGGGCAGAGCGCGCGCGGGCCGTATCCGGCGGGTACGCCGGGATCCTTCCGCGGGTTCGGTGTGGACCTGCACGTGCGCCTCGGGGGAGGCGGGCCGGGCCCGGGCGGGACGGAGCGGGAGCTGCCGCCGTCGCTCGCCGTCGCCGCCTGGCTGCTGGACCGCACGGGCTGGGCGGACGCCCCGCTGGAAGGCCTCGGCGTGGGGGAACCACTGGCGGCCGAGCGGTGCTTCCAGGCCGGGCGGGACATCGGTGCCCGGGCGGACCGGGTGGCGCTGCTGGTCATGGGCGACGGCAGCGCGTGCCGGACGCTCAAGGCGCCGGGCTATCTCGACGAGCGCGCCGCCGGCTTCGACGCGGAGGTCGCCCGCGCGCTGGCCGCTGCCGACGTGGCGGGCCTCAAGACGCTGGACGCCGAGCTCGCGTACGAGCTCAAGGCGTCCGGGCGCGCACCCTGGCAGGTCCTTGCGGGCGCGGCCGAGGAGGCGGGCCTGGGCGGCGCCCTCCTGTACGACGACGCTCCCTACGGAGTCGGATACCTGGTGGCCGCCTGGTCGTGAGGGGTCGGCGCGCCAGGTGGCGCGTTTGTGTGTCCCGGCGGAGGCGGACGCACGCGAGGCGGACGCACGCGAGGCGGACGCACGCGAGGCGGACGCACGCGAGGCGGTGCCTGCTGAGCGGGGCGACGGCTCGCAGCGCGGGGGGGGGGGGGGGGGGGGGGGGGGGGGGGGGGGGGGGGGGGGGGGGGGGGGGGGGGGGGGGGGGGGGGGGGGGGGGGGGGGGGGGGGTGTA
>NZ_JBWKDS010000011.1:69727-173548 GCF_056435845.1 Streptomyces sp. NPDC043867 | reverse complement strand
GGAGGGGGACAAAGGAGAGGCGGAAGCAAAGGGGGAGAACAAACGAGGGGGGGTTCGTGCTGGGGGGGGGAGCGCCTAGCAGCTGGGGGGGGGGGGGGGGGCGCGGCCGCCCCCCCCCCCCCCCCCCGGTGCGCCGAGTCTCAGGAAGCCGGAGGATGCGCGGGTGTCTTGTCCGGCGGAGGCGTCGCTCCGCGCTCGTCCCGGTGCGCGAGCCGGTCCATGGCGTCCTCGGCCTGGCCCGTACCCGTCCGGCCCGTACCCGTCCGGATCCGGTCGCTGGACTCGTCCTTGGTCGTCTCGCCGGCCACGCTCGCGGCCCTGTCCAGACCGTGCCGGATCGTGTCACCGTGCCGGTTCGCGAGGTCCGGGACCTGGTCCCCGGCCGGGACGGGCCTGGAACTCAGCTTGTCCGGAAGACCCACGGTCCGCCTTCTCGCGCGGGTGCGGTCACTTGCGGGCGCCCTCGCCGGCCTCGCTGTCGGCGGCCTCGTCGGCGGACTGCTGCTTGGGGATCTCCACGCCGTCGGACGCGGTGGCCTCCAAGGACTCCTCCGGAGCGGCCCCGCCCCCGCCCCCGGTCCCGGGCGATTCCTTCGCCCCCTCCGCCGCGTCCGCGTCGGCTCCGGCCGTCACCGTGCCGGCCGCCTCGGCGGCCGACGTCTCCTCCGTGGCCTTCGACCTCCGAAGAAGTCGTGCAAAAACGCCCATATTCACTCCATGCGCTACTCGTGCGGGGGAAATCCCGCGCTGACCGGTGTGCCTGTTCGCGCCGCCCGGGCAACCGGCTCTCGAAATCGGCGGCCGAAACCACGCAACAGGCAACGACCCCGGACCGGTGGCGTCACGTAGCTCGTTCGAGGAGTGGTCCCGGGGTTTGCGAGACTGGGGCGGTGAGCAGCGCACCCCCCGCCCCCCGCGTCATCGCCGTCGTCGGCCCCACCGCGGCAGGAAAGTCCGATCTCGGCGTCTTCCTGGCCCAGCGCCTCGGCGGTGAGGTCGTCAACGCCGACTCCATGCAGCTCTACCGAGGGATGGACATCGGCACCGCCAAGCTGACGCGCGAGGAGCGCGGTGACGTCCCGCACCACCTCCTGGACATCTGGGACGTGACGGTCACCGCGAGCGTCGCCGAGTACCAGCGGCTCGCCCGCGCCCGCATCGACGCGCTGCTCGCCGAGGGCCGCTGGCCGATCCTCGTGGGCGGCTCCGGGCTCTACGTCCGCGGGGCGGTCGACCACCTGGAGTTCCCCGGCACCGACCCCGACGTGCGCGCCCGGCTGGAGGAGGAGCTGACGCTCCGCGGCTCCGGCGCGCTGCACGCCCGGCTGGCCGCCGCCGACCCCGGCGCTGCCCAGGCGATCCTGCCCAGCAACGGCCGCCGGATCGTCCGCGCCCTCGAGGTCATCGAGATCACCGGCAAGCCCTTCACCGCCAACCTGCCCGGCCACGACTCCGTCTACGACACCGTCCAGATCGGCGTCGACGTCGCCCGTCCCGAACTCGACGAGCGCATCGCCCGCCGGGTGGACCGGATGTGGGACGCGGGGCTCGTCGACGAGGTGCGCGCACTTGCGGCGCAGGGGTTGCGCGAGGGGCGTACGGCGTCCCGGGCGCTCGGCTACCAGCAGGTACTCGCCATGCTCGCGGGGGAGTGCACCGAGGACGCGGCACGTGCCGAGACCGTGCGCGCCACCAAACGCTTCGCGCGCCGCCAGGATTCCTGGTTCAGACGCGACCCCCGGGTGCACTGGCTCAGTGGGGCTGCGGCGGATCTCACAGAACTCCCCGGGCTCGCACTGGCGTTGCTCGAACGACCGGTCACAGCCTGATCACGTCATGGCATCGGGACGCTCAGGCCGTCATCCCGGCCTCCGGCGCCGTGCCATCATCGAGCTTCGATCGACCAGTGAAGTCCGAGTTGGGAGGGCGCGTGGCGATGGAGGCCGGCCCTCGTGACACCGCACGTGACGCTGAGCACGACGCCGATCCGGACGGACCCCGTCCGGGCCTCGGTCCGGACGGAGCGAGCCTGGGCACCGACCCGGACGCGGAGCGTCTGAGCGCCGACGGGCCCGAGGACATCCTGGACGGGGTGACCGCCGACGGCCCGACCCCGGACGAGCTGTCCGCCCAGGCCGAGGTCGAGGTGGTCGAGCTGCGCCCGCAGCGCCGGCTGCGGATCTGGCAGCTCGCGCCCATCGTGGCGCTGGCGGCCGTCGGCTCGCTGATGTTCGCGTTCCCGCTCGCCTTCGAGTTCGGTGACGGCGGAGCCGTGGTCGCCATGCTCGGTCTGCTGATCTGCGCCTGCTCCGCCGGCTGGGGCATGATGGCCGCCCGCCGGGTCGGCCACACCTGGCCCGGCCTGCCGCAGCGCGGCTCCGGACGGCGGCCCGACTGGCGCGTGGTCATCGCGTACGTGGTCGTCGTCGCCGCGGTGGCGGTGCTCGCCGTGTGGCGCGTGGCCCGACTGCGCTGACCGGGACGGTTCCGCCCCGTGGACCGACGCCGACCGCTGTCGTACGCACCCCGTACGATCGAGGGATGAGCACGCGGATCGCCTTCCTCAAGGGTCACGGGACCGAGAACGACTTCGTGATCCTCCCGGACCCGGAGAACGCCCTCGACCTGCCCCCGGCCGCCGTCGCCGCCCTGTGCGACCGCCGCGCGGGCATCGGCGGTGACGGCCTGCTGCACGTCGTCCGGTCCGCCGCGCACCCCGAGGCCCGGGAGATGGCGGCCGAGGCGGAGTGGTTCATGGACTACCGCAACGGCGACGGATCCGTCGCCGAGATGTGCGGCAACGGCGTGCGCGTGTTCGCCCGCTACCTCCAGCGGGCCGGACTGGTGACCGAGGGGGACCTCGCGGTCGCCACGCGCGGGGGCGTGAAGAGCGTCCACATCGCCAAGGCGGGATCCCCCGGCGGCTCCGCCGCGGGTGACATCACCGTCGGCATGGGCAGGGCCGTGTTCCCCGCGGGCGACGTCACCGTGAGCGTCGGCGAGCGCAGCTGGCCCGCGCGCCACGTGAACATGGGCAACCCGCACGCGGTCGCCTTCGTGGACGATCTCGCACACGCCGGCGACCTGTTCACCCCGCCGCCCTTCAGCCCGGCGTCCGCCTACCCGGACGGGGTGAACGTGGAGTTCGTCGCCGACCGCGGCCCCCGGCACGTCGCCGTGCGCGTGCACGAGCGCGGCGCGGGCGAGACCCGATCCTGCGGCACGGGCGCCTGCGCCGTGGCCGTCGCCGCCGCCCGGCGGGACGGCGCCGACCCGGCCGGGACCGGCACCCCGGTGACGTACACCGTGGACGTGCCCGGCGGCACGCTCGTGATCACCGAGCGCCCGGACGGCGAGATCGAGATGACGGGCCCCGCGGTGATCGTCGCCGAGGGAGAGATCGACGCGGAGTGGTTCGGCGCCGGGCGCGCCTGACCGGCCGTGCCGTCCCGCCTCGCGCAGATCCGAACCGTAAACCCGAAAACCTTCGCTCGAATGGGTGATCCGTTTCACGCTCGGCGGGAGGCGGTCAGCCGGGCGTGGTGGGCTCGGTAGCATCAAGCACCGGCCCGGACGGGGGAACGACATCAGCCCCTGAGCCGTGTACGCCCTGGGGCACCCCGTCCACCGGTCTACGCAGCCGGAGGTGCCCATGAGTGCGGAGGCGACGAATCCCGCGACGCCAGGCCCAGCGCAGCCGTCCCCCGAGCCCGCGCTCCCGCTCGGGCGCGAGGCGGCCCCGGCACACCGCAGGAAGGGCCGTCCGCGGATCGACCTGCGCCGCCTGGGCCGGGCCGCACTGCTTGGACCCGCGGCCCGGGACCGGCTGCCCGACGCGATCGGCCACGTGGCCGAGGCCCACCGCGCCCACCACCCCGACGCCGACCTGGAACCGCTGCGCCGGGCGTACGTGCTCGCCGAGTCCTCGCACCGCGGCCAGATGCGCAAGAGCGGCGAGCCCTACATCACGCACCCGCTGGCGGTCACCCTCATCCTCGCCGAACTGGGCGCGGAGACCACGACGTTGACCGCCTCCCTGCTCCACGACACCGTCGAGGACACGGACGTGACGCTCGATCAGGTGCGCGCGGAGTTCGGCGAGGAGGTCTGTTACCTCGTCGACGGCGTCACGAAACTGGAGAAGGTCGACTACGGGGCCGCCGCCGAGCCCGAGACGTTCCGCAAGATGCTCGTCGCCACCGGCAACGACGTCCGGGTCATGTCGATCAAACTCGCCGACCGGCTGCACAACATGCGCACCCTGGGCGTCATGCGCCCCGAGAAACAGGAACGCATCGCCAAGGTGACGCGGGACGTGCTCATCCCGCTCGCCGAACGGCTCGGCGTGCAGGCGCTCAAGACCGAGCTGGAGGACCTGGTCTTCTCGATCCTGCACCCCGAGGAGTACGAGCACACCAGGGAACTGATCGACGACAACGCGGCCCGCCGCGACGACCCGCTCGGGGAGATCGCCGAGGAGGTGCGCACCGTCCTGCGCGAGGCGGGGATCCCGGCCGAAGTCGTCATCCGGCCACGGCACTTCGTCTCCGTGCACCGGGTGTCGCGCAAACGCGGGCGGATGCGCGGCTCCGACTTCGGGCGGCTCCTGGTGCTCGTCAACGAGGACGCCGACTGCTACGGCGTCCTCGGCGAGCTGCACACCTGCCTCACCCCGGTGGTCTCGGAGTTCAAGGACTTCATCGCCGTACCGAAGTTCAACCTGTACCAGTCGCTGCACACGGCGGTCGCCCGCGGGGACGGCGAGATCGCCGAAGTCCTCATCCGCACGCACCAGATGCACAAGGTGGCCGAGGCCGGAGTCATCGCCCTGGGCAACCCCTACGCCACTCCCGCCGACGAGCAGACGGACGGCGCGGGGGAGCGCTCCTTCGACGGCGAGCGCGCCGACCCCACCCGGCCCGGCTGGCTCTCCCGACTCCTCGACTGGCAGGAGGCCGCCACCGACACCGACACGTTCTGGTCCACCCTGCGCGAGGACCTCGCCCAGGACCGCGAGATCACCGTCTTCCGGGCCGACGGCGGCTCGCTGGGCCTGCCCGACGGCGCCAGTTGCGTGGACGCCGCCTACGCCCAGTACGGCGAGGACGCGCACGCCTGCATCGGCGCGCGCGTCAACGGCCGTCTGGCGACGCTGAGCACGGTCCTGCGGGACGGTGACACCGTGCAGCTGCTGATGGGCCAGGACGCCGCCTCCGAGCCCTCCCGGGAGTGGCTGGAGCACGCGCACACGCCCGCCGCCCGCATCGCCATCCAGCGCTGGATCGCCACTCACCCCGCACCGCGTGCCACGCAGACCCCCGAGGCGCCCGCCGCGGCTCCGAGGCCCGCCGCCGAAGGGCCCCCCGCGCGGCCGGGCGCCGCCAACGCCGTCGTCGACCAGCCCGGCGCGTCCGTGCGCCTCGCCGGCTGCTGCACCCCCGTACCGCCCGACGAGGTGACCGGCTTCGCCGTACGCGGGGGAGTGGTGACCGTCCACCGGCTCGAATGCCCCGCCGTGGAGCGCATGAAGGGCGTGGGGCGCGCGGAGGTCGGCGTGCGCTGGGGCGACACCACCGAGTGCCGCGTCACCCTCGTCGCCGAGTCCTTCGGGCGGCCCCATCTGCTCGCCGACCTCACCGAGGCCATCGCCCTGGAGGGCGTCGCGATCGTCTCGGCCACCGTCGAACCGCCGAGCCAGCAGCGGGTACGGCACACGTACACCCTCCAACTCCCGGACGCCGCACACCTCCCCGCCCTGATGCGGGCCATGCGCGACGTGCCGGGCGTCTTCGACGTCAACCGCGCGCAGCACTAGGCGGCCGCCGCCCAGTGACCGCCGAGGGCGCCCGGCGGGTACCCGTTCGGGTGGGCCCGGTGCGCGCCGTCACCGCGGAGGGGGTGCGCGCTGGTAGCGGTGGTTCATGCTGCTCACCCCCCGCCCCGGGAGGCGGCGCGTCACGACGGCGCTGCTCGCCTCCGCCGTGTCCGTCTGCCTCCTCGCCGCGAGCGCCCCCTCACCGGCCGTCCCGCTCGGCGTCGGCGACCGCCTCTTCCCGCACCTGGGCAACCCCGGCTACGACGTCACGTCGTACGACCTCGACTTCACCTACGCCGGCGCGAACGACAAACCGCTCACTGCCGTCACCACCGTCGCCGCCCGGACCACGAGCCCGCTGGAGCGGATCAACCTCGACTTCGCGCACGGCACCGTGCGGGAGGTCGAGGTGAACGGCGTACCGGCGACGTTCACGAGCGCGGGCGAGGACCTGGTGGTCACCCCGCCGGCGCCGGTCCCGGCCGGCACGGCCCTGCGGGTCACCGTGCGGCACACCAGCGACCCGGTGTCCGCCCAGGGCCGGGACGGCGGCTGGGTGCGGACCAGGGACGGCCTCGCCATGGCCAACCAGGCCGACGCCGCCCACCTGGTCTTCCCGTGCAACGACCACCCCTTCGACAAGGCGATGTTCACCATCCGTGTGACCGCGCCCGAGGGGTACACGGCGGTCGCCAACGGACTGCCCGCGGGAACGGACCGGCGGGCCGGCGCCACCACCTGGACGTACCGCACCGAGCACCCCATGGCCACCGAACTGGCCCAGGTGTCCATCGGGCGCTCCACGGTGGTGCACCGCGGCGGCCCGCACGGGCTTCCCGTCCGCGACGTCGTGCCCACCAAGGACCGGGACCGCCTGGAACCGTGGCTCGCGAAGACGCCGGGCCAGATCGCCTGGATGGAGGAGAAGGTCGGCCGGTACCCCTTCGAGACGTACGGGCTGCTGATGGCCGAGGCGCAGACCGGTTTCGAGCTGGAGACCCAGACCCTCTCCCTGTTCGAGAAGGACATCTTCACCGAACCCGCGTACCCGAAGTGGCTCGTCGAGTCGGTCATGGTCCACGAGCTGTCCCACCAGTGGTTCGGCGACAGCGTCAGCCCGCGCACCTGGTCCGACCTGTGGCTCAACGAGGGGCACGCCACCTGGTACGAGGCCCTGTACTCGGAGGAGAAGGCCGGCCGGCGCATGGAGACGCGGATGAAGGCGGCCTACCGCGCCTCCGACTCCTGGCGGGCCGCGGGCGGGCCGCCCGCCGCGCCCAAGGCGCCCGATCCGGGTCAGAAGATCAGCATCTTCCGGCCCAACGTCTACGACGGCGCCGCGCTGGTGCTGTACGCGCTCAGGCAGGAGATCGGGCGCCCGGCCTTCGAACGCCTGGAGCGGACCTGGGTTGCCCTCCACCAGGACGGCACGGCGACGACGGCCGACTTCGTGGACCTCGCGTCGACCCTGTCCGGGCGCGACCTGACCGGGTTCTTCAAGGCGTGGCTCCACGGGGAGAGGACTCCGCCCATGCCGGGGCACCCGGACTGGAGGAGCGACGCCCCCAAGGCGCGCGGAGGCAAGGGTTAACTCGCGTGACGAGACGGGGCGTGCCGTGCGACCATCTTTCTGGTCGGCGGCACGGCCTCCCGGGGCACGTGCGGCGGACGCCGGGAATCTCCCGGCGCCCCCGGGCGTTGTCCACCATGACGGGCGACGTCCGTTGCCGCATCGCATTCCCATCGACGTAAGGATCCAATGACCTCCTCTTCTTCCCCTTCCCAGGACGCGCAGAGCGTCGCGGCGCAGAACTACCCCGAAGGTCTTCGGGCCGATGCCCTGATGGAAGAGGACGTCGCCTGGAGCCACGAGATCGACGGAGAGCGGGACGGCGAGCAGTTCGACCGCTCCGAGCGGGCCGCCCTGCGCCGTGTCGCGGGTCTGTCCACCGAGCTCGAGGACGTCACCGAGGTCGAGTACCGGCAGCTCCGCCTGGAGCGCGTCGTACTCGTCGGGGTGTGGACCACGGGCAGCATGACCGACGCGGAGAATTCGCTGGCCGAGCTGGCCGCCCTCGCGGAGACCGCGGGTGCGCTCGTGCTCGACGGCGTCGTGCAGCGCCGCGACAAGCCCGACGCGGCCACGTACATCGGATCCGGCAAGGCCAACGAGCTGCGGGACATCGTCCTGGAGACCGGCGCCGACACCGTGATCTGCGACGGTGAGCTGAGCCCCGGCCAGCTGATCCACCTCGAGGACGTCGTCAAGGTCAAGGTGATCGACCGGACCGCCCTGATCCTGGACATCTTCGCCCAGCACGCCAAGTCCCGAGAGGGCAAGGCGCAGGTCGCGCTCGCGCAGATGCAGTACATGCTGCCGCGACTGCGCGGCTGGGGTCAGTCGCTGTCCCGTCAGATGGGCGGCGGCAAGGGCGGCGGCCTCGCCACCCGTGGTCCCGGTGAGACCAAGATCGAGACGGACCGGCGGCGGATCCGCGAGAAGATGGCGAAGATGCGCCGTGAGATCGCGGACATGAAGACCGGCCGCGAGATCAAGCGTCAGGAGCGCCGACGCCACAAGGTGCCCTCGGTCGCCATCGCGGGCTACACCAACGCGGGCAAGTCCTCGCTGCTCAACCGCCTCACGGGCGCGGGCGTGCTCGTCGAGAACGCGCTGTTCGCGACCCTCGACCCGACCGTCCGCCGGGCCGAGACCCCGAGCGGCCGGCTGTACACGCTGGCCGACACGGTCGGTTTCGTCCGGCACCTGCCGCACCACCTGGTCGAGGCGTTCCGCTCCACGATGGAGGAGGTCGGCGACTCCGACCTGATCCTGCACGTGGTGGACGGTTCGCATCCGGCCCCGGAGGAGCAGCTGGCCGCCGTGCGCGAGGTCATCCGCGACGTGGGTGCCACGAAGGTGCCCGAGATCGTGGTGATCAACAAGGCGGACGCCGCCGACCCGCTGGTCCTTCAGCGGCTGATGCGGATCGAGAAGCGGTCCATCGCGATCTCCGCCCGCACCGGCCGGGGCATCGCCGAGCTGCGCGCGCTCATCGACAACGAGCTGCCGCGTCCCTCGGTCGAGATCGAGGCGCTCGTGCCGTACACGCAGGGCCAGCTGATCGCCCGGGCGCACGACGAGGGCGACGTCATCTCCGAGGAGCACACCCCGGAGGGCACCCTGCTCAAGGCGCGGGTGCACGAGGAACTGGCGGCGGATCTCGCGCCGTACGTCCCCGCGCCGCTCGCCTGATCCCGGGCGCCGCACCGCAGGCGCAGGACCGGCGGCGAGCCGGACCGTACGGCGGCCGAAGTCCCGCTCCCCTCGCAGGGGGCGGGACTTCGCCGTGTGCCGTGGCGGAGCGCTGCTGTGCCTACCGGCCGCCGTACTTCTTGCTCATGCTCCGGTAGAGCGCCTCGGCGCCCGCACCGAGCTGCGGTCCGGCGAGCCAGGTGTGGTCGGACGGGCCGATCGACGTGTTCGACACCAGCTTGGTCCTGCCGTCGACGACACGGAACCAGCCGCCGCCGGACGAGCCGCCCGTCATCGTGCAGCCGATGCGGTACATCGTCGGCAGACCCGGGCTGAGCGAGAGCCGCCCCGGCCGGTCGACGCACTTGAACATGCTCAGACCGTTGTACGGCGGCGCGGCGGGGTAGCCCCAGGCACCCATGGCGCCGGCACTCCGCGCGGAGGGCGCGGAGAAGTCCACGTCCAGCGCGTTGCCGACCGTCTCCTCCAGGGACTTGGCGCCCCGCTCCGGCTTCACGTGCAGCACGGCGTAGTCGTACGGGGCGCCGGCACCGCCCGTCTCGTCACCGCCGGAGATCCACTCGCGGGAGGTCGAGGCCCAGTCGGCCCACCACTGGCCGTACGGTGCCATCTCCGCGGCGGTGGCACCGCTCAGCTGCGCCTCGGACTTGTCCAGGTCGTTGTAGGACGGGACGAAGGCGATGTTGCGGTACCAGCCGCCGCTGCCGCCCGCGTGCACGCAGTGGCCGGCGGTCCACACCAGGTTGGACCTGCCGGGGTGGTTGACGTCCCTGACGACCGTGCCGGAGCAGACCATCGACCCCTTGGGCGAGTCGAAGAAGACCTTGCCGACCGGGGCCGCGTTCCGGTGGTACGGCGTCTTCTCCGCCGTGGCCCTGACCGGCTCCGGTGCGGGGTCGCTGACGCCCTGGTCGGCGGACGCGTCCTTCGCCGCGATCGTCTTGTCCGGGTCCTCGGCGGACTTCATCCGCTCCGGCTTCCACAGCCCCTTGATCACCGGGTTGACGAAGTCCTTGGCGTCACTGAGCCACTTGTCCTTGTCCCAGTTCTTCCAGCCGCCGTCCTTCCACCGGTCGACGTCGATGCCGTGCTCCTTGAGCCGGTCGGCGAGGTCGCCGGGAATCCGGGCCTTGTCCTCGCCCGCCCCCTGGGACGTGCCGGCCGCGGGCTTGTCGCTCGCCCTGTCGTCGCCCGAGCCGCAGGCGCTGGCGGTGAGCGACAGGGCCGCGACGATCCCCGCGGCCACGAGAACGCCGGGTCTGCCGCGCCGGGGTGCGACGGACGTACGTATGGAACGCATGTGGTGGGAACCCCCGTTGAAGCGCTTATGTCATGTGCTGGTCAGGTGCGGAGTCGGTCCTCGGCGGACCCGCTCGAACGCGACACCCCACTATGCCCGGGTGGTTGCGGGGGAACGCTGGTGGGGTGGTGAAGCTTTCCCCGCGCGCTGTCCGTGCGCCGTCCGTGGGCCGTCCGTTGTGCCACCCCGCCACCGTCCGTCCGCGCCCGGTCAGGCCGGGCGGGTCACTGTCCGGCGAACTTCCCACTGACCGAGTCGTACACACCCTTGGCCTCGGCCCCCAGGTGCGGGCCCGCCAGCCAGCCCGAACTCACCGGACCGATCGAGGTGTTGGAGACCAGAGCGGGCTTGCCGTCCGCCCCCTTCGCCACCCAGCCGCCGCCGGACGAACCGCCGGTCATGGTGCAGCCGATGCGGTACATCGTCGGGTCGGACTTCACGATCGACAGCCGCCCCGGCTCGTCCGTGCACTGGAACAGCTTCTGCCCGTCGTAGGGCGCCGCCGCCGGGTAGCCGGTCGCGGTGATGCTCGACACCTCCGGTACGGCCGGCGCGTTGAAGTCCACCGGCAGTGCCGAACCGACCGTCTCCTCCAGGGACTTGCCGTCGCTGCCCTTCTCCGGGGTCACATGCAGCACGGCGAAGTCGTACGGCGCACCCTCGCCGCCCGTGGCGCCACCCTGCTCGATCCACTGGTCCGAGGTCTGCGCCCAGTCGCTCCACCACACGCCGTAGGGAGCGATCTCCGCCTTGGCGGCGCTCTGCAACTGGGACGCGTTCTTGCCGGCGTTGTTGTAGGCCGGTACGAAGGCGATGTTGCGGTACCAGCCGCCCTTCTTGCCCGCGTGCACGCAGTGGCCCGCCGTCCACACCAGGTTCGACTTGCCCGGGTGGGCCGGGTCCTTCACCACGGTCGCCGAGCAGACCATCGTGCCCTCGGGGGAGTCGAAGAACACCTTGCCGGCCTCGGGCACGCGCTCGTGGTAGGCGGCCTGCACCGACCGGGCGGGCACGGGAGCCGGGGTCGCGTCGGTGACGCCCTGGTCGCCGGAGATGTCGTTCTCGTCGACGCCCTTGTCCTGGTCCGGGTCGTCCGCGTCACGCATCCGGTCCGGGTCCCACAGGTCCTTGATGATGGGGTTGACGAACTCGTCCGCCTCGCGCAGCCAGTCGTCCCTGTCCCAGTTCTTCCAGGCGCCGTTCTTCCACTTGTCGATGTCGAAGCCGTGCTCTTTGAGCTTGTCCTTGACGTCCTGCGGGATCTTGATCTTGCCGTCGCCGCTCCCGGCCGCGGAGGCGGACGCCTCGGCGTTCGTCTGCTCGTCGCCCGAGCCGCACGCGGTGGCGGTGAGCGCCAGCGTCGCGGTGAGGCCGACGGCGACCAGGACGGGGGAGGTTCTGCGGCGCGTGCTCCCCCCTCGGCGAGCGGTGAAGGGCGGGCGTATGGATCGCATGGTGTGAACTCCCCCTGGACGTGAGAAATGTCTGCGCTGCCTCGGCGGCGGCCGTACCTGTGCACTTCCGTACGGAGCCGCCCCTCCGGACCCCTTCGGCAGGGGGCCGGGCGGTGCCGATCGGGCGGCCGGGCCGGTGACCCGCCCGCACTTCTGAACGGCACCACACACTATGCGGTCGCTGTGGGGGAGTTCCGACGGAACGGCAACGGTTCCGTCACGGCAAGGATCTTCACCTCACCCGCTTCCCCGTGCCTGCCTCGTCGTTGGTACGTACGGGGGAGCTGCCGCCTGCGTTCGGAAACCCCCGCCAACTCGCCTCTGAGCAGCGGGAGGACCTGTAGTCGTGGCCGTGACGGAGTCTGCGGTGATGGGGCGTGAGCCCGTGAGGGTACGGGAGGAGAGCGGGTCGGGGGAGGCGCACGCGGCGCACGAGGGAATGCTGCGGCGCCAGTCGGCGCGCGAGTCCGCGGCGCGCACCTACGCGCGCGCCCTGCCGATCGTGCCCGTCCGCGCGCGGGGGCTGACGATCGAGGGTGCCGACGGACGCCGGTATCTCGACTGTCTCTCCGGGGCCGGGGCCCTGGCTCTCGGGCACAACCACCCGGTGGTCCTCGAGGCGATCAGGAGCGTCCTCGACTCGGGGGCGCCGCTGCACGCCCTCGACCTCGCCACCCCCGTCAAGGACGCCTTCACGACCGAGCTGTTCCGCACGCTGCCGCCCGCGTTCGCCGAGCGGGCCCGGGTGCGGTTCTGCGGTCCGGCCGGCACGGACGCCGTCGAGACCGCGTTCAGGCTGGTGCGTGCCGCGACCGGGCGCACCACGATGCTGGCCTTCACCGGCGCCTGCCACGGGATGACCGCGGGGGCGCTCGAAGCGTCCGGAGGCGCGTCCGGAGTACGGATGGCACGGCTGCCGTATCCGCAGGACTACCGCTGTCCCTTCGGGGTCGGCGGTGACCGCGGGGCCGAGCTCGCGGCCCGCTGGACCGAGTCGGTCCTCGACGACGTCAAGTCGGGTGTGCCGCACCCCGCCGGCATGATCCTCGAACCGGTCCAGGGCGAGGGCGGGGTGACCCCCGCGCCGGACGACTGGATGCGGCGCATGCGGGAGATCACCCGCGCCCGGTCCATCCCGCTGATCGCCGACGAGGTTCACACGGGGGTCGGCCGCACCGGTGCCTTCTGGGCCGTCGAGCACAGCGGCGTCACGCCCGACGTGATGGTCCTGTCCAAGGCCATCGGCGGCAGTCTCCCGCTGGCCGTCGTCGTCTACCGCGACGAACTCGACGTGTGGGAATCCGGTGCCCACGCGGGCACGTTCCGCGGGAACCAGCTCGCCATGGCCGCGGGCACGGCGACCCTCCGCCACGTGCGCGAGAACCGCCTCGCCGAGCGTGCCGCCGCGCTGGGGGCGCGCATGCTCGGACAACTCCGGTCACTGTCCGCGGAGTTCGCCTGCATCGGGGACGTGCGCGGCCGGGGACTGATGATCGGCCTGGAGCTGGTGCACCCGGACGGCGCCGGCACGGACCCGCCGCCCGCCGCACCCGACCTGGCCTCCGCGGTCCAGCGGGAGTGCCTGCGGCGCGGTCTGATCGTCGAACTCGGCGGCCGCCGGGACAGCGTCGTCCGCCTGCTCCCACCCCTGACGATCACCGACGAACAGGCGAACGCCGTACTGGAACGGCTGGCGGACGCGGTGGCGGCGGTGGCGCGGGGGGTTCCGGACGCGAAACCGGACGAGCGGGGGCCGGACGAGCGGGGGCCGGGCGAGCGGGGGCCGGACGAGCGGGGGCCGGGCGCTCGGGCGTCTGCCGAGCGGGGGCCGGGCGCTCGGGCGTCTGCCGAGCGGGGGCCGGGCGCTCGGGCGTCTGCCGAGCGGGGGCCTGCCGCGGGAGCCGGGTAGGGCTCCGGTACGGGTGCGGAGGCGGCGGTGATGTCGCGCAGGGCTGTGCCGAGGGACGTACTGGGGCGGGGGCGGGACTCGGGTTCCGTCAGCGGCGATCGGTGACCGGTGACCGGCGGCAGTCGGCGGCGGGCGGTCGGACAGCCGGCGGCGACTGTGACCGGCATCCCGTCCCCGGTGGGGACCGATGGCGCGGGAGCGCCGCGCGCGACCCGTCGACCGCCCGCGGACCCCCCGCCACCGGTCGACGACCGGAGTCCGGAGACCGGGCACCCGCCACCGCCCGACTCGGCCCGCCCCGACGACGCCCTCGCAGCCGCATCACCCAGCCCGCACATCCCCGCGCACGCCCACACCCCGGCCCCGTCCTCGACGTACACCCCGATGGACAAGCCCGACGTACACGCGGACGGACACCCGGACGGACAAGCCCGACGTACACCCCGATGGACAAGCCCGACGTACACGCGGACGGACACCCCGACGGACAAGCCCCAACGATCAAGCCCCGACGAATTTGCCCCGCGCCACCCCGGACCCCGCAAGGAACGCCCGTGAACCCCACCCCCGCATCCGACGACCTTCCGCTCGGGCCCGAGCGCGAGCCCCGCGGCGGCCAGGCCGCGCCCGTGCCGCACGCTGCCTCGGTCCCGAGGCAGAAGGACGGGACATCGGCGGCCCCGAGGCCGCCGGCACACGAGACCCCGGACCTGCTCGACCATCCGGACCCGCATACCGCGGCCCAGGCGGCGGCCGTCGAGAACCTGCTGCGCTGCTGGGTGCGCGAGAACGATCTCCGGGCTCCCGACGACGGCATCCTCCGCATCCCCCTCCCCGCAACCGGCGCCGCCCTCCTCGCTCCGGTGCACCACTGGTCCCCGGCCGGCTGGCACCGCTTCGGGCTTCCCCGCGTCGAGGGCACCCCGCAAGGGGCACCTCCCGCCGACGCCGTCACCGTGGCGGCCCTGCTCGCCCGGGAGACGGCTGACGCGGGAGCCGGGCCACGCGGGACCACGGCCGAGCCTACGGACACCCACGCCGTCGACGCCTCCGGCCTCGCGGGAAGCGCGCCCGGAGCCGCCTCGCCGGGTACCGCGCGGCCCGGCGGAATCAGCGACGTGAACGACCTGGTCGGACGGGTCGCCGACTCGGTCCGCCGGACCGCCGCCTTCATCGGCGAGCGCCGCGAACGCCCCGGTGACGGACCCGACCGCTTCCTCGCCGCCGAGCAGGCGCTGCTCCTCGGACACCCTCTGCATCCGACGCCCAAGAGCCGCGAGGGACTCTCCGACGCGGAGGCCCGGCAGTACTCGCCCGAGCTGCGCGGTGCCTTTCCCCTGCACTGGCTGGCGGTCGCGCCCTCCGTGCTCGCGGCCGACTCGGCGTGGACGGAACGCGGTCGCCCCGTCGCCGCCGGGCAGCTGACCGCGCGACTCGCCGGTACCGGACTGGCGCTGCCCGACGGACACACGGCCCTGCCGCTGCACCCCTGGCAGGCCCACGAGATCCGGCACCGCCCGGACACCGACGCCCTGTTCACCGCCGGGCTGCTCCGCGACCTCGGCCCGTACGGCGCTCCGTGGCATCCCACCTCCTCCGTCCGCACCCTCTACCGCTCCGGCGCCCCCGCGATGCTCAAGACCTCGCTCGGCCTGCGCATCACCAACTCCCGCCGTGAGAACCTCCGCAAGGAACTCCACCGCGGCGTCGAGGTCCACCGCCTGCTGCGTGCCGGTCTGTCCAAGCAGTGGCAGGCCGCCCACCCGGGGTTCGGCATCGTCCGCGATCCGGCATGGCTCGCCGTCGACGGCCTCGACGGCAGGCCCGTGCGGGGCCTCGACGTGGTGATCCGCCACAACCCCTTCGGACCGACGGACGACGTCTCCTGCGTGGCCGGGTTCCTCTCCCTCCGGCCCCACGCCCGGGCCGACGGCCGTCCCCACCCCGTCATGAGGTCCCGGCTCGCCGAAGTCGTCACCCGCCTCGCCGACCGGACCGGGCGCTCCCGGGGTGCCGTGTCCGCCGAGTGGTTCCTGCGCTACCTGGAACAGGTCGTGCGCCCGGTGCTCTGGCTGGACAGCGAGGCCGGGATCGCCCTGGAGGCACACCAGCAGAACACCCTGCTCCTGCTGGACCCCGAGGGCTGGCCCGCGGGCGGCCGCTACCGCGACAACCAGGGCTACTACTTCCGCGCCTCACGGCGGGCGGCACTCGACGCCCGGCTGCCGGGCATCGGCGAGCACAGCGACACGTTCGTCTCCGACGAGGTCACCGACGAGCGCTTCGCCTACTACCTCGCCATCAACAACGTGCTCGGTCTCGTCGGCGCCTTCGGCTCCCAACGCCTCGCCGGCGAGGAGCTGTTGCTCGCCGCGTTCCGCCGCTTCCTCGCGGACGTGGCCACCGGTCCCGACCGGTTGCGTTCGTCCCTGCCCGCGTACCTGCTGGACTCCTCCGTCCTGCGCTGCAAGGCCAACCTGCTGACCCGGCTGCACGGCCTCGACGAACTCGTCGGCCCGGTCGACACCCAGTCCGTCTACGTCACCCTCACCAACCCCCTTCGTCCCTGCGGGAAGTGACCCACCCCGTCTCCTGAGAGGAGCGTCGCCGTGCCTTCCACCGATGCGAGCGCCGACGCCGCGACCGCCCCCGACACCGATGCCGGTGCCGGTGCCGGTGCCGACCGGGCCGCCGGCCCGGACTCGGAAGGCCAGGACACCCTGGACCTGCGCCTGCCCGACGAACTCATCGCCCTCCTCGCCGAGGAAGCAGGCAATGGAGAGGGGGAGCCGGCGGACAGCACCGCCCCGGCGGGTGACGACCTGCTCGACCACGTCGGTACCTGGGGGCCCACAGCCACCCCCGTAGGTGTCTTCCAGCTCGTCCCCGTCCGGCTCCGGCGCGATCTGACGCTCGTCGCCCGGTGGATGAACGACCCCGCCGTCGCCGCGTTCTGGGAACTCGCCGGACCCGAAACGGTGACCGAGCGGCACCTGCGGGACCAGCTCGCCGGGGACGGACGCAGCGTGCCCTGCCTCGGCGTGCTGGACGGCACCCCGATGAGCTACTGGGAGATCTACCGGGCCGACCTCGACCCGCTCGCACGCCATTACCCGGCCCGCCCGCACGACACCGGCATCCACCTCCTCATCGGCGGTGTCGCCGGACGCGGGCGAGGTCTCGGTTCCGCCCTGCTCCGCGCCGTCGCCGACCTCGTGTGCGAGAAGCGCCCGTCGTGCGGGCGCGTCGTCGCCGAACCCGATCTGCGTAACACTCCGTCCGTCTCGGCGTTCCTGAGCGCCGGCTTCCGGTTCTCCGCCGAGGTGGACCTGCCAGGCAAACGCGCCGCCCTCCTGGTCAGGGACCGGGGCCTGCGCGATGTGCTGTGACGCCACCGTGCGCCCCCGCATCCGTCCTGATCACGCCCCTCGCCCTCGGCGTGACCACCCGGTTGTCAGTCCCGCCCCGTAGGGTGGTCGCGCTATGACGAAGCCCTCACTCCCCGAACTCCTGCACGCTGCCGTCACCGCCGTCGGCGGTACGGAGCGTCCCGGCCAGGTGACCATGGCCGAAGCCGTCGCGGAAGCGATCGACGACGGATCGCACCTGCTGGTCCAGGCCGGCACCGGCACCGGTAAATCGCTCGGCTACCTGGTGCCCGCACTCGCGCACGGGGAGCGCGTCGTCGTGGCGACGGCCACCCTCGCGCTCCAGCGGCAGCTCGCCGAGCGGGACCTCCCGCGGACCGTCGACTCGCTGCATCCGCTGCTGCGCCGCCGTCCCTCCTTCGCGATGCTCAAGGGCCGGTCGAACTACCTGTGCCTGCACCGTCTGCACGAGGGCATGCCGCAGGACGAGGAGGAGGGCCTCTTCGACCAGTTCGAGGCGGCAGCACCCACCAGCAAGCTCGGACAGGACCTGGTGCGGCTGCGCGACTGGTCCGACGAGACGGAGACCGGGGACCGTGACAATCTGACGCCCGGCGTCTCCGACCGTGCCTGGGCGCAGATCTCCGTCTCGTCCCGTGAGTGCCTGGGCGCCACGAAGTGCGCGTACGGCGCCGAGTGCTTCGCCGAGATGGCACGGGAGCGCGCCAAGCTCGCGGACGTCGTCGTCACCAACCACGCACTGCTCGCGATCGACGCCATCGAGGGCGCTCCGGTGCTCCCGCAGCACGAGGTCCTGATCGTGGACGAGGCTCACGAGCTGGTCTCCCGGGTCACCGGAGTCGCGACCGGCGAGCTCACGCCGGGCCAGGTCAACCGCGCCGTGCGCCGTGCCGCGAAGCTGGTCAACGAGAAGGCCGCCGACCAGCTCCAGACCGCCGCCGAGGGCTTCGAGCGGCTCATGGAGCTGGCTCTGCCCGGCCGGCTGGAGGAGATCCCCGAGGACCTCGGCTATGCCCTGATGGCGCTCCGCGACGCCGCTCGTACGGTGATCTCGGGGATCGGCGCCACCCGCGACAAGTCCGTCCAGGACGAGGACGCGGTGCGCAAGCAGGCCCTCGCCTCGGTGGAGGCCGTGCACGACGTGGCGGAGCGCATCACGAACGGCTCCGAGTGGGACGTCGTCTGGTACGAGCGGCACGACCGGTTCGGTGCCTCGCTGCGGGTCGCGCCCATGTCGGTGTCGGGCCTCCTCCGGGAGAAGCTGTTCGCGGACCGGTCGGTCGTCCTGACCTCCGCGACGCTGAAGCTGGGCGGCGACTTCAACGGCGTCGGGGCCTCGCTGGGCCTCGGCCCGGAGGGCGCCGAGGACGAGGACCTGCCGCAGTGGAAGGGCGTCGACGTCGGATCGCCCTTCGACTACCCCAAGCAGGGCATCCTGTACGTCGCCAAGCACCTGACGCGCCCCGCGCGTGACGGCGACCGCGCAGACATGCTGGACGAGCTGACCGAGTTGATCCAGTCGGCCGGCGGCCGGACGCTCGGCCTGTTCTCCTCCATGCGGGCCGCCCAGCTGGCTGCCGAGGAACTGCGCACGCGTATTCCCGAGTTCCCCATCCTGCTGCAGGGTGAGGAGACGCTCGGTGAGCTGATCAAGAACTTCGCCGCAGACCCCCGGACGTGCCTGTTCGGCACGCTGTCCCTCTGGCAGGGCGTCGACGTGCCGGGGCCGAGCTGTCAGCTGGTCGTCATGGACAAGATCCCGTTCCCGCGTCCCGACGACCCGCTGATGAGCGCCCGCCAGAAAGCGGTCGAGGAAGCGGGAGGCAACGGCTTCATGGCCGTGGCCGCCACCCACGCGGCTCTCCTGATGGCGCAGGGCGCCGGTCGTCTCGTACGGGCGTCCGGGGACCGGGGGGTGGTCGCCGTACTGGACCAGCGGCTGGCGACGGCGCGTTACGGCAGCTATCTCAAGGCCTCGCTGCCTGATTTCTGGTACACGACGGACCGCAACCAGGTCCGCAGGTCGCTGGCCGCGATCGACGAGG
This sequence comes from Streptomyces sp. NPDC043867, assembly GCF_056435845.1. Lineage (NCBI taxonomy): Bacteria > Bacillati > Actinomycetota > Actinomycetes > Kitasatosporales > Streptomycetaceae > Streptomyces > Streptomyces sp. NPDC043867. The sequence goes on along the minus strand of NZ_JBWKDS010000011.1, from coordinate 154,359 downwards.
CGGCGCGCAGGACGGAGGACGCCTCAAGCGCGGCAGAGGGAGCCACCGGCGAGGCACAGGACGCGGCTGGCACGACGGAGGACGCCTAGGCATGGCCGCGGGCCCGACCCTCGGAGGAGGACGGGCCCGAAGCGCGCCGCCGGCCCGGTGCCCGGGCAGAGCAGGGCCCCGGAACCGGCGCAGGTGGTCCCGGGGCCCGGTCGGGGGCGGGCGCGGAGTGAGGGCGCCCGCCGCGGCGTGTCACACCCGCCGCAGTACGGCGACCACCTTGCCCAGGATGGTCGTTTCGTCACCGGGGATCGGCTGGTACGCGGAGTTGTGCGGCAGCAGCCACACGTGGCCGTCCTCGCGCTTGAACCGCTTGACCGTGGCCTCGCCGTCCAGCATGGCGGCCACGATGTCGCCGTTCTCCGCGACCGGCTGACGGCGGACCGTCACCCAGTCCCCGTCACAGATGGCCGCCTCGATCATCGAGTCACCGACGACCTTCAGGACGAACAGCTCACCGTCGCCGACCAGCTGCCGGGGGAGAGGGAACACGTCCTCGACCGATTCCTCGGCGAGGATCGGACCACCGGCGGCGATGCGTCCGACGAGCGGGACGTACGACGCGGCGGGCTTGCCCGCGGTGTCCGTGGGCTGCACGGAGGACTGGTCGGAGCCGCGGACCTCGTACGCGCGAGGGCGGTGCGGGTCGCGGCGCAGGAAACCCTTGCGCTCCAGCGCCATCAGCTGATGGGCGACGGACGACGTGCTGGACAGGCCGACCGCCTGACCGATCTCCCGCATCGACGGCGGGTAACCCCGCCGCTGCACGGAATCCCTGATGACCTCGATCACCCGGCGCTGTCGGTCCGTGAGCCCGGAACTGTCCGCCCGGATGCCTGGAGGTCGGCCGGGCAGGGACCGCTTGGGTCCCTCATGATTCATGGCTTCGTTCATCGCATGCACCGGCTCGAGTCGGCTCTGGGAGCGGTCCTGGGCAGTGATGGTGGCACTGTCTGCGGTGGTGGTCACGTCGGCCCCTCTCGATGGTCTCCCTGCTGGACAACGGTAGTGGCTTTCGAAAGGTTGCGCCAAACACACGTTCGAGTGAAAAAGCGGGAATTCACTGACGCGATCATGTGTCTGGGTGTATGGCTGACGCTGCGTCCCGCGGACAAAACGGCGGATTGCTGTACCCTTCACGGCCGGGCGCTCAGTGCACCCGCAGCCGCCGAGGCGCCGCCCAGTCTGCCATCACGTGCACCCGGGGCCGGGGACCGGTCCCTTCCGTGCGTCGCTCACGGTGTCGCGTCAGGCCCGCGCCCCGGTATGACCGCGCGGCACCCCGCCGATACGTGTGCGACACGCGCGCCTCGTGTGGATTTACGTGCCTGCCACCACATGTAGTGGTTGGATTGCGGCGGCATCCCAGAAGTTGTGGTCCCCCGGGTCTTCCGACCCCAGGGCATCGCCTATGCTGGGGGCTGCTTCGAGGGGCCCGAGAGGTCCCTGAGGTCCATGAGTCGTGCCGTGAGGGAGGGTTGGAGCCATGCACTGCCCCTTCTGCAGGCACCCCGACAGCCGTGTCGTCGACAGTCGTACGACCGACGACGGCACGTCGATCCGCAGGCGCCGCCAGTGCCCCGACTGCTCCCGCCGTTTCACGACGGTGGAGACGTGTTCGCTGATGGTGGTCAAGCGGTCCGGCGTCACCGAGCCCTTCAGCCGCACCAAGGTCATCAACGGCGTGCGCAAGGCGTGCCAGGGGCGGCCTGTCACCGAGGACGCACTCGCCCAGCTCGGCCAGCGGGTCGAAGAGGCGGTGCGCGCCACCGGAAGCGCCGAACTGACCACCCACGACGTGGGGCTGGCCATACTCGGCCCGCTGCGGGAGCTCGACCTCGTCGCCTATCTGCGGTTCGCGTCCGTGTACCGGGCGTTCGACTCGCTCGAGGACTTCGAGGCCGCCATCGTGGAACTCAGGGAAGGCAGGCAGCGCCCCGCCGCGGACAGTGACGTCGCGGACGCGGAGCGCCAGGTGACCGACCGCGGGTCCGGAGGGACCGTCCAGGTCCCCGTGCCCGCGAACGCCGCCGACTGACCGGCGGGCCGGACCCGGACGAGACGTCCGGCCCCGGTCGACCGGCGGCAGACGAAGACCTGCTGCGCGGACCGCCGACGCGGCTCGCGCAGTACCAGACACACAACGTGCCATGGGAAGAACGTGGCACTTCAGGGCGTTTTAGCCTGAAACAGGGAGGCGGCATGACAGAGACGGCGAGCGGTCCGGCACGGAGTTCCCGCGCCAAGGGCACCAAGGCGAGCAAGGGACTGCGTGTCGAGCGCATCCACACCACCCCCGGCGTGCACCCGTACGACGAGGTCGAGTGGGCCAGCCGTGACGTCGTCATGACCAACTGGCGCGACGGCTCGGTCAACTTCGAGCAGCGTGGCGTCGAGTTCCCCGACTTCTGGTCGGTGAACGCGGTCAACATCGTCACCAGCAAGTACTTCCGCGGCGCTGTGGGCACCCCGCAGCGTGAGGTGAGCCTCAGGCAGCTCATCGACCGGATCGTGAAGACGTACCGGAAGGCCGGCGAGGACTACCGGTACTTCGCCTCCCCCGCCGACGCCGAGATCTTCGAGCACGAGCTGGCCTACGCCCTCCTGCACCAGATCTTCAGCTTCAACTCGCCGGTCTGGTTCAACGTCGGTACGCCGCAGCCCCAGCAGGTCTCCGCCTGCTTCATCCTGTCCGTCGACGACTCCATGGAGTCGATCCTCGACTGGTACAAGGAAGAGGGCATGATCTTCAAGGGCGGCTCCGGTGCCGGCCTGAACCTCTCCCGGATCCGCTCCTCCAAGGAGCTGCTCTCCTCGGGCGGCAACGCCTCGGGTCCCGTCTCCTTCATGCGCGGCGCCGACGCCTCCGCGGGAACGATCAAGTCGGGTGGCGCCACGCGCCGCGCCGCCAAGATGGTCATCCTGGACGTCGACCACCCCGACATCGAGGACTTCATCGAGACCAAGGTGAAGGAGGAGGAGAAGATCCGCGCCCTGCGTGACGCGGGCTTCGACATGGACCTGGGCGGCGACGACATCACGTCCGTCCAGTACCAGAACGCCAACAACTCGGTCCGGGTGAACGACGCGTTCATGAAGGCCGTCGAGGCGGGCGACAAGTTCGGCCTGACGTCGCGCATGACCGGCGAGGTCATCGAGGAGGTCGACGCCAAGTCGCTCTTCCGCAAGATGGCCGAGGCCGCCTGGGCCTGCGCCGACCCGGGCATCCAGTACGACGACACGATCAACCACTGGCACACGTGCCCGGAGTCCGGCCGTATCAACGGCTCGAACCCGTGCAGCGAGTACATGCACCTGGACAACACGTCCTGCAACCTCGCCTCGCTGAACCTGATGAAGTTCCTGAAGGACGACAGCAAGGGCCACCAGTCCTTCGACGTCGAGCGCTTCGCGAAGGTCGTCGAGCTGGTCATCACCGCGATGGACATCTCCATCTGCTTCGCGGACTTCCCGACCCAGAAGATCGGCGAGAACACCCGCGCCTTCCGCCAGCTGGGCATCGGCTACGCCAACCTCGGCGCCCTCCTCATGGCGACCGGCCACGCGTACGACTCCGACGGCGGCCGCGCCCTCGCCGGCGCCATCACCTCGCTGATGACGGGTACGTCGTACCGGCGTTCCGCCGAACTCGCCGCGGTCGTCGGCCCGTACGACGGCTACGCCCGCAACGCCCAGCCGCACCAGCGCGTCATGAAGCAGCACTCCGACGCCAACGCCGTGGCCGTCCGCGTGGACGACCTGGACACGCCGATCTGGGCCGCCGCCACGGAGGCCTGGCAGGACGTCCTCCACCTCGGCGAGAAGAACGGCTTCCGCAACGCGCAGGCCTCCGTCATCGCCCCGACCGGCACCATCGGTCTCGCGATGTCCTGCGACACCACCGGCCTCGAGCCCGACCTCGCCCTGGTCAAGTTCAAGAAGCTGGTCGGCGGCGGTTCGATGCAGATCGTCAACGGCACCGTCCCGCAGGCCCTGCGCCGCCTGGGTTACCAGGAGGAGCAGATCGAGGCGATCGTCGCCCACATCGCCGAGAACGGCAATGTGATCGACGCGCCGAGCCTCAAGCAGGAGCACTACGAGGTCTTCGACTGCGCCATGGGCGAGCGCTCCATCTCCGCGATGGGCCACGTCCGCATGATGGCCGCGATCCAGCCGTGGATCTCCGGCGCGCTCTCCAAGACGGTCAACCTGCCGGAGACGGCGACCGTCGAGGACGTCGAGGAGGTCTACTTCGAGGCGTGGAAGATGGGCGTCAAGGCGCTCGCCATCTACCGCGACAACTGCAAGGTCGGCCAGCCCCTCTCCGCGAAGACCAAGGAGAAGGAGAAGGCGGAGGTCACCGCGACGGCCGAGGAGACCATCCGTACCGCGATCGAGAAGGTCGTCGAGTACCGCCCGGTCCGCAAGCGCCTCCCCAAGGGCCGGCCCGGCATCACCACTTCCTTCACGGTGGGCGGCGCCGAGGGCTACATGACCGCGAACTCCTACCCCGACGACGGTCTCGGCGAGGTCTTCCTGAAGATGTCGAAGCAGGGCTCGACCCTCGCGGGCATGATGGACGCCTTCTCCATCGCCGTCTCGGTGGGTCTGCAGTACGGGGTGCCGCTGGAGACGTACGTCTCGAAGTTCACGAACATGCGCTTCGAGCCGGCCGGCATGACCGACGACCCGGACGTGCGGATGGCGCAGTCGATCGTCGACTACATCTTCCGTCGTCTCGCGCTCGACTTCCTCCCCTTCGAGACGCGCTCCGCGCTCGGCATCCACTCGGCCGAGGAGCGTCAGCGTCACCTGGAGACCGGTTCGTACGAGCCGACCGACGAGGAGATGGACGTCGAGGGCCTGGCCCAGTCCGCGCCCCGCGCGCAGGAACTGAAGGCCGTCGCCACTCCGAAGGCCGAGGTCGAGGCGGTCAAGCCCGTCCCGCAGCAGGCGCACACCAGTGCCGAACTGGTGGAGATGCAGCTGGGCATCCAGGCGGACGCCCCCCTGTGCTTCTCCTGCGGTACGAAGATGCAGCGGGCCGGTTCCTGCTACATCTGCGAGGGCTGCGGCTCGACCAGCGGTTGCAGCTGACCGGAAGCGGCCGTCAGGCCTGAAGTACACGGTGTGAGCGGGGAGCCGGCGAGTCGCCGGCTCCCCGCTCGCGTCCCGGGGCCGGCCGCCGGACGCGGCCGGCCCGGCCGGTCACGGTGCCGGGGACTCCCGGGCCTTCGTGGCGACCTGCTTCTCCCGCAGCGGCGCGATCAGGCGTCGCGGCGCCTGCCCATGAGCCTGGTGAACTCCCCGGGGTCCGTGTCGTAGCCGTCGATGCCGGGGTGGAAGGTCCACTCCCCGGAGCCGTCGCGCACGAACTCCCCGACGGTCGCCGCCGTCGCCTGCGGCACACCGCTGAAGTCGTCCTCGGCCAGGACGGTGTACCCCTCGCGCATGCGCAGACCGGGGTTCATGACCTCCCCGAACGTCCTGCGGCCGGAACGCTGCTGGATGACGACGCCCACGACCACGCGCGTGTAGCGGTCGTCGAGCCGGTTCAGCTCCAGGGTCATGACCTCGTCCCAACCGAAGCCCTTGCCGTCCTTGCTGTCCCGGTCGAGGTAGATGGTGCCGTCCGGGGAGCGGCTGTCGAAGTGCACGACGTAGTCGGCACTTCCGTGCGGGTCGTCCGCCAGGTAGGTCCCGGCGACGATGTCGAGATCGGTGTTCGGCTCGCCGGCGGGACTCGGGTCCCACTTCACCGACAACTCGACCTTGTTGATGCCCTTGCTGAGACCGTTCACCATGATCTTCCCTCCCCGTGTCCGACTGTCCGTCTGCCCCAACTGTGCTGTTACAAGGGCTGGTTGCACATCGTGTCACGAGCGCGGGGGCGCTTGCCCGGGTGCACTCCTCCGGAGCGTGACCGGCGCCACGTCCCTTGGCCTTACGATGGCGCGGTGCTGGTCAAGTGGATTCGCTGCACCGTGGTGGACCGCCGCGGTTTCGAGCGGGGGCAGCGAAAGTGGGCGGGGCTTCTGGGCGAGCCTGGTTTCCGGGGGCAGGGCGGGGGCTGGAGCCGGGGACGGCCGGGTGTGGCGCACCTCTTCGCCTTCTGGGAGAGCCGCGCCTTCTACGACTCCTTCATGGCCCGCTCCCACGACCGGCTCGCGGCCGCGCAGTCGGGCACCTACAAGGACCTCCAGGCGAAGCTGTTCGACCACCGTTTCGACGTGAAGACCGGCTTCGAGCCGAGGTTCACGGACGCCGACCTGGTGCGGGTGGCGCACTGCCGGGTCCACGAGGAGCGTGCCGAGCACTTCGCCCTCATGCAGGAGAAGGTGTGGAACCCCGCCATGGCCGGCTCGCCGGGCATGATCCGCGGGTTGTTCGGTGAGGCGCCGGGTCAGGAGTTCCTGATTCTCTCCATGTGGCAGTCGGCCGCCGAGCACGGAAAGTACCGGGACGAGCGGGTCGAGCGTCTCGCCCTGCGAGCCCAGACCGAGGCGGACGTGGCCGCCCTCGCCGGCGACATAGTCCAGCTGGAGCCGTCCTGGATCGTCTGAGGCGGGAGGGCGCGCCCGGGGCGGGAAAGCGTCCCTGACCCCTCTGGCGAGGTCGATTTGTGTGATCTACGCCGTATGGAGCCCGTACGAGTGCTCGATCGGGCGTCGGCCGATCTAGGGTTTCGGCATGGCACGACCGCGGCGCATCGTTCTTGTCCGGCACGGCGAGTCGGCGGGCAACGCCGACGACACCGTGTACGAACGCGAGCCCGACCACGCTCTGGCGCTCACCGACGCCGGGTGGCGGCAGGCGGAGGAGCGGGGCAAACAGCTTCGCGAGCTCTTCGGACGGGAGCGCGTAAGCGTTTACGTCTCCCCGTACCGCCGTACGCACGAGACGTTCCGGGCCTTCCATCTCGACCCCGAGCTGGTGCGGGTGCGCGAGGAGCCCCGGCTGCGCGAGCAGGACTGGGGCAACTGGCAGGACCGGGACGACGTACGTCTGCAGAAGGCGTACCGGGACGCGTACGGCCACTTCTTCTACCGCTTCGCCCAGGGGGAGTCCGGCGCCGACGTGTACGACCGGGTCGGCAACTTCCTGGAGAGCCTCTACCGGAGCTTCGAGGCCCCGGACCACCCGCCGAACGTGCTCCTGGTCACGCACGGCCTCGCCATGCGGCTGTTCTGCATGCGCTGGTTCCACTGGACGGTCGCGGAATTCGAGTCGCTGTCGAATCCCGGGAACGCGGAGATGCGGATGCTCGTTCTCGGGGACGACGGCAGGTACACACTTGACCGGCCTTTCGAACGCTGGCGTGATCCGGAATCGTACGGAGTCACCGGATAGAGTGGCAGGGCGATGACCGCTGACTCCTCTCCCGACGGGCGCTTGGCCCGCGCCCTGTCCAGCCTGCGCGGACTCGCGGTGGGAGACGCGCTGGGCTCGCAGTTCTTCCTGCCCGTGAACCTCCCGCTGCTCAAGAGCCGCGAGCTGCCGGCCGGCCCGTGGCGGTGGACCGACGACACCGCGATGGCGTCCTCCGTGGTGGCCGTGCTGGCCGAACGCCACCGCATCGACCAGGACGAGCTGGCTCTCTCCTTCGCCGAGCACCACGACGTCGAGCGGGGTTACGGGCCCGCTGTCGACCGCCTGCTGCGGCAGATCCGCGACGGCGGCGACTGGCGCGAGCTGTCCTCCGCGCTCTTCAAGGGACAGGGCTCCTGGGGGAACGGCGCAGCGATGCGGATCGCTCCCCTCGGCGCCTGGTACGCGGACGACCCGGAGCAGGCGACGCACCAGGCCGAGATCTCGGCCTACCCCACGCATCAGCACCGTGAGGCCGTCGTCGGCGCCATGGCCGTCGCCGCGGCCGCCGCCCTGGCGGCCGACCCGGCGGGCCCGCCCGGAGCCGAGACGCTGCTGGACGGCGTCATCGCGCTCGTACCGCGCAGCGCGGTCGGCGCGGGCCTGCGACGCGCCCGGGACATGCTCGACTACGGCGACACCGCGACGGTCGCCGCCGTGCTGGGCTGCGGACGGCGTACGACGGCACACGACACGGTGCCGTTCGCGCTCTGGTCGGCGGCCCGGGCCCTCGGTGGTTACGAGGAGGCGTTCTGGTCGACCGCCCAGGTGGGCGGAGACATGGACACCACCTGCGCCATCGTGGGCGGTGTCGTCGCCTCGGGGAAGACCGGTGCCCCGCCGCACACGTGGCTGGAGCGGACGGAGCCGCTGCCGGAGTGGGTGGCGGTCCCGGCGTGAGCCGGCGGACCCGACCGGGCGCCTGAGCTGCCGCGGTCCGACGCCTTGCCGTGGCTCCCGCCGGGCGGGCCTGACGTGTCCCACCGCCCTCGTCGGTCACACACGCCTCGTCTGTCACAGGCCTGCTACAGCGCGGCCGCCCGCGGCCCGGGCCCGACACCCGTGGATAACGTGGGCCGCCACGCCGCCTGTTGATCATGCCGGGCGCGCGCCGACGAGACATCGGTCCCCAGCCCTGCCGCCGCTTCGGCGCGCCCCGGGCTGTGCGTGGACCGGCTGGGAGGGGGTCCCGTGTCCGACACACCGTCCACGTCCGAGCCAGGAGAAACGGCACCGAAGCCGGAGAAGTCCGGGGGAGTCCACCGGGCCCGGAACGGCGGGGCCGTTCCGGCGTCCGGCGCACGGGGCGACGCCGGTCCCCGGACCGCAGCGGAGAAGGCGTCCAGCGACACCGTGCCGAAGACCGGCGCGCGGGACGGCGCCGTCCCGGGCGACGCAGTCCCGGACGACGCCGCGGTCGGCGAGGGCGCCGACCGCGAGGAGGACGGCGACGCACACGGCGCGCTCGCTGACGCTCACGCGGACGGCGACGCACACGGCGCGCCCGCTGACGCTCACGCGGACGGCGAACAAGCCGATGCCGACGAGGACGGCGAGCACGCTAACGAGGACGAGGACGAGGGCGAGGACGAGGGCGAGGACGAGGAGGGCGTGCGCGACGAGGACGAGGACGTTGATCGCGCCGACGACGGGGCGGAGGACGAAGGACGGGCCGATGACGAGCGCGCCGACGACGAGGCGGAGGACGGCGACTGGGCCGCCCCGTCGCCCCCTCCCGTGTCCTGGCTCGCCGGGCTCCGGGTCGAAACGCCGGCACCCATCCGTACGGCCACCCTGTGGGCGGTGCTCGCCACCGGACTGCTGAGCATGCTGCTCCTGGGCGACGGCCTGGCGCTCAACCTCCTGCTCGTCGCGCTGCCGGCCGCCCTCGCCGGCTACTTCGCCGCGCAGGCCGCGGGACGGCGCACGCGCGCGTGGACACTCGGATGGGGCATCGGCGGACTGGCCCTGCTGGCGGTACCGGCACTGCGCGACGCCGACTGGCCGTCCTTCCTGGCCGTCGCCGCCGCGGTGGGGACGGGCTCGCTCGCCCTGAACGGCGGCCGGAGCTGGCTCGCCGTGCTGCTCAGCCCGCTGGGGGTGTTCAACTCGGTCGTCACCGGTCCCGTCTGGGGCTGGCAGGGACTGCGTGAACGCGCGGGCGGCGCCCGGGGGCGCGTCGGTCCCGCCCTGCGCGCCCTGGCGGTGACCGCGGTCCTGCTGCTGGTCTTCGGCGCGCTGTTCGCGGGGGCCGACGCGGCCTTCGCGGACCTGCTCGGCGGCCTGTTGCCGGACGCGTCCGTCTCCGGCGGCCCCTGGCATCTCCTGCTCCTGGCGTTCGGACTGGTCCTCGGCCTCGCGGCCGCCCATACGGCGGCGGCGCCCGTCCACTGGGACCGCGCCCGGATACCCGAGGGCCGCGCCCGCGGCCGTGTCGAGTGGGCGCTCCCGCTGACCGTGCTCGTCGTGCTCTTCGCCGCCTTCAACGCCGTCCAGCTGGCGGTGCTCTTCGGCGGATACGACGCCGTACTGGAGCAGACGGGCCAGACCTACGCCGAGTACGCGCGACAGGGTTTCTGGCAGCTGCTGACGGTCACCCTGCTGACGCTGCTCGTCATCGTCCTCGCCCTGCGCTGGGCGCCCCGCGACGGCGCCCGTGACCGCACGCTGGTGCGTGGTGTCCTGGGAACTCTGTGTGCGCTGGCGCTCGTTGTCGTGGCGTCGGCGGTGCGGCGTATGGACATGTATGTGGAGGCGTACGGGCTGACGCGTCTGAGGGTCTCGGTGGTGGCGATGGAGCTCTGGCTCGGGCTCGTCATCGCGCTCATCATGGCGGCCGGGGTGTGGGGAGCGCGCCGGCTGCCCCGCGCCGTCGCCGCCAGTGCCGCCGCCGCGGTGCTCGCGTTCGGACTGCTGTCACCGGACGCGGTGATCGCCGAGCGCAACGTCCAGCGGTACGAGGACACGGGCAGGATCGACCTCGACTACGCGCGCGGCCTGTCCGCCGACGCCGTACCGGCACTGGACAAGCTGGAGGAGCCGCTGCGCAGCTGCGCGCTGCGGCTCGTCGCCGACGACCTGGCCGACGGCGACGAGTCCTGGTACGCGACCAGCTGGGGTGAGGCGCGCGCCCGGGAGATTCTCGCCGGGCGACCGCTGTCGAAAAGCGCGGACTGGACCGTGTGCAGCGGTCTCGGGGACGAGAGCGCGTACCGCTGAGGTCCTGCCGGTTCCCGGTGGTTCGCGGAGTGCTGCTGCCGCAGAAGGCCGGGCGACGTCCTGGCCGCCGGTTTCCGGGCGCGGCCGGCCTCCTCGGCATGCTGTTCAGCCTCCGGCCGGCCCTGCCGTCCCTGCCAGTGCGTCCAGGTCGCTCTTGCGGACCTTGATCACCAGCGACGCGACGATCAGCGCGAGCACGGCCATCGCGGCGGCCGGGACGAAGGCGGCCGCGATGCCCTCGGCGAGCACCTCATGGCCCCACGGGGAGGGCAGTTGGCGGGTCTTGGCGAACTCGGCCTTCTGCTCGGCCGAGGCCTCGGCGAGGAAGTTCGGCAGCTGCTTCTCCGCCTCGTCCCGGCCGGCCGAACCGAAGACCGTGGTGAGGATGGAGAGGCCGAGCGAACCGCCCACCTGCTGCGTGGCGTTGAGCAGGCCCGACGCCGCGCCCGCCTCGTGCGAGGAGACACCGGAGACCGCGGTGAGTGTCAGGGTCACGAAGTTCAGCCCCATGCCGAAGCCGAAGAGCAGCATGGGGCCGAGGATCCCGCCGGCGTATGAGCTGTCCGGGCTGATGAAGGTCAGCCAGCCCAGCCCGAGGGCGACGAGCGACGAGCCCACCACCATGAACGGCTTGGGGCCGAGCACGGGCAGGAACCTCTGCGACAGTCCCGCGCCGGTGACGATCGCGACGGTCACGGGGAGGAAGGCCACGCCTGCCGAGATCGGGCTGTACCCCAGCACGTTCTGCACGAAGAGCACGATGTAGAAGAACATGCCGAACATGGCCGCGGCCAGGCTGAGCATGATCACGTACGTGCCCGAGCGGTTCCGGTCGACGAACATCCGCAGCGGAGTGATCGGCTCCTTGGCCCGCATCTCGACGAACCCGAAGGCCAGCAGCAGGACCACCGCGGCGCCGAAGGACCCGACGGTGAGGCTGTCCCGCCAGCCCTCCTCCGCGGCCCGGATGAAGCCGTAGACCAGGGACGCCATGCCGAGCGTCGAGGTGAGTGCTCCCGCGACGTCGAAGCGGCCCGGGTGGCGTTCGGACTCGGTGATGTACATCGGTGCGAGCGCGGCGATCAGCAGGCCGATGGGCACGTTCACGAAGAGCACCCAGCGCCAGTCGAGCCACTCCGTGAGCATGCCGCCCGCGAGGAGCCCGACGGCGCCGCCGCCCGCGGAGACCGCGGCGAAGACCCCGAACGCCCGGTTGCGCTCCGGGCCTTCCGGGAAGGTGGTGGTGATCAGAGCCAGTGAAGTGGGCGACGCGATCGCGCCACCCACTCCCTGGAGCGCGCGCGCCGCCATCAGCTGCCACGGCTCCTGGGCCAGGCCGCCCAGCAGCGAGGCGGCCGTGAACAGCAGGATTCCGGTCATGAAGACCCGGCGCCGGCCGAGGATGTCACCGGCCCGCCCGCCGAGGAGCAGCAGCCCGCCGAAGGTGAGGGTGTAGGCGCTGACCACCCAGGTCAGGTCGGTCGTGCTGAATTCGAGTGCGTCTTGAATGTGCGGGAGCGCGATGTTCACAATCGTCGCGTCGAGTACCACCATGAGTTGGCAGGCCGCGATGACCGCGAGTGCGATGCTGGGATGTCCCTCCCGGCGGGCCGCTCCGGGTTTTCTTTCGGGTATCAACTGAGAGGTCGTCACTATGGGTCCCCCACAAGTACGTTAGTGAACGCTCGCGTTCACTGTCGCGAGCAACGGTAGTGACTCCCCAACAGTGAACGCAAGCGTTCACTGAAGACTCTGCCGTTTTTCGCCAGGTGCTCGCTCGTCCCCACCGGGAATCCCCGATTCCTCATGCTCAACGGAGAGACACTGATGGCTACTTCGCACTGCACGGCCGCCCCCGCTCGGGCGGCCTCCCCGCGTCGGCGCGGCGCCGTGCTCGAACGGGCGATCCTCGAAGCCGCCCTGGAACAGCTCGGCACGGTCGGCTGGAGCGGCCTCACCATGGAGGGTGTCGCCGCGGGAGCCCAGACGGGGAAGGCGGCGGTCTACCGCCGGTGGCCGTCCAAGGAGGACCTCGTCGCGGACGCCCTGGCGGCCGGGCTGCCGCGCTTCGCGGAGGCGCCCGACCTCGGCGGTGTCCGCGAGGACCTGCTGGAGCTGTGCCGGCGGGTGCGTGAGGCGATGTTCTCGCGCCCGGGCCTCGCGCTGCGTTCGGTCCTTCACGAATGCGACGCCCCGCAGGCCGAACGTTTCCACGGCGTGATCCTCGACGGAGTCGTCGAGCCGACCATGCGGCTGCTCCAAGAGGTCATCCGCCGTGGCATCGGGCGGGGCGACGTGCGAGCCGACGCCGCGAACGCCTACGTGTTCGACGCCATCCCGGCGATGATGATGTACCGGTCGAAGGTGTGCGCCAGCGAATGGAGCCAGACCGATCTGGAAGAGATGATCGATCAGCTCATGATGCCGCTGCTGCGTCCGGACGCCGCGTGACCGAGGCGATTCCCGTCGCCTCCGCGCACCGGAGGCGGGCCGGGGAAGCCTGGGTGTCGCCGCGGGTTCCGGGCGGCGTACGCTAAGGGCGCCATGCCGTACGAACCTCCCACCCACACCGTCGAGCGCTCCCTCCGCGCCACGACCGGAGCGAAGGTCATTGCCGGTGTCGACGAGGTGGGGCGCGGTGCTTGGGCCGGCCCCGTCACCGTCTGCGCGGCGATCACCGGACTGCGCCGGCCGCCCGAGGGCCTCACCGACTCCAAGCTCCTCACCCTCAAGCGCCGTACCGCCCTCGCGGAGGAACTGCGCACCTGGGTGACGTCGTACGCCCTCGGTCACGCCTCCCCGGAGGAGATCGACGACATGGGCATGACGGCCGCGCTGCGGCTCGCGGCGGGACGGGCCCTGGAGACCCTGCCGGTCCGCCCCGACGCGGTCATCCTCGACGGGAAGCACGACTACCTCGGCTCTCCCTGGCAGGTCCGCACCGTGATCAAGGGTGACCAGTCCTGCGTGGCCGTCGCCGCGGCCTCGGTGATCGCCAAGGTGCAGCGCGACAAAATGATGGCCGAACTGGGTGCCGACCATGCAGACTTCGGTTTTGCGGCCAACGCCGGGTATCCGTCCCCGGTGCACAAGGCCGCGCTGGCGGAGCGGGGCCCCACCCCGTACCACCGGCTGACGTGGGCGTATCTTGATGCGCTGCCCCGGTGGCGGCACCTCAAGAAGGCCCGCGCCTGGGCGGACGGAAACGTTCCGGAGATCGAGGGCCAGCTCGGATTCGATTTCTGACGGTCCCGCTCGCACGTATGTGCCACCCGCTGACGCGTGTCGCACCGGCGTTTGATAAATATCAGCTCATGCCTCTCCCTCCCGAGGAGCCTCAGATTCACGAGAGTGCCCAGGGTCCCCGCGCCACCTCGGCCAGTGGCCGCGTCGCGCCGACCCCCCGCCCCGTACCCGGCCCCCGTCCCGCGGCCCCGCCGCGTCCCGGCCGTCCGGGTCCTGTCCGGCCCGTGCCGGTCCAACGCACGTCGCGCGAACCGGCCGTGGCCAAGCCCGCGCCTTCGGTCCCGGCGGCCGCACAGGCCGGTTCCCACCCGCAGATCCAGCTGATCCCGGCGTCGGCCGAGGGTGCGCTGGACGCGGCGGAAGAAGCCGTCGACCTGCTGCTCGAGTCGGGCCGCGCCCCGGGTGAGGTGCTGGTGATCACCACCGGCGATCCGCACCCGTGGGCCGCGCACGAACTCTCCTTCGGCGAGACCGCCTACTGGGGTCTGCACGACGCGGGCGACGACGTCTTCTACGCCGACGCCTCCGTCGCGGGCCGGGCCGCGTCCCGACCCGTGGTCGTGGTCGCCGTCAACGGCGGTCCCGCCGCCGCCGTCGCCTCCGCCCTGCCGCTGGCCCTCGGCCGGGCCGGTGCCGTGCTGATCGTCTGCGGTGACCCGCAGCAGATCAACGCGGTGCTGGGCGCGGGGGTCTGAGCCTGTTCCGGACGCTCGTCCGGAACCGTTCGGCGCCCGCCCCTGGCCGCCCTTCCGACGGCAGACGGCAGACGGCAGACGGCAGGGTCTACGCTGCCGTCTGCCGTCTGCCGTCTGCCGTCTGCCGACGGCCTGAAGGCGCAGGGCGTTCAGCGCTCCCGCGGCCATCCTGTCCGATGGGGCCAAGATGCCGTTTGCCGTCAGCGGCAGTCGATCGCTTGCGCTGCTACGGCCCTCGGTGGGGGCGCCTCTTGAGAGGTCGTCCCCTTCGGCGGACGGCACGCCTCACTTGGCGGACCGCAGGACTCCTTCGGTGCCAGGCAGCTGCATGGCGAGCGACGCCCCAGCAGGCGGAAGCGGCTCCTCACCGGGTGGAGGCAACCGGGTGGAGGCAGCTTCCCAGTGGCTGGAAGGGACTCCTCAGCGGGCGGCGGCTCGTCGCAACAGCTCCGAAGCGGCGCCCCCGGTGCGCGGCGGCGGGGGCGGCGCGTCGGCCGTGGCGAAGGGCTCCGGTTCCGAGTCCGCGCTGGGACGGCGCCCGCCGCGTCCCTCGCCGAGAACCTGCCAGCCGTCACGCGTCAGCGTGATGTACGCCCCGCAGCGCAGGCCGTGCAACGTGCAGGCGTCCCGCAACCCCCACATCCACGCCCCGTCCTCCTCCGTCCAGCGCGCGTCGCCGTCACGGCAGTAGATCAGGACAGCCGTACGAATCGGGGTGCGGCGGCGGAGGTCGTGCGGGATGACCCGGCGCAGCTGCTCCAGCAGCACGTTGCGGAAGAGCCATCCGTCGGCCGGCGCGGGCCGGCGCGTGAACGAGGCGCTTGCCCGCAGCCGTTCGTCCGGGTCGAGGACGGCCACGATCACCGTCGCGGCGCCGGGGCGGTGCCGGGAGTGCAGCCCGCTGACGACCTCGCGCGGGTCACGCAGCAGGGGGATCCCCGCGGCGGCCCATTCGGCCGGCTCGAGCATTCGGGTCAGTGGATTGGCGGAAGCGGCGGACAGGTCGGCAGACGTCGACATGGATGCCGCCGAGGACGGAGCGAATCCGAAGGTCACGGTCCTCCCTTCGGCTACGCGCCCACACTTCGGGCGAGGGTCGGACTTGGGGGAGCGCGCACCGCAACAGAGCCCTACCGGACCACGGACGGGCCGTGCGGGGAGCGGAGTTCAATTCTTCCTGGCGAACTTGGTTGCGGCAACGAGCAATTGGGGCCACAGACGGTTTTGCGGCGATAGGCCGCCTATATCCCTGCCCGCTGTCCTCCTCGGCGGCGCATGGGTCACGCTTGCACGGCGAGGACCAGCGGCAACACCCCCTGTGCTCCGGCCCGTCGCAGGAGTCGCGCGGCCACCGCCAACGTCCAGCCCGTCTCCGTCGCGTCGTCCACGAGCAGCACTGGTCCGTCCGCCTCCCTGAGCGCGGCGGCCAGCTCGGGCGGCACGGTCAGCGCGCCGTCGAGTGCCTTCAGCCGCTGTGCGCTGTTGCTCCGGGAGGCGTGCGAGAGCTCACCCGTGTACTCGACGGATCCCAGCAGCGGCAGTCGGCCGATTTCGGCGATCCCCGCGCCGAGCGACTGGATCAGCTGAGGACGCGTGCGTGAGGCCATGGTGACGACACCGGCGGGGCGTGGTTGCGCGTCGGCCTGGCCCGAGGCCCATCCGCCGGGTCCCTTTGCCCAGTCGGCCAGGACACCGACCACGGCCTGTGCGACGTCGTCCGGCACCGGCCCGTCGGGAGCCTGGGGCGCGAGCATCGGCCGCAGCCGGTTCCCCCAGCCGATGTCCGAAAGTCTGCCCAGCGCCCGCCCCGGCGAGAACTGCTCCCCGGCGGGGATCCGGCCCTTCAGATCGACGCCGACCGCCGGCAGACCGGTGGGCCACATCTTCCGGGGCTCGACCTCGACGCCCGCGCGACCGAGCTCGCCACGCGCGGCCTCCAGCGAGGGGGCGGAGACCGAGTCGGTGAACCGGGGCCCCGCGCAGTTGTCACACCGCCCGCACGGCGTGGCACCCTCGTCGTCCAGCTGCCGGCGCAGGAACTCCATCCGGCAGCCCGTCGTCGTGACGTAGTCCCGCATCGCCTGCTGCTCGGCGGCCCGCTGCCTGGCGACCCAGGCGTAGCGCTCGCCGTCGTACGTCCACGGAACTCCCGTGGAGATCCAGCCGCCCTGCACCCGCCGCACCGCCCCGTCCACGTCGAGGACCTTGAGCATCGTCTCCAGCCGGGAGCGGCGCAGCTCCACCAGAGGTTCGAGTGCGGGCAGCGACAACGGCCTGCCGCCCCCGGCGAGCACGTCGAGGGTGCGGCGGACCTGCTCCTCCGGCGGGAACGCGATCGACGCGAAGTACTGCCAGATCGCCTGGTCCTCCTTGCCCGGCAGGAGGAGCACCTCGGCGTGCTCCACACCTCGGCCGGCGCGCCCCACCTGCTGGTAGTACGCGATCGGGGACGAGGGTGAGCCGAGGTGCACCACGAAACCCAGGTCCGGCTTGTCGAAGCCCATGCCCAGCGCGGAAGTCGCGACGAGGGCCTTCACACGGTTGGCGAGCAGATCCTCCTCGGCCTGCTGACGGTCCGCGTTCTCCGTCTTGCCCGTGTACGACGTCACCGTGTGCCCGCACTGCCGCAGGAACGCGGTGACCTCCTCCGCGGCGGCCACCGTGAGCGTGTAGATGATTCCCGACCCGGGCAGGTCAACGAGGTGCTCGGCCAGCCAGGCCATGCGGTTCGCCGCGTCCGGCAGCTGCAGCACTCCGAGACTCAGGCTCTCCCGGTCCAGCGGCCCTCGCAGCACGAGCGCGTCCGTACCGCCGCCCGTACCGAGCTGCTCGGCCACGTCGGCCGTCACGCGCGCGTTGGCTGTCGCCGTGGTGGCCAGCACGGGTACGCCGGGCGGGAGGTCGGCGAGCATCGTGCGCAGCCTGCGGTAGTCCGGCCGGAAGTCGTGGCCCCAGTCGGAGATGCAGTGCGCCTCGTCCACCACGAGCAGGCCCGTCGCGGCGGACAGCTTCGGGAGGACCTGGTCGCGGAAGTCGGGATTGTTGAGCCGCTCCGGGCTCACCAGCAGCACGTCGACCTCACTCGCCGCCACCTCGGCCTGGATGGTGTCCCACTCCTCCGTGTTGGACGAGTTGATCGTGCGAGCGCGGATGCCGGCGCGGGCGGCCGCCTCCACCTGGTTGCGCATCAGCGCGAGCAGGGGGGACACGATGACCGTGGGCCCGGCTCCCCGTTCCCGCAGCAACGCGGTCGCGACGAAGTACACCGCGGACTTGCCCCAGCCGGTGCGCTGCACCACCAGGGCTCTGCGCTTGTCGGCGACCAGGGCCTCGATGGCGCGCCACTGGTCCTCGCGGAGCCGGGCCTCGCCCGCGGGCGCACCGACCAGCCGGGCGAGTACGGCATCGGCCGCGGTGCGCAGGTCTTCGTCGGTCCGAGGGCGCTGGTCTTCGTTGCTCATGGCTCCATGCAACCCGATGGGTCGGACAAAGCGCGAACGAGCGGACCAGACTGTGGACAACTCGTGTCGTGTCCATGTTCGTGGTTATCCACAGGTCGCAGCGGAGATTTCGGTTTCGCGGGATGGTCACGGCATGACGAATCACAGCGAAACGACCGGCACCTCCAGCGAAGACGACATCAACGCGCGGGCGGACCGCCGCGGGGACCGGGGTCGGATCGATCACGGAGGCCCGGGACGGGCCGATCACCGGGATGCGGGGTGGGCGGAGCGCCCGGAGGCGCGCGCCCACGCCGGGGATGAGAGGACTCTCGGGCTCGTGGACCTCGGATCATGCACCGCGGAGGTCGAGAGTGTGTCCCCGCCATGCGTGGGCGGGAGCGAGCCAACCGCGTCCGTTGAAGAGAGCGCCGCGGCGGACGACGCGGGCGAGAGGACGCTGGAGGACGGCGACGGCGCGAGCGTGGGTGTCCCGACGGAGCACCCGACCCCGGGGGAGTCCGTCGGAGAACCGGGATGCGATGAAGCACGGGATCCGGGACTTGATGAAGCACGCGATCGGGAACTCGGCGAGCCCGGAGGCGGGGCGGCTGACGCTGCCGCAGTCGCTGGAGGTGCGACTCCCTCGGAACCGCTCGCATTCGTGGGGCACGCCGAGGTCCCGGGCCTCTCCGGCCAGCAGCAGGTCACGCTGCGAACACCGGCGGAGCTCGCCGACGCGCTCCCGTATCTCCTCGGCTACCGCCCCGAGGACAGCATCGTGCTCGTCGCCCTCCACGACCGGGAGCGGAGCGGTCGGTTCGGCGGACGGGCGCGGCTCGGCATCCCCGCCCAGACGGACGACTGGCCCTCCGTGGCCGGACAGCTGGCCCGGGGACTGGTGACGGGAAGCGAGCGCAGGGGCGGCCGGCCGGAGACCATGGTCGCCTACCTCTGCCAGGAGCCGCGCAGCGGCGAGACGGGGCGGGACGTCATGGAACGCCTGCGGCCACTCGCCCAGCTGCTGCGCACGGCCTGCGGCAGCTTCGACGTACCGGTCGTCGAGGCCCTGTGCATCTCGGACGGCCGTTTCTGGTCGTACTGCTGCCCCGGCGAGGCCTGTTGCCCGCCGCAGGGCCAGCCGATGGGGCTTCCCGGCACGTCCGTCCTCGCTGCCGCGGCGACCTACGCCGGACTGCAAGTGCGCGGCAGCCTGAGGGAGTTCCGGGCCAGGCTCACTCCGTGGGAGACCAGGGCGCGCCTGGAGCAGGAAGCCGCCCTCGACGCCGCGAGCATGGCCCTGGTCCCCAGAATCCTGGACGACGTGAGCCGCGCGGAGGTCGCGGAGGAAACCCTGGATCTGGCCCGAAAGGTGATGGGACGCCTTGCCGACGCCCGTCCGATGTCCCGCACACTCGAGGCCGACCTCCGCGACGACGGGCTTCTCGGACACGACGAGGCGGCCACCCTCATCCTCGGCATCCAGGACCGCACGACCCGCGACCGTGCGGCGCAGTGGATGGAGGGCGCTGAGGCGGGCCCTGCGCTGCGCCTCTGGCGCGCACTGGCGCGCCGTTGTGTCGGCCCGTACGGCGAGCACGCGGCCGCGCCCCTCACCCTCGCCGGATGGGTCGCATGGTCGTCCGGCGACGAGCTGGAGGCCCGAGAGGCTCTGGCCATGGCACTCGGAGCCGACTCCGACTACCTCTTCGCCCGCCTCCTGCACCAGGCGTGCAACGAAGGCCTGGACCCGGAGTCGATCCGCCGCTGTCTGCGCGCGGAGCGCGGCGACGGCGCGGCGTCCACCGGACCCGCGGAGAATCCGGACTCCTCCGACCCCGCGGAGCCGCTGTCGTGTGCCGGGCGGCCCGCCGAAGCGGTGCGGGCATCGGCGACCGTTCGCCGCCGTCGTCGCCGGGTGCGTTCGGCGGCGGGCGGCGGCACGCACCCGAGCAACCGTGCCCCCGGGGCAGCCTCCGCTCGCCACCGTCGCCCCGACGACACCCGGTCCGGCGCTCGCTCCCTGGACGGCAACCGCTCCGCGGGCGACGAGGCCGTTGCGGCAGATGATGCTGATGATGCCGGGAGTCGGACGGGTGACGGCCCGAAGGTCCTGCCGAAGGTCGGCCGCCGGGTCGGCCGTCGGGGGCTGGGGGAGGACACATGAGGGCGCTGTCTGCACGCCAGGACGGTGGGGAGTGCGGTCGACGCGCCACAGCGAACCGTCCGACGGCACCCCGTCCCTGCGCGTCGAACCCCCACACGGGCTACCGCACGCCCACCTGGCCGCCGGCGTTCACGCCTCCGGTCTGCGCAGGCCCAGCCCCGGCAGCCACTCGGCGGCAGTCACCCGAACCCGTCGCCCACCGACGCGCTCGCTTCCGCCGGCCTGCTGCGCCGGGAACTGGAACGGCCGCTCGGCGGCACCTGGACCCCGCAGCTCCGCATGCGTCCGGACGGCTCAGGGTTCGGCTTCGGGTTCGGGTTCGGGTTCGGGTTCGGGTTCGGCAGAACGGTGGCGCGTGGTCCGCAGAGTCCTCTGGCCGGGGCGGGGGCCGGGGCCAGCGCCAGAACCAGGGCGGCGTCACCGTCGACGGCCCCATGACCCAGCCCCCTCTGGACACCCGCGTCGAGGACATCGAGGCCCTGCTGATGCGCCGTCCCGCGCATCCCTCCGACGCGCTCCTCGCCGCAGGAGCCCCCTGGCGCTGCGGCATGGCTCCTGCCGACGCGCTCGTCTCGGCACGAATGACACCGACACTCGCACACGGCTCGCCGCGGGCAGAGGACCCCCGCACGCACCCAACTCGCCGACCGCGGAACGCAGTCCGGAATGATCCCGGGACCCCGCCGGGGTGCCGGCCCCCACCTGCCGCCGGGCTGCACCGCCACGGAGGCGACCCTGCTGTTCCCCACGCTCCCTGGCGGAGGCCCGACGCCGGGGTCTCCCGGACCGGGAGACCGAGGAGCTGCTGCCTGCCACCGAGCGCCGCCTCCAGTGGCTGCGGGAGACCGTCGGCGACAGCATCTGTCTGCCCGACCCGCACCCCGGCGGACCGCTGCGCTGCGAGATGCAGGCGCACGCCCACCGCGCGGTGCTCCTGGGAGCCGACCGGCTGCAGTTGAGGACGTGAGCTGGTGCGACGCGGCCGGGGGAGAGCGACCGGCCGGGGCCCGGACGACGTGCCGGGCGCAAGCGGATCAGCCACGGATGCGACCGAGGAAGGGAGTGTTTATCGTCAGGCAGACGACTATGATCGCCGCATGCCCTACGACCCGTCGGCCTTCCCGCCCTTCGCCGTGACCGTGGACCTGGTCGTGCTGACCGTGCGCCGCCATGCCCTGTGCGCGCTCGCGGTAAGGAGGGGCGAGCAGCCGTTCCAGGGCCGCTGGGCGCTGCCGGGCGGCTTCGTACGGCCCGACGAGGATCTGGCGCAGGCGGCGGCGCGTGAGCTGGTCGAGGAGACGGGACTGTGCGCTCACGACCCGTCGGTCCCGGCGCAGGACAACGGCGCGCATCTGGAGCAGCTCGCGACCTACGGCGATCCCGAGCGCGACCCGCGGATGCGGGTGGTCAGCGTCGCCCATCTCGCCCTGGCTCCCGATCTGCCGGCCCCCAGGGCGGGGGGCGACGCCAACAGCGCACGCTGGGCACCCGTCGAAGAGCTGTTGCAGCAGGGTGGCTACGCCCGCGACGGCGAGCAGGCCGCGCCGCTCGCGTTCGACCACGCGCAGATCCTGTCGGACGGTGTGGAGCGCGCCCGTTCCAAGATCGAGTACTCGTCGCTGGCCACTGCCTTCTGCCCGACCGAGTTCACCGTCGGAGAGCTGCGCCGGGTGTACGAGGCCGTGTGGGGCGTGGCGCTCGACCCGCGCAACTTCCATCGCAAGGTCACGGGCACACCGGGCTTCCTCGTCCCCACGGGCGGTACGACCACCCGGCAGGGGGGCCGCCCCGCACAGCTCTTCCGCGCCGGGGGCGCCACACTCCTCAACCCGCCGATGCTGCGTCCCGAGGTCTGACACCGTGCAGTGACCACGGCCGCGCAGGGACCGGCCGGAGGCAACTGCGAGCCCCGGAGCCGGGAACGGTGCGAAGCCGGCTCGAAGTCTGCCCCAATATGCCCGAAAAAGGGCAAGTGTCGCGCTATCTTGCATCAGGTGATCCAGGCCATCGGACTGACCAGCAACCCTCGCAAGGAGCTGCCGCCCGCCCTCGACGACGTCTCCTTCGAGGCACACGCGGGCCGTGTCACCGCACTGCTCGCAGCGCCGGGCGCAGGCAAGACGACGGCGCTGAGGCTCATGCTCGAACTCCAACAGGGCCGCGGCATCACCTACTTCAGGGGAAGGCCGCTGCACCGCATCGCCCATCCGTCCCGCGAAGTGGGAGTTCTCCTCGGCGAGGTGCCCGGCCACCCGGCCCGTACCGTCCGCGGGCAACTCCGCATGCTGTGCGCCGCCGCGGGCGTGCCCGTGCGCCGCGCCGACGAGGTCCTCGAAGTCGTGGGCCTCGTCAGCCTGCGCGACGAACGCCTCGGCAACCTCTCACGCGGCATGGACCGACGCCTCGGCCTCGCGTGCGCACTCCTTGCCGATCCGCACACGCTCGTGCTCGACGAGCCCGCGACCGGGCTCGCGCCGCGCGAAGGGCGCTGGCTGCACGGGATCCTGCGCGCGCACGCCGCACAGGGCGGCACCGTGCTGTTCACCACCGACGACCCCAAAGAGGCGGCGGGAGCCGCGGACCGGGTCGTCACGCTGGCGGAGGGAAGGCTGCTCGCCGACCAGGACGCCGCCGACTTCGCCCGCACCCGGCTGCGCCCCAGGGTCGCTGTCCGCAGCCCCCACGCGGCCCGGCTCGGCACCCTGCTCGCCAAGGAGGCCAGGGCCGCCCGGCGCTCCGTCGAGGTCGTCCACGAGGACGGCAACCGGCTCTCCGTGTACGGCAGCGCATGCGCCGACGTCGGCGAGACCGCCTTCCGCCACGGCATCCTCGTCCACCAACTCGCCGACGAGGTAGGGGACATGGGACCCCGCGCCGCCTCGGCCCCCGATGGGGCCGAGAGCGAGGGGATGTCGCCGGCCGGGACGCTGAGCCCGGACGACGCCCCGTCCCTCCTGCCGACGCCCATCAGCGTCCGCCAGGCTCCCGGCCCACTGCGCCCGCTGCGCTACGAACTGCGTCGCGCCGGCGGAGTCGCCACCGGCTACCTCACGGCGGCCGCCGTACTCGTCACCTCCGTGCTCGTGTCCGTCCTGGCGGCGCGGATCGGGCACACCCCGCAGGCGCGTCTCCTCGCTGCATGGCCGAGGGAGCTTCCGCTGCCGCCCGCGGCGCTCGGCGCGGGGCTGCTCGGTGCGCTCGCCTTCGGTGAGGAGTTCCGTCATCCCGCCCTCGCGGCGGACCGGGGCACCGTGCCCCGAAGGCTCGGCCTGCTCGTCGCCAAGCTCCTGGTCGCCGGGGCCACGGCACTGATGCTGGCCGTCCTCACCGTGGCCTGCGATCAGGAGGTGCTCTATCTCGTCTACGGCCGCGAGCTCACCGGAGTTCCCCCTGAATGGCTTTCCCTCGGCGTGAGTTGGATCGCCGTCGTGGTGGCGTGCGCCTGGGCGGGGGTGCTGGCCGCGGGAATCTTCCGGTCCACGACGGCGGGGCTCGCCGCCGTGCTCACCGTGCCGGTCCTCGTCGTACCGCTCGTACAGAAGGCCGTCGAGAGTCCGCACGTGCGGACGACGGCCGGATTCTCCGTGCGGCTGCGGGAGCACCTGCTGTCGCAGTGGCCGTTCGGCGGGGAGCGCGTTCTGGCCGCCGGAGCGAAGGCGGTGGCTCAACCCGTCGGCGGCGCGCTGACGTTGTCGCTGGCCGCCCTGCTCTGCGCATATCTGCTCACGAGCGTGCGGGGCAGGGTCCGATGACGGCCATCCGCGCCCTTCCCGTCCGCCGCTGCACACAACTCCCCGGGGAACGCCCATTTCTTTCCGATAAGGCGTCAATTGCGACGGGGTGAGCGATCACCCTTTCGTGTGCTTTTCACCAAAGACCTCAAGGGAGTTGAACGGGGCGCCGACAAAGGATCCGTGAGTACCCTTGCGCACACCATGATGACCGCCGCCCGCTCCGCAGACTCCGGCCTGGCCGGCCCGGGCGATCTCGACCGCTATCCCTACGCCGAAACCCCCGGTGTCGGCCGCGTGGGCATTCCCGCCTGGGAGCACTCGGACCCGGAGCTGGGCCGCGTGGGACGGCGGGCCGGCGGCAGCCGCGGCCGCGGACTGCACGGCCAACTCGTTCAGCAGCTGGGCCAGATGATCGTCTCCGGCGACCTGGGCGCGGACCGCCCGCTCGTGCCCGAGGAAATCGGCCAGCGGTTCGAGGTCTCCCGTACCGTCGTCCGCGAGTCGCTCCGCGTCCTCGAGGCGAAGGGCCTCGTGAGCGCGCGGCCCAACGTCGGCACGCGCGTGCGTCCCGTCAGCGACTGGAACCTGCTCGACCCGGACATCATCGAGTGGCGGGCTTACGGGCCGCAGCGCGACGACCAGCGCCGTGAGCTCAGCGAGCTGCGCTGGACGATCGAACCGCTCGCGGCACGCCTGGCGGCCGGCCACGGACGCGAGGAGGTGCAGCAGCGACTCGGCGACATGATCGAGATCATGGGTCACGCCATGGCGCAGGGTGACGCGCTGACCTTCTCCCGGGCCGACGGGGAGTTCCATTCCCTCCTCATCCAGGTCGCCGGGAACCGCATGCTGGAGCACCTCTCCGGGATCGTCTCCGCGGCGCTCCAGGTCGCCGGCAACCCCGTCACCGGCTGCGACCGGCCGACCGAGGCGTCGCTGTCGTGCCATGCCCGGATCGTCGACGCCCTCGCGGCGAGCGACGGAGCGGCGGCCGAGGCCGCGATGCGTCAGCTGCTCACCGTGCACCCCGAGGTGGAGCGTGTGGTGCCCGCACCGCGCGAGCACTGACGCGCATCGAGGGTGGCGCGGTCGCGGACGGTTGCCCGCGAGTGGCATCGCGCGAACGGCCCGTCGTTTTCCGCCGGACCTCGTTGGATCTTCCGGGATCGGCGGGGTCCGGTGGTGCGAGGGGCCACACAGCCCGCAGAATGAGCACCTCTGACATTATTCGACCGCTTCTGTGTGCTTACGGGGTGTGACTCGGGCCACGCAGATTGGGCGTAACGCTCCTCGGAACCACGCGATGACCTAAGAGGTGACTGCCGAGGAAGGAATACGGACGCCGTTGACGGCGCTGTTCAACTTCCCGGCCCCCGCCCGCGCCGTCGACCCATCCCCAGTCGGCGGTCGTCGGCTCCTGTCCGCACCGGACGGGGCCGGAAGCCGTTTTCCAACGTTCCGAGAGGTTGTTCGTGTCGGCCAGCACATCCCGTACGCTCCCGCCGGAGATCGCCGAGTCCGTCTCTGTCATGGCGCTCATCGAGCGGGGAAAGGCTGAGGGGCAGATCGCCGGCGATGACGTGCGTCGGGCCTTCGAAGCTGACCAGATTCCGGCCACTCAGTGGAAGAACGTACTGCGCAGCCTCAACCAGATCCTCGAGGAAGAGGGTGTGACGCTGATGGTCAGTGCCGCGGAGCCCAAGCGCACCCGAAAGAGCGTCGCAGCGAAGAGTCCGGCGAAGCGCACCGCGACCAAGACCGTCGCGGCGAAGACGGTGACGGCCAAGAAGGCCACCGCCACCGCTGCCCCGGCCGCGCCCGCAGCGGACGATCCGGCTGAGGACCCGTCCGTGAAGCAGGTCGCCGCCAAGAAGGCGACCGCCAAGAAGACTGTCGCGAAGAAGAGCGTCGCCAAGAAGACGGCGGCCAAGAAGACCACCTCCAAGAAGGACGACGCCGAGCTGGTCGACGACGAGGCGGTCGAGGAGACCGCCGGCGCCGTCAAGCCCGGTGAAGAGGAGGAGGAGGGTGGCGAGAGCAAGGGCTTCGTCCTCTCCGACGACGACGAGGACGACGCGCCGGCCCAGCAGGTCGCCGTCGCCGGTGCCACCGCCGACCCCGTCAAGGACTACCTCAAGCAGATCGGCAAGGTCCCGCTGCTCAACGCCGAGCAGGAGGTGGAGCTCGCCAAGCGCATCGAGGCCGGTCTCTTCGCCGAGGACAAGCTGGCGAACGCCGACAAGCTCGCCCCCAAGCTCAAGCGCGAGCTGGAGATCATCGCCGAGGACGGCCGCCGCGCCAAGAACCACCTCCTGGAGGCCAACCTCCGTCTGGTGGTCTCCCTGGCCAAGCGCTACACCGGCCGCGGCATGCTCTTCCTGGACCTCATCCAGGAGGGCAACCTCGGTCTGATCCGCGCCGTGGAGAAGTTCGACTACACCAAGGGCTACAAGTTCTCCACGTACGCCACCTGGTGGATCCGTCAGGCGATCACCCGCGCGATGGCCGACCAGGCCCGCACCATCCGTATCCCGGTGCACATGGTCGAGGTCATCAACAAGCTCGCGCGCGTGCAGCGCCAGATGCTCCAGGACCTGGGCCGCGAGCCCACCCCGGAGGAGCTGGCCAAGGAACTCGACATGACCCCCGAGAAGGTCATCGAGGTCCAGAAGTACGGTCGTGAGCCCATCTCGCTGCACACCCCCCTGGGTGAGGACGGCGACAGCGAGTTCGGTGACCTCATCGAGGACTCCGAGGCCGTGGTCCCGGCGGACGCGGTCAGCTTCACGCTTCTGCAGGAGCAGCTGCACTCCGTCCTGGACACGCTCTCCGAGCGCGAGGCGGGTGTCGTGTCCATGCGTTTCGGTCTCACCGACGGTCAGCCGAAGACCCTCGACGAGATCGGCAAGGTCTACGGCGTGACGCGTGAGCGGATCCGTCAGATCGAGTCCAAGACCATGTCGAAGCTGCGTCACCCGTCGCGCTCGCAGGTGCTGCGCGACTACCTGGACTAGGCCCCGGCCGTACGTCGTCGAGGGCCCGGCTCCCGCGGGGGAGCCGGGCCCTCGACGCATGTGCGGCGTGCGCACCGGCCGCCGCTGGATCACTCTGGGTCTTCCACGACCACCCCTGAGTGAGGAGCGTGCATGCGTCGTCCCTACGCCCGAATCCTGGCCCTCGCGGCCACGACGGCCGTGATACCGCTGGCGTCCCCCGCCCCTGTGGCGGCCGACAGCGTCGTCATCGGCGGCTATCC
Organism: Streptomyces sp. NPDC043867; assembly: GCF_056435845.1. NCBI lineage: Bacteria > Bacillati > Actinomycetota > Actinomycetes > Kitasatosporales > Streptomycetaceae > Streptomyces > Streptomyces sp. NPDC043867. The sequence continues at coordinate 127,186 of NZ_JBWKDS010000011.1, read as the reverse complement.
GGTCGAGATCTCCCAGAGTCCGTGGACGGTGGCGCTGGCCAGCCGTGACCGGTTCGGGGGTACGCGGGCGGGGCAGTTCTGCGGAGGTGTGGTGATCGGCAGGTCGACGGTCCTGACCGCCGCTCACTGTCTGAGCGAGGACGTACTCGGGGCGCCCTCGCAGCAGGTGCGGGACCTGAGGGTCATCGCGGGCCGGGCGCAGCTGACGTCGGACTCCGGCCGGGAGATCCAGGTGCGCGACACCTGGGTGAACCCCGCGTACGACACCCGGACGAAGGCCGGGGACTTCGGGGTCATCACCCTCGCCGCTCCGCTTCCCGAGAGCTACGTCATCAGTCCGGCGCCGAAGGGCGACCCCTCGTACGCCCCCGGGACGGTCGCCGAGGTCTATGGCTGGGGAGACACCACGGGCGCCGGGGACTACGCGGGCAGCCTGCGGGCCGCACGCGTGAGGGTGCTGCCCGACGCGGACTGCGCGGAGGCGTACCCGGGCAGCTCGGACGGCACGTACCGGGCCGCCTCCATGCTGTGCGCCGGGGAACTCGCAGGCGGCCGGGACGCCTGCCAGGGGGACAGCGGGGGGCCGCTGGTCGCTCACGGGCGGCTGATCGGCCTGGTGTCGTGGGGCAGCGGCTGCGGGCGGGCGGGGAGCCCCGGCGTCTACACGCGGGTGTCGGACGCGATCCGCAGGCTCGACGGAGGTCGCTGAGCGCCGAAAACGCGATGCGGTACGAGTACGGGCGGCCACCCCCTGTGTAGAGGGGGTGGCCGCCCGCAGACCGGCCTGATGCCGGGCACTCGCTCGTCGTCGACGCGAAGTGTCAGCGTTCCTCTTCGTTGACGCTCGCAGGAACGGTCGTCAGCCGCTCCGTCTCGTCCTGTATCTCAGCGGCGATCTTCTTGAGTTCCGGCTCGAACTTGCGACCGTGGTGGGCGCAGAAGAGCAGTTCTCCGCCGCTCAGGAGGACGACGCGCAGATATGCCTGGGCGCCGCAACGGTCGCAGCGGTCAGCGGCCGTCAGCGGGCTCGCGGGGGTCAGAACAGTAGTCACGTCGCCTCTTCTCTAGCTCGACGAGCTGTCGTACCAGGGTCAACATCCAACCAGGCCGAAAACGTTCCCGCTCGCGGCTTCTCCTTGAAAATTTCTTTCCGAGGTGGCTGTCTGCTGCCGGTTGGCGGCGAATGTGCCGTATTACGTGGTTCGCGTCGTACGGGTTCGCGTTGTCTGTCAGTGTCGGTCCTCCGGCTGGCTTGCCGGTTGTTCATGAGGACGTGCCCGGAGCCTAAATGGTTCATGCCCGGAAGGGAACGTGATATGTACTTCACTCCATCGAGGGATCGAACACCTATGCGACTCTCGACTAGTCTAAGTTCGGACGAGGGTGGCGCTACAACGGCTCTACCAGGCCTCGGTACCCTCTGAGCGGCGAACCAAGCCGGGCCCTTACCCAAAAGGGTGCCATGTGAAATTCAGCGAGGAGCGAACCGCGTGACCGCCGAGACGTCCGTGCCGTCCACAGCGTTGCTGACCGGAGCAGACCGGGACGGTTCCAACTACACCGCGCGGCACCTGCTCGTCCTGGAAGGACTCGAGGCCGTACGCAAGCGCCCTGGCATGTACATCGGCTCGACCGACAGCCGTGGCCTGATGCACTGCCTCTGGGAGATCATCGACAACTCGGTGGACGAGGCCCTCGGAGGGTACTGCGACCACATCGAGGTGATCCTGCACGACGACGCGTCCGTCGAGGTGCGGGACAACGGCCGAGGCATTCCCGTGGACGTCGAGCCCAAGACCGGCCTCTCCGGCGTCGAGGTCGTCATGACCAAGCTGCACGCCGGCGGCAAGTTCGGCGGAGGCTCGTACGCCGCCTCGGGCGGTCTGCACGGTGTGGGCGCCTCGGTGGTGAACGCGCTGTCCGCCCGGCTGGACGTCGAGGTCGACCGCAACGGCTACACGCACGCCATCAGCTTCCGCCGCGGTGTGCCGGGCGCATTCGCCGGCATGGGGGCGGACGCCAAGTTCGACGCCGGCAGCGGCCTGCGCAAGACGAAGAAGATCCCCAAGGCGCGTAACGGCACACGCGTGCGTTACTGGGCCGACATCCAGATCTTCCTCAAGGAGGCCAAGCTCTCCCTGGAGAACCTGCACCAGCGCGCCCGCCAGACCGCCTTCCTCGTGCCGGGCCTCACCATCGTCGTCCGGGACGAGTTCGGGCTCGGTGAGGGCGGCAGCAAGGGTGAAGAGTCGTTCCGCTTCGACGGCGGCATCAGCGAGTTCTGCGAGTACCTGGCCGCCGACAAGCCCGTCTGCGACGTGCTGCGCTTCTCCGGGCAGGGCAGCTTCAAGGAGACTGTTCCGGTCCTCGACGACCACGGTCAGATGACGCCCACCGAGGTCACCCGTGATCTCGGTGTCGACGTCGCCCTGCGCTGGGGTACCGGCTACGACACGACGCTCAAGTCGTTCGTGAACATCATCGCCACCCCCAAGGGCGGCACCCACGTCGCCGGCTTCGAGCAGGCCGTCGCCAAGACGGTCAACGAAGTGCTTCGGGCGAAGAAGCTGCTGCGCGTCGCCGAGGACGACATCGTCAAGGACGACGCCCTGGAGGGCCTCACCGCCGTCGTCACGGTGCGTCTCGCCGAACCTCAGTTCGAGGGGCAGACCAAGGAGGTGCTCGGCACCTCGGCCGCCCGCCGCATCGTGACGAACGTGGTCTCCAGGGAGCTCAAGGCGTTCCTGACGTCCACGAAGCGGGACGCGGCCGCGCAGGCGCGGGTCGTCCTGGAGAAGGCCGTCTCCGCCGCCCGTACGCGCATCGCGGCCCGCCAGCACAAGGACGCGCAGCGTCGCAAGACGGCGCTGGAGTCCTCCACGCTGCCCGCCAAGCTCGCGGACTGCCGCAGTGACGACGTCGAGCGCAGTGAGCTGTTCATCGTGGAGGGCGACTCCGCGCTCGGCACCGCGAAGCTGGCACGGAACTCCGAGTTCCAGGCGCTGCTCCCTATTCGCGGCAAGATCCTCAACGTGCAGAAGTCGTCCGTCACTGACATGCTCAAGAACGCCGAGTGCGGTGCGATCATCCAGGTCATAGGGGCGGGGTCCGGGCGGACCTTCGACATCGACGCGGCGCGTTACGGGAAGATCATTCTGCTCGTCGACGCCGATGTGGACGGTGCGCACATCCGGTGCCTGCTGCTGACGCTGTTCCAGCGCTACATGCGGCCGATGGTGGAGGCCGGGCGGGTGTTCGCCGCGGTGCCGCCGTTGCACCGCATCGAACTCAGTCAGCCCAAGAAGGGGCAGGACAAGTACGTCTACACGTACTCGGACCGTGAGCTGCGCGAGACGCTGCTGGAGCTGCAGCGCAAGAACGTGCGCTACAAGGACTCGATCCAGCGGTACAAGGGTCTCGGTGAGATGGACGCCGACCAGCTGGCCGAGACGACGATGGACCCGCGCCACCGCACGCTGCGCCGGATCAACATCTCCGACCTCGAAGCGTCCGAGCAGGTGTTCGACCTGCTGATGGGGAACGATGTGGCGCCGCGCAAGGAGTTCATCTCCAGCTCGGCGGCTACGTTGGACCGGTCGCGGATCGACGCGTAGGGAGCTGTCCGGCGGGGGCCTTTCTTCCGTGGGCGGGAGCGGGCGCGTGCCCCGGGATCCGAGGCCCGGCAACGCGAGTGACCAGGTGGAACTACTCAGCGTGTCCACCCGTGGGTGGAGGTCTTGGCCGTGGGAGATCCACCCTTGATCCACCCGGGGGCCGATCTGCCGGCCACGCGATCTCCGTAGCGTCGAAGGCGTCGACAGCTTCCGCTGACGGCACTCGCTCTCTTCGCCCGCGGAGGCCCGGATGCCGGGGTTTGCCAACGACACCGAGCCAGACCCCGGCGCCGTACAGACCGGCCCGCAGGCCGATGCCTCCGCCCTGCTGCTCGCCCTGGCGGCCACCCTGCTCGTCCGCTCCGGGATCCTGCTCCGGCGCTCTCAGGCGCTGCCTGTGGTGGCCACGGGGAGTGCGCCCTGCGGTGACCGCGTACCGCGCGCCGCGTGGAAGGAGTCCGTATGACGGAGAACGCGTGGACGCGCTGGCCCTCCCGCGAGGCTCTGTCCCCGGACGGGGTGCCGAGGCCCCGTCGAGCGCTGGCCTGGGCCGTCCGCCTGCTGGCCCTCGGCGCCCTCCTGTGGACGACGTTCTCGGACGATCGGCTTCAGGGCTGGGGCGTCGCTGCGGCGGCGCTGGGCGTCGTGTTGTGCGCCCTCGCCGCCTGGGGCTTCTTGCACAACACACTCGAACACCGCCTCCTGCCCTCGCTGGGCCTGTTCGCGCTGTTGCTCGTGGTCGCGACGGCGGCCCAGGGGACGGGCTTGCAGATTCCCGCCCTCGTCCTGTGCTGTGCGTGTGCCGTCAGTGCCATCGAGCGGCTGCCTCTCGCGGCCGCACTGCCCACCACCTCCGTGGCGCTCACCGGGTACGCGCTGATCAACGACGACGGCCGGCTGACGACCCTGGCGACGGTCGGCGGCCTCGCCCTGGCCGGCTACGTCCTGCGGCTCGACGCCGAGGCGCGCGGCAGCGCCCAGCGGCTGCTCGCCCAGGAGCGGGCGGCGCGCGCGGCCGAGGCGGAGTCGGCCGCCCTCGCGGAACGGGCCAGGATCGCCCGGGAGATCCACGACGTGCTGGCGCACAGCCTCTCCGCACAGCTCGTGCACCTGGAGGCGGCCCGGCTCCTGATCGAACGGGGCGCCGGCCAGGACCGGGTACTCGAACGGGTGGTGGCCGCCCGGGGGATGGCCAGGGAAGGCCTCGCCGAGACACGACAGGCTCTTTCCGCGCTGCGCGGTGAGATGTCCCCGCTGGAGGACTTCCTCAGCGAACTCGTCGCCACGGCCGACGCCGCGGACGTCACGGTGACGGGTGAGCGACGGCTGCTGCCCGCGGAGGCGTCACAGGCGGTGCGCAGGGTCGCACAAGAGGCCCTGACGAACGTCCGGAAGCACGCGCCGGGGGCCGAGATCCACATGTGCCTGGACTACGGGGACCACGAAGTGCGGCTGGACGTGCGGGATTCGGGCGGGCCGCCGGGAGAGATGACCGGCTCCGGTGCCGGGTACGGTCTGCTGGGCATGCGGGAGCGTGCCGAGTTGCTGGGCGGTTCGCTGGAGGCCGGACCGCGGGAGGAGGGATTCGTGGTGACGCTGAAGGTGCCCCTATGACGGAGGACCCGGGGCGGAAGCCGGCGCGGGTCGTCGTGGCGGACGACCAGACCGTGGTGCGCGAGGGCATCGTCATGCTGCTGGGGCTGCTGCCCGGAGTCGAGGTCGTCGGAGCGGCGGCCGACGGTGACGAGGCTGTGGCGCTCGTCGCCGAACTGGCTCCGGATGTGGTCCTGATGGACCTGCGGATGCCGCGCTGTGACGGAGTCGAGGCGACCCGGCGCATCAGGGCCGAGTATCCCGGCACCCAGGTCGTCGTACTCACCACATTCGGGGACGACGACTCGCTGTTCCCCGCGATCAGAGCCGGCGCCCGGGGCTATCTCACCAAGGACGCGGGCGGCGACGAGATCGTGCGAGCGGTGCAGAGCGTGTGCTCCGGGGATGCCGGGCTGTCGCCCAGCATCCAACGGCGCCTGCTGGAGCGGCTGTCGCAGACCGAGCCGGAACCGCCGGCAGGGCCGTCGGAGGCGCCCGACGGGCTCACCACCCGCGAGGTGGAGGTGCTGGTCCTGATCGCCGAAGGCCTCTCCAACCATGAGATCGCCCGCAAGCTGCATGTGTCCACGGCCACCGTGAAGACCCACATCAACAATATGTTCGCCAAGACGGGACTCAAGGACCGTGCACAGGCGGTCCGTTATGCCTACGGGAAGGGGCTGGTGCGGCCATCACTGACGTGAGTCACCTGATGGAGTGAAGACCACGGATTGAAGAGGCCGGGATCTTCCCGTTCTGTCCATCCTTGGGCATGCAGTCAAGGAACGATCGGCACCGCCTGCGCGGAGAGGGTCCTGAAGGCCCGACCGAGGACCACGAGCGGCGTGAGCGTGTCCCCGTCCAGGCGGCGAAGGGCGGAAGTGTCGGGTACGACGACCCCTGGTACGACGCTCTGGCGTCCGGCTGGGGCGAGATGGACGGTACGGGCGCGCCCGCTCCCGTCGACCCGCCCGCGCGCCGGGAGGACGAGGGGAGGGCAGGCGGTGCGGCCGAGGTCTATCTCGAAGTGCAGCGCAGCGCGGCCTTCCAGGAAGTACGGAGCCGGTACCGGCGGTTCGTGATCCCGGGTGTCGCGGTCTTCCTCACCTGGTACGTGGGCTACGTGGTCACCGCGACGACCGCGCCCGGGCTGATGGCGCGCCCCGTGGCGGGCGCGGTGAACGTGGCGATGCTCGCGGGGCTCGGGCAGTTCCTCACCACCTTCCTGCTCACCTGGGCGTATGCGCGTCACGCACGGCTGCGCAGGGACCGGGCCGCGCTCGACCTGCGCTGGGACACTCAGGAGCTGACGCGAAGTGCCGGGGGTGGGCAGCGGTGACGGGACACCACCAGACGCTGGCGCTGCTGCTGTTCAGCGTGTTCGTGGCGGTGACGCTCGGGATCACGACGTGGGTCAGCCGCAACCGGCATGGTTCCGCCGAGGAGTTCTACGCGGGCGGGCGGCTCTTCTCCCCCATGGAGAATGGTTTTGCCATCTCAGGTGACTATATGTCGGCCGCGTCCTTCCTCGGCGTGACGGGACTCATCGCGCTCTTCGGGTACGACGGGCTGCTGTACGTCGTGGGCTTTCTCGTGGCCTGGCTCGTGGTGCTCTTCCTGGTCGCCGAACTGGTGCGCAACTGCGGCCGGTTCACGCTCGCCGACGTGGTCGCGGCGCGCATGAGCGAGCGTCCGGTGCGCATCGCAGCGGGAACTTCGTCGGTGACCGTGTCCGTTCTGTATCTGGTGGCGCAGATGGTCGGAGCGGGCAGCCTGGTCGCCCTGCTCCTCGGAGGCACCAGCGAAGCGGCGCGGAACTGGACGGTGATCGGCGTCGGCGCGCTCATGGTGATCTATGTGTCGATGGGAGGGATGCGGGCGACCACGTGGATCCAGATCGTCAAGGCAGTCCTGCTGCTGGGCGGGGCGGTCGCGCTGACGGTGCTCGTGCTCGTGCGCTTCCACGGGGACTTCGATCAGCTGCTGCGCACCGCGGCCGCGCGCAGCGGGCACGGTGACGCGTTTCTCGTACCGGGACTGAAGTACGGGGAGACCTGGACCGCGCGCTTCGACTTGATCAGCCTGGGGCTCGCCCTGGTGCTCGGTACGGCCGGGCTGCCGCACATCCTGTCCCGTTTCTACACGGTGCCGACCGCGAGGGCGGCGCGTCGCTCGGTGGTCTGGGCGGTCGGACTCATCGGCGGTTTCTACCTGATGACGATCGTGCTGGGCTTCGGAGCAGCCGCGATCGTCGGCCCCGAGGCGCTACGCGGGTCGAACGCCGCCGGGAACACGGCGATGCCGCTGCTGGCGCTCGATCTGGGGGGTGGTGCGTCCTCCACGGGGGGGACGGTTCTGTTCGCGATCGTCGCCGCGATCGCCTTCGCCACGATCCTCGCCGTGGTCGCGGGGATCACCCTCGCCTCCTCGGCGTCCGTGGCCCACGATCTGTACGCGTCGCTCAGACGACGGCGTGCGAAACCGCGCAGCGAGGTCGCCGTGGCACGCGTCGCGGCGGTCGGTGTCGGGGTGGTCGCGATCGCGCTCGGACTGCTGGCCCGCGACCTCAATGTGGCGTTCCTGGTGGGCCTCGCGTTCGCGGTGGCCGCGTCGGCGAACCTGCCGGTACTGATGTACTCGCTGTTCTGGCGGAACTTCACGACGCGCGGCGCCGTCTGGGCGGTGTACGGCGGTCTGGTGCCGGCGCTGCTTCTCGTCGTGCTGTCGCCGGTGGTGTCGGGAAGCCCCGAGTCGTTGTTCCCGGGCGTCGACTTCCAGTACTTCCCGTTGCAGAACCCGGGACTGGTCTCGATTCCGCTGGGCTTCCTGGCGGGCTGGATGGGCACGGTCACCTCGGCGGAGCCGCCGGACGCAGCCAAGCACGCCGAGGCCGAGGTGCGGTCACTCACCGGCGCCGGAGCGGTCTGAGGGCGCGGCCAATCCACGTACGGAGGCGTGGGGCCCATGGCCGGGGCGCAGCTCGCCCGACGGGCCGACCAGCTCGGCGTGGACGCGCTCGTGGCTGGGTGATGGGTACCGGGGTGCCGGGTGTCATTCGGGCGCCTCGCCCGGCGAAGCTGCCTACGGGGTCACCCACGCGTACCGGTGCTCCGGGCGGCCCGCGTCGCCGTACTTGAGGGTCAGCCTGGTGCGTCCCGTACGTTCCAGGAGCTTCAGGTAGCGCTGGGCGGTCTGCCGGCTCAGTCCGGTCCGCTCGGCGATCTCCAGGGCGGACAAGGGGCCCTCGGCGTTCACCAGGACGCGGCGCACGAGTTCGGCGGTGGTGGGGGAGTGCCCTTTGGGCAGCTCGGGTGCGGCGCCCGTGGACAGGGCGCCGAACATCCGGTCCACCTCGGCCTGTTCGGCCAGGCCGCCGCCGTCGAGCGTGCGGCGCAGCTGCGCGTACGCCTCCAGCTTGGCGCGCAGCCCCGCGAAGGCGAACGGCTTGACCAGATACTGCAGTGCGCCCTGCCGCATCGCCGCCTGAACGGTCGCGACGTCCCGCGCCGCGGTCACCATGATGACGTCGGTCTGGTGACCGCGCCGCCGCATCTCCTGCACGACGGCGAGACCGGTGCCGTCCGGCAGGTAGTGGTCCATCAGGACCAGATCCACACGCGGGAGCAGCTCCATCCGGCGCAGCGCCTCGGCGGCGGTGTGCGCCTCGCCGGCCACATGGAAGCCGGCCACCTTCTGCACGTACGCGGCGTGCACGCGCGCGACGCGGACGTCGTCGTCCACGACCAGTACTTCGATCATCGCGACCTCTCCTCGGCGGGGGCGGCCTCCGGAGAGGACCCCGGCGCGTCCGGCCCGACGGCACCCGGGGCGGGTGCGGGCTCCGCCCCCGGCACCGCTCCCGCAGCCGCTCCGCGCCCCGGTCCGGCGGTCGTGCCCGGCGTCGGGATCTGCCCCGACCCCGGAGCGAGACCCGGTTCGGTGAGGGCCTCCGGCAGGACGACGGTGAACTCCGCGCCCCCGCCGGCCGCCTCCGCCACCTGCGCGCTGCCCCCCTGCCTCTCGGCCAGCCGGCGCACGAGGGAGAGGCCGATTCCGCGCTTGCCGTACGCCGGGGGCTTCTTCGTGGACCATCCGTCCGTGAAGATCAACTGCCGTCGCTCGGCCGGAACGCCGGGTCCGGTGTCCCGCACCCGCAGCACGGCCGTGCGTCCCTCGACGCGCAGTTCGACCTCCACGCGTGCGTGGGGCGTGCCCGCCACGGCGTCCAGCGCGTTGTCGACGAGATTCCCGACCACGGTGACCAGTCCTCCGGGATCGATCAGCAGGTCCGGCAGGAACGTTCCGTCCGATATCCACAGGGTCACTCCGCGTTCGGCGGCGACGGTGGCCTTGCCCACCAGCAGGGCGGCGAGCAACGGATCGTGGATCTTCTCGGTGACCTCTTCCGCGGTGGCCCGGTGGTCGCCGACCACCTCGCCGACGAACTCCACCGCGTCCTCGTACATCTCCAGTTCGAGCAGTCCCAGGAGCGTGTGCATGCGGTTGGCGTGTTCGTGGTCCTGGGCGCGCAGGGCGTCGATGAGTCCGCGCGTCGAGTCGAGCTCGCGGCCCAGCTGCTCGAGCTCGGTGCGGTCCCGCAGGGTGGCGACGGCGCCGCCGTCGTCGGTGGGCATCCGGTTGGCGACCAGCACGCGCTGACCGCGGACGGTGAGGAGATCCGTGCCGGTGAACCTTCCGGTCAGCACGTCGGTGGTACGGCCCGGCCCGAGCGTGTCGTCGAGCGGCCGCCCGACGGCGTCCGCGTCGAGCCCCAGCAGGCGCTGCGCCTCGTCGTTCAGCAGCCGTACCCTGCCACCGCGATCGAGGGCGACCACGCCCTCCCGGATGCCGTGCAGCATGGCCTCACGTTCCGCGAGGAGTGCCGAGATGTCCGAGAAGGCGAGGTCCCGGGTCTGCCGCTGCACTCTGCGGGAGATCAGATACGCGGCCAGCGCGCCGACGGCCATGGCCCCGCCCGCGTACGCGAGGAGTTCGGGGATCGCGTGGATCAGCCGGGCGCGCACGCTGTCGTACTCGATGCCGACCGAGACGGCACCCACGATGTCGCCGTCGGCGTCGCGCAACGGCACCTTGCCGCGGGCGGAGCGGCCCAGGGTGCCGGTGTCGATCTGCATGACGTCCTTGCCCGCCAGAGCCTGGCGGGGGTCGGTCGAGACGACGTCCCCGATCTGTGCGGGGTCGGTGTGCGACCAGCGCACGCCCCGCATGTTCATCACGACGACGTACTCGGCGCCACTGGCCCGCCGGATGCGCTCCGCCGCCCGCTGGACGGGTCCGTCGGCCGACGGCCGGGTGGACCGCAGATCGTCGGCGATCTGCGGCTGGGCCGCCGTGGTCTGCGCGATCGCGAGCGCCCGGCGCATCGCCTGGTCGTCCAGCTGGTCACTCAGCGGCGCGAGGAAGAGCCCGGTCGCGAGCACGGCGACTCCGGCGGCGATCGCCACCTGCATCAGCAGCACCTGCGAGAACATGCGCCGCGGCAGACCGAGGCGAAGGCGTCGCGCGGGGGGAGTGGAGCTCATGCCTAGACGGTACGGGGGCGGCGGGGGAGGCCGTAGGGGGTGTGGCGGGGATCTCGTGGGGACACGCGCGTGTGCCGGGCCGAACGGTGATCCGAGGGTGCGGCGGGCCCGGCCGAGTGGCGTCGGCCCCGGTCAGTGCAGGACGGGCAGATCGGCCCGGTGCAGTTCACGTACGGCCACGACGTCCATGCGGGCCGGGGAGCCGAGCGCCGAGCCGCAGCTCTCCTGGCGGGGTGGCTCGGACGCGCCCATGGCGACGACGACACGCCACACGCGGCCGTCGCTGTGGGCGACCGTCACCTCCCACCTCGGCGCCGTCCCGTCCGTCCGGATGACGGTCAGCGCGTCGGCCGCGTGTTCCCGGGCCGCCTCGCGCACCGCCAGCTCGGCCGCTTGTGCCGGGCGTTCCCAGGCGGAACTGCCCCGGCACCCCTCGGTCACGACGCGCCCTTCCCGTACGCCCCGGAGGACCTCCTTGACGTGATGGGCCCCCGCGCGCCCGTACGCGTATCCGAAGGGCAGGACGAGCAGCGTGGGCGAGAAACGGTGGCCGCCGAGGTGGGTGACCTCCCAGGCGCCGTCCACGCCGGAGGCGGCGAGTTCGGCGGCCAGGGGGCGGCCGAGGAGCGCGCAGCAGCGGTCGCGCTTGCCGTTGGTGCAGACGAGCGCGAGCGGACCGGCCGTGTGCGGGCGGCCCCGCAGAGCCGAGTCGAAGGTGAGGTGCTCGCCGCGGCCGAGCGCGGCGAAGTCGAGGCCGAGCAGGCGCTCCGGATCGGACACCGTTGCGCCGTGGAGCCAGGTGTTTCCGGGGGCGGTGTGAGCCGCGTACACCCGGCGCTCGGCAGTGGTGCCGCAGTCGGCGTGCCTGCCCGGGCGCCGGATGAGTGCGATCCGTACGCCGGTGCCCTCCGCGGCGGCTTCGAGGGCACGGCCCAGCGCGGGGTCCAGATGGCTCGAGGTGAGCGCTTTGGCACCCCAGGGTCCCGACTGCTCCAGCAGCAGCCAGGTCCTCGCGGTGGCCGCGGTGCCCGCGAGGGGCTCGTCGAGCTCCCGGGACGCGGTCGTGCACGTACTCACAGAGGTGAGCCTAACCTGACTTGCCCGTCAAAAGCTTCCGGCCGCGCTAAGAGGGGCGCATTGACGTGACACCCCCGGCGCGCGAGGGGGCGTGAAGCCCACGAGCCCACCGGGTTCCCCGCAGCGTCCCGCTCACCCACCGGGGAGCGGCTGAGGCGGTCGTGCTCCTACGTAGTGCCCGCTCGGCCGCATGCGCAGGGGCCGTTCCTCGTACTCCTCCAGGGTGTGGGCGATCCAGCCGGCCGTGCGGGCCACGGCGAAGACGGTCTCGCCCGCCGTGGAGGGCATACCGGAGGCGACCGTCAGGACGGCCAGGGCGAGGTCGACGTTGGCGTGCAGGGGGGTGTGGCGGGCGGCGGTGGCCGCGACGTCCTGGGCGGCGGCGAGGGCCGGTGCGGCGTGCGGCACCTCGGCGAGGAGAGCGAACAGGGCACGCGCGCGGGGATCCTCGCCGGGGTAGAGGCGGTGTCCGAGCCCGGGGACACGGCGACCGGCGCGGAGTTCGTCGGCGATCACGGGGACCGCGGTGCCCCGGTCCAGCACCTCCAGCAGCAGTCGGTGCGCAAGTCCACTGGCCGATCCGTGCAGGGGGCCCTCCAGGACGCCGAGGCCCGCCGAGACGGCGGCGTAGGCGTGTGCCCGGGCCGAGGCGGCGACACGGACGGCGAGCGTCGAGGCGGCCAGGTCGTGGTCGACGAGCAGCCCGAGCGCCGTGTCCAGCGCGCGCAGGGAGGCCGCGTCGGGGCTGCGGCCGGTGAGGCGTGCCCACAACCGGTGGGCCAGCGGTCCCTCGTCGCGGTGGTCGTACCGCAGCGGGGCCAGCGCGGCCACGAGGGTGGGGATGAGAGTGCGTGCGGTGCCGAGTACCGCGCTCTCGGAAAGGTCGAAGCGCAGAGGGTCCGCGGCCGCGGCGGCGATGGCCGCGACCCGCAACCGGTCGGTGGGACTGCTGTGTTCGGGCAGCGCGTCGACGGCGCGGCGGGCCAGGGCGACGGAGGCTTCCGGGGCGGTGAAGGTGACACCGGGGCGCAGCTGTCCGGTCCACAGCCACTCGGCGATCTCCTCGTAGGAGTGGCGCGCGGCGAGTTCGGTCGCGTCGACCCCCCGGAAGTAGTAGCGGTCCTGGTCGATCAAGGTGATGCGGGTACGAACCGAGAAGTCAGCCGCGCTCGAACTCCCTCCCGCCCCGCGCCCGTTGCGGCGTGCGAGCGCCTCGACCTCGTGGGCGTCGAAGGTGCTGCCGCGCCCGCCGGGCTCGCGCCGACTGCTGAGCTGGCCCCGGCTGACGTACGCGTAGACCGTCTCCGGCTTCACGCCCAGCAGCTCGGCGGTCTCTCCGGTGCTGATCCGCCGTTCCACGTCGCGGGTGGGCGACGACAGTTCTCGATCCCTCATGGCGTCACCGTATCCATACCTCGACAACCTTGATGTTCATTGACTGAATCAATATTGACAGCGATTGAGTCAAGCATGGACAGTCGAATCAAGTACAGGGAGGAAACCATGCCGAACAACCGGGCCGCTGCCACCACGTCCTTCACTCCCGTCGATGTCCCCCGAGGGCTCGCGGGTGTCGTCGTCACCGACACCGCTCTCGGGGACGTCAGAGGACGGGAGGGCTTCTACCACTACCGCCAGTACTCGGCCGTCGAACTCGCGCAGACCCGGGGCTTCGAAGACGTCTGGCACCTGCTGCTCCACGGCGAACTGCCCGACGCGGCTCAGCGCGCCGCGTTCCTCGGGAGGACGACGGCGCTGCGACGGCTGCCGGACGAGGTGCGCGCGGCACTGCCGGCCGTCGCCGCGGGAAGCGCCGGCAGCGGGCCCCTTGCCGGAATGCGCACCGCCCTGTCGCTGCTCGGAGCGTCCCTGGGGTTCCGGCCGGTGTACGACACCGGCGCCGACCGGCGTCGCGCCGACACCCTCGCCGCCTCCGCGGCCGTGCCGACACTGCTCACGGCGCTGTACCGGCTCGGGCAGGAGCTCGATCCGGTGGAGCCGCGCGAGGATCTCTCGTACGCGGCCAACTACCTCTACATGCTCACGGGCACGGAGCCGGACAAGACGCGGGCCAGGGCGATCGAGCAATACCTCATCTCCACCATTGACCACGGATTCAATGCGTCAACGTTCACGGCGCGGGTGATCGCGTCGACAGGCGCGGATGTCGCCGCGTGTCTGGTCGGCGCGGTGGGAGCACTCTCCGGCCCCCTTCACGGTGGCGCTCCGAGTCGTGCCCTGGACACCCTCGACGCCATCGGCACGCCCGAACGCATCGATTCCTGGATCCGCGAACGCGTCCTCGCAGGCGACCGCATCATGGGTTTCGGCCACCCCGTCTACCGCACGGAGGACCCCCGCTCCCGCATGCTCCGGGGTATCGCCGAGGGTTTCGGCGGGCCGCTGGTCGACTTCGCGGTGGAGGTCGAACGCCGGGTGGAGGCGATCCTCGCCGAGCTGAAGCCGGGCCGGGAACTTCACACGAACGTGGAGTTCTACGCGGGCGTCGTCATGGAACTGTGCGGGCTGCCCCGTGAGATGTTCACGCCGACCTTCGCCGCGGCGCGGGTCGTCGGCTGGAGTGCCAACATCCTGGAACAGGCGGAGGACCCGAAGATCATCCGGCCGGCGGCGCGGTATGTCGGGGAGCCGGCACCTCAGCGAGTGCCGGCGGCGGCCTGAAGGCCGGTCCTGTCCGGCGCCCGGCGCCCGCGTCCGGCGCCCGGCGCCCGCGTCCGGCGTCCGGCGTCCGGCACTCGGCGTCCGGCGATCCGAGCCGGCCGGCGCAGCAGTTCTGCCGAGCGGCGCCGATCGGCAGGGGGGCGCAGAGGAGGCGTACGGAGGGAAGTGCAGGTGGGTGTCCCGGCGCCAGGCCCGACGTGTGGCCGACGAGCGCTGCGGGCGACGGTTCACTTCGGGGCGTTTTCTCCCGCTCGTATCCTGGGTCGGCATTCGTCGCGAGCACGGGAATCCGGTCCATGAGCCGGTGCACGCTCAGGTCCAGAGAGGGCGCACGTTGAGTCAGCCGAGTGAGTCGAGTCCGCAGATCCCGGTCGTGGTCCTCGCCGGGTTCCTGGGTTCCGGCAAGACCACCTTGCTCAACCATCTGCTGCACCACAGCGGAGGCAGCCGTATCGGCGCGATCGTCAACGACTTCGGGGCGATCGAGATCGACGCCATGGCGGTGGCCGGAGCACTGGGCGACTCCACCGTCGCTCTCGGGAACGGCTGTCTGTGCTGCGCCGTCGACGCCAGCGAGCTCGACGACTATCTGGAGCGGCTCGCCCGGCTCTCGGCCGGGATCGACGTCATCGTCATCGAGGCGAGCGGGCTCGCCGAGCCGCAGGAACTCGTGCGGATGGTGCTGGCCGGCGAGAATCCGCGGGTCGTCTACGGCGGTCTCGTCGAGGTCGTCGACGCCGCCGAGTTCGACGCCACTCGCGCAAGACACCCCGAGATCGACCGGCATCTGGGCCTCGCCGACCTCGTCGTCGTCAACAAGCTGGACCGGGCAGTCGCGGGGCGCGGGGCCGGCCGGCACGCCTCCGGCGCGGAGGGCACCGGGGACGAGCCGGTCGCCGACGGTGAGCACGTGCTCCGGGTCGTCCGTGAGCTCGCCGACCGCGCCGCCGTCGTCCCGGCGACCTTCGGCCGTATCGACCCCGAGTTCCTCTTCGACTGCAGGCCGACAGAGGAGCGCATCGGGCAGCTGTCCTTCGACGACCTCCACGTCCACGGCGACGGAGAGGGGCACGGCGACGGGGGCGGCGACCACGGCGGGCATCTGCACTCCGCCTACGAATCCGTGTCCTTCACCTCCGAAGTCCCGCTCGGACCCCGCCGGCTGATGGACTTCCTCGACAGCAGGCCCGAGGGGCTCTACCGCATCAAGGGGTACGTCGACTTCGGCGCCGCCGACCCGCGCAACCGGTACGCCGTGCACGCCGTCGGGCGGTTCCTGCGCTTCTATCCGGAGCCGTGGACCGACGGCGACGAGCGGCTGACCCAGCTCGTGCTCATCGGCGCAGGAATCGACGCCCACGCCCTCGGCAAGGAGCTGGAGGCATGCAAGGAGGACGCCCCGCACGCCGATGAGCACAGCATGTGGGGCGTCCTCCGCTACGTACAGGAGCAGCGTCTGCAGGAGTGAGCCGGGGCTACACCGGTCCGGCCACCACCGCCACCGTCTTCGCCAGGGACACCCCCGAGCCGTCGCGGCGCGGGTCCATCTCGGGCAGCTCGGCCGGCATGCCGTTCTTCTGCGCCGCCCGCGCCGGAGCGGGGCCCGCCCAGGCCAGCGACAGGCAGTCCTCGCCCTTGAGGAACCGCTGGCAGCGCACGCCGCCCGTGGCGCGCCCCTTGCGCGGGTACTGGTCGAACGGGGTCAGCTTCGCGGTCGTCTGGACCGAGTCGTCCAGTGTGCCGCGCGAGCCCGCCACCGTGAAGACGACCGCGTCCGCCGCGGGGTCGACCGCCGTGAACGAGATCACCTTGGCGCCCTCGGTGAGCTTGATGCCCGTCATACCGCCCGCGGGACGGCCCTGCGGGCGGACGTGTGCGGCCTGGTAGCGCAGCAGCTGGGCGTCGTCGGTGACGAAGACCAAGTCCTCGTCGCCGGTGCTCAGCTCGACGGCTCCGACGATGCGGTCGCCGTCCTTGAGCGTGATGACCTCCAGCTCGCCCCTGTTGGAGGGGTAGTCGGGGACCACGCGCTTGACCACGCCCTGCGCCGTGCCGATCGCCAGTCCGGGCGACGACTCGTCGAGCGTCATGAGGCAGACCACCGTCTCGTCCGCCTCCAGGGAGGGCAGGAACTCCGAAATCGGCGCGCCTCCCGAGAGGTTGGGCGCCGACGCCGTCTCCGGCAGCTGCGGGAGGTCGATCACGTTCAGCCGGAGCAGGCGGCCGGAGGAGGTGACCGCGCCGATCTCGCCGCGGGCCGTCGCCGGCACCGCGGAGACGATCACGTCGTGCTTGCTGCGCTTGCCGTCCGCGTCCTCGCCGAAGGGGTCGCCGTTCGCCGTACGGGCGAGCAGGCCCGTGGAGGACAGCAGGACCCGGCACGGGTCGTCCGCGACCTGGAGGGGGACGGCGGCGGCGGGGGAACCGGCGGAGGCCAGCAGCACCGTGCGCCGGTCGGTGCCGAACTTCTTGGCCACCGAGGCCAGTTCGTTCGAGACCAGCTTGCGCAGCTCCGCGTCCGAGTCCAGGATGCCGGTCAGTTCGTCGATCTCGCCGTTCAGCCGGTCGCGCTCGGTCTCCAGCTCGATGCGGTCGAACCTGGTGAGCCGGCGCAGCGGCGTGTCCAGGATGTACTGCGTCTGGATGTCGCTGAGCGAGAAGCGTCCGATCAGGCGCTCCTTGGCCTGGGCGGAGTTGTCGCTGGAGCGGATCAGCCGGATGACCTCGTCGATGTCGATCAGGGCGATCAGGAGCCCGTCGACGAGGTGCAGCCGGTCGCGCTTCTTGGTGCGACGGAACTCGCTGCGGCGGCGCACGACGTCGAAGCGGTGGTCGAGGTAGACCTCGAGCAGTTCCTTGAGTCCCAGGGTGAGGGGCTGGCCGTCGACCAGAGCCACGTTGTTGATGCCGAAGGACTCCTCCATCGGCGTCAGCTTGTAGAGCTGTTCGAGGACGGCCTCCGGCACGAAGCCGTTCTTGATCTCGATGACCAGGCGCAGGCCGTGCGCACGGTCGGTGAGGTCCTTGACGTCGGCGATGCCCTGCAGCTTCTTCGCGCCGACCAGGTCCTTGATCTTGGCGATCACCTTCTCCGGGCCCACGGTGAAGGGCAGTTCGGTGACGACGAGGCCCTTGCGGCGCGGTGTCACGCTCTCCACGGAGACCGTGGCGCGGATCTTGAAGGTGCCGCGACCCGTCTCGTACGCGTCCCTGATCCCGGAGAGCCCGACGATCCGCCCGCCGGTGGGCAGGTCGGGCCCCGGGACGTACTTCATGAGCGTGTCCAGGTCGGCGCCCGGGTGACGGATCAGGTGCCGGGCGGCCGCGATGACCTCGCCGAGGTTGTGCGGCGGCATGTTGGTCGCCATGCCGACGGCGATGCCCGAGGCGCCGTTCACCAGCAGGTTGGGGTAGGCCGCCGGGAGGACGCCGGGCTCCTGCTCCTGCCCGTCGTAGTTCGGTGCGAAGTCGACGGTGTTCTCGTCGATCGACTCCGTCATCAGGGACGTCGCGTCCGCCATCCGGCACTCGGTGTACCGCATGGCGGCGGGCGGGTCGTCGTTGCCGAGGGAACCGAAGTTGCCGTGGCCGTCGACCAGGGGGAGCCGCATGGAGAAGGGCTGGGCCAGCCGCACCAGGGCGTCGTAGATCGACGCGTCGCCGTGCGGGTGGAGCTTGCCCATGACCTCGCCGACGACGCGGGCGCACTTCACGTAGCCGCGGTCGGGACGCAGGCCCATCTCGTTCATCTGGTAGACGATGCGGCGGTGCACGGGCTTGAGGCCGTCACGCGCGTCCGGCAGGGCCCGGGAGTAGATCACCGAGTACGCGTACTCGAGGAAGGAGCCCTGCATCTCGTCGACGACGTCGATGTCGAGGATCCGCTCCTCGAAGTCGTCGGGCGGCGGGGTCTTCGTGCTGCGGCGGGCCATCGCTGCTGCGGCTCCTTCACCAACATGAACGGGTTCTGACGCGCACCATTGTGGACCGCTCCACTGACAACGCGGACCACTACCCGTCCCTAACCGCTCCCGCCGGGGCCGGCGGCCCCGCCCGCCGGCGGCCCGCACGGCCACTCCCGTCGGCTCGGCCGACCCTCCGCTCGCCGCCCGCACCGGCCACTCCGGTGGTCCGGCCCGACCCTCCGCTCGTCGCCCGCACGGCCGCTCCGGGTGGCCCGGCCGCCCCGCGGAGGACCGTCCGGCCTGCCCCCGCCGCGGCGCCGCGAGCGACCACCCACCGGGGCACCGCCCCGCGGTGACCGCCTCGCGCAGGCGTCCGGATCCCGCCGCGGAAGTCTCGCTGTGGGCGTACGAGGTGCGGGAACTTCGCCAGGCGTCTGCGCGCTTGCATACAGTGGCAGGACCGACAGGAATTCTGCAGTTTTCCGCGATCGAAGGGACGTACATGCCCATGGGTCACACGGCCACAGCTGAGGCAGGCTCCGGCGGCCTGACAGCGACCGAGCACCGCCTGGCCAACGGCCTGCGCGTGGTGCTCTCCGAGGACCATCTGACCCCGGTCGCGGCGGTGTGCCTCTGGTACGACGTCGGCTCGCGCCACGAGGTCAGCGGCCGGACCGGCCTCGCCCACCTCTTCGAGCACCTGATGTTCCAGGGGTCGGGCCAGGTGAAGGGCAACGGCCACTTCGAACTCGTACAGGGCGCCGGCGGCTCGCTGAACGGCACGACGAGCTTCGAGCGCACCAACTACTTCGAGACCATGCCCGCGCACCAGTTGGAGCTCGCTCTCTGGCTGGAGGCCGACCGCATGGGCTCGCTGCTCGCCGCGCTCGACGAAGAGTCCATGGAGAACCAGCGGGACGTCGTCAAGAACGAGCGCCGGCAGCGCTACGACAACGTGCCCTACGGCACCGCGTTCGAGAAGCTGACCGCCCTCGCCTACCCGGAGGGCCACCCTTACCACCACACCCCGATCGGGTCGATGGCGGACCTGGACGCGGCCACCCTGGAGGACGCCCGCGCGTTCTTCCGGACCTACTACGCGCCCAACAACGCCGTCCTGTCGGTCGTCGGGGACATCGACCCCGAGCAGACCCTCGGCTGGATCGAGAAGTACTTCGGCTCCATCGCCGGGCACGACGGGAAGCCCGCCCCGCGCGACGGCTCGCTGCCGGACATCATGGGCGAGCAGCTGCGCGAGGTCGTCGAGGAGGAGGTCCCGGCCCGCGCGCTGATGGCCGCCTACCGCCTCCCGGAGGACGGCACGCGCGCGTGCGACGCGGCCGACCTGGCACTCACCGTCCTCGGGGGCGGCGAGTCGTCCCGCCTCTACAACCGGCTCGTCCGCCGTGACCGCACCGCCGTCGCGGCCGGGTTCGGCCTGCTGCGGCTCGCCGGGGCGCCCTCCCTGGGCTGGTTCGACGTGAAGACGTCCGGTGACGTCGAGGTCCCGGTCATCGAGGCGGCCGTCGACGAGGAGCTCGCCCGGTTCGCCGAGGAGGGCCCCACCACCGAGGAGATGGAGCGCGCCCAGGCCCAGTTGGAGCGGGAGTGGCTGGACCGGCTGAGCACGGTCGCGGGCCGCGCCGACGAACTGTGCCGGTACGCCGTCCTGTTCGGCGACCCGCAGCTCGCCCTCACCGCGGTGGAGCGCGTGCTCGCCGTCACCCCCGAGGAGGTGCAGGAGGTCGCCAAGGCCCGGCTGCGCCCCGACAACCGCGCGGTGCTCGTGTACGAGCCGGTCGCCGCCGACGAGGCGGAGGCCCCAGCGGCCGCCGAAGCCACCGACGAGGACGAGGAGTCGGCCAAGTGACCGAGCTCGCGACGATGGAGTTCCACCCCCGGCCGCAGGCAGGCGAGGCCAGGCCGTGGGCGTTCCCGGCACCCGAGCGCGGCACGCTCGACAACGGCCTGACGGTCCTGCGCTGCCACCGCCCCGGCCAGCAGGTCGTCGCCGTGGAGGTGCTCGTCGACGCACCTCTGGAGGCCGAGCCCGCCGGTATCGACGGTGTCGCCACGATCATGGCCCGTGCCTTCTCCGAGGGAACCGACAAGCACTCCGCAGAGGAGTTCGCAGCCGAGCTCGAGCGCTGCGGCGCCACCCTCGACTCGCACGCCGACCACCCGGGCGTGCGCCTCTCGCTGGAGGTCCCGGTCTCCCGGCTCGAGAAGGGGCTCGGCCTGCTCGCCGACGCCCTGCGGGCACCGGCCTTCACGGACAGCGAGATCGAACGGCTGGTGCGCAACCGGCTCGACGAGATCCCGCACGAGACCGCCAACCCGGCCCGCCGCGCGGCCAAGGAGCTCTCCAAGGAGCTGTTCCCGGCCGGCTCGCGCATGTCGCGTCCGCGCCAGGGCACCGAGGCGACGGTCCAGAAGATCGACTCTGCGGCCGTGCGCGCCTTCTACGAGAAGCACGTGCGTCCCGCCACCGGCACCGCCGTGGTCGTCGGCGACCTCACCGACGTCGACCTCGACGCGCTGCTCGCCGACACACTCGGCGCCTGGACCGGCTCCTCGGCCGAGCCCCGTCCGGTGCCGCCGGTCACCGCCGACGACCGGGGCCGCGTGATCATCGTCGACCGCCCCGGCGCCGTACAGACGCAGTTGCTCATCGGCCGCGTCGGAGCCGACCGGCACGACCGGGTGTGGCCCGCCCAGGTGCTCGGCACGTACTGCCTCGGCGGCACCCTCACCTCGCGCCTGGACCGCGTCCTGCGCGAGGAGAAGGGCTACACCTACGGAGTGCGGGCGTTCGGCCAGGTGCTGCGCTCGGCTCCGGACGGCTCGGGTGCCGCGATGCTCGCCATCAGCGGATCCGTGGACACGCCCAACACCGGTCCGGCTCTCGACGACCTGTGGAAGGTGCTGCGCACGCTCGCCGCGGACGGTCTGACGGACCCCGAACGCGACGTGGCCGTGCAGAACCTGGTGGGCGTCGCACCGCTCAAGTTCGAGACGGCGGCGGCGGTCGCGAGCACGCTCGCCGACCAGGTCGAGCAGCACCTGCCGGACGACTACCAGGCGACGCTCTATCAGCAGCTCGCCGCCACAGGCACCGTGGAGGCCACCGCGGCCGTCGTGAACGCCTTCCCGGTCGACCGCCTGGTGACGGTCCTGGTGGGCGACGCCGCGCAGATCGAGGAGCCCGTCAAGGCCCTCGGCATCGGTGAAGTGAGCGTCGTACGGGCCGAGTAGAGCTCCGTGGACGCCGGGACCCTGGTGACTGATGAGTCACCGGGGTCCCCGCGTTTACCCGCCGTCCATTCGGGGTTCCGCGCGCGCTTACCCGGCTTCGTCCGCGTTATGTCCGTATTGCCGGGGCGTTGCCCTTCTGCCCTGTGGCGTGCACTACAAAAGCCGTGATCCGTTTGTCGATTGAAAGACGCCCCCCTTAGCGTCATTCCGACTGTTCGTCAGGCAGTGCGCCGCGTCCGCGGCACCGGACAGTCATCGCCGAGTCCCCGTACGGCGCGAGCCAGGGGAGCCGGGGACCCATCGCAGTCCCTGGGGTGAATCGGGCGTCCTTCCCCAAGGAGGCCCGTAGGAGACCTTCCTGCTCCGAACCCGTCAGCTAACCCGGTAGGCGAGAGGGAAGGAAAGGACCAGCCCCTTCATGGCGTTCACCCGTGCCACCGGGAAGCACCGTCGTCCCAGCCGGATCACGCGTACCACCAAGAGTGCGGCAAGCGTGGCGGCTCTCACCACCACCGGTGTCATCGGAACCCTGGCCGCCCCGGCGTTCGCCGCGGACGCAGCCTCCGTCCAGCAGACCGGGCTGACCCAGGCCGTCACCATCGGCGACACGGTCGCCGAACAGGTCGACGCGCAGGCCGCCGCCCAGCAGCACGCCGCCGACGAGGCCGCGGCGCTGAAGAAGGCCGAGGAGGCCGCGAAGCGGCGGGTCATGGCCGAAGCCAAGAAGGAGCGCGAGGTCAGGGCCCGTGCCGCCCGCGCCGCCGAGCGCAAGCTTCTCAACACCTTCGTCGCGCCGGTCGCCGGCTCCTACGTCTCCACCGGCTACAAGACCGGCGGCAGCCTCTGGTCCTCCGGCAGCCACACCGGCGTCGACTTCCACGCCGCGTCGGGGACCGTCGTCCAGGCCGTCGGAGCCGGCACCGTCGTCACGACCGGCTGGGCCGGCGCCTACGGCAACCAGGTCGTGATCAAGATGCACGACGGGACGTACACCATGTACGGCCACCTGTCGTCCGTCAACGTCTCCGAGGGGCAGACCGTCACCCCGGGCCAGCCGATAGCCCTCTCCGGGTCGACCGGCAACTCCACCGGGCCCCATCTCCACTTCGAGGCCCGTACGACGGCCGAGTACGGCTCGGACATCGACCCCGTCTCCTACCTCCGCTCGCACGGCGTCAGCCTCTGACACCCCGCGACTTCCGAAGGCCCCGGCTCGACGAGCCGGGGCCTTCGGCGTTTCGGACGCGCGTCCGTCCAAAAAATGCATATGGATTCCGGTCCGCCATCGGAAATTCCGGCCCGCTGCAATAGAGTCGCTGAACAAGCGTCAATCGACGGCGTTTCGCGAGGATTAAGGCGGAGGTCCGCTCATGCGCATTCCGGCGCACTCGGTATGCACGGCGATCCGTGACGACATCGTCGCGGGTGTCTACGAGCGCGGCAGCCGGCTCACCGAGGAACTGCTCGCCCGCCGCTACGGCGTCTCGCGCGTCCCCGTGCGCGAGGCGCTGCGCACGCTGGAGGCCGAGGGGTTCGTCGTCATCCGCCGGCATGCGGGCGCGTGCGTCGCGGAGCCCACCGAACAGGAGGCGACGGACCTCCTGGAGATGCGGATGCTGCTGGAGCCCCTGGGCGCGGCGCGGGCCGCCCAGCGCCGCACCGAGGCCCACCTCAAGGTTCTGCGGGGCCTGGTCAGGCTCGGGCAGGAGCGGGCCAGGAGAGGCCACAGCGAGGATCTGCGGTCCCTGGGGGGCTGGTTCCACGAGACGCTCGCCCAGGCGTCCGGGAGCCCCACGCTGACCTCGACGCTCGCCCAGCTGCGGCACAAGATCGCCTGGATGTACGCGGTGGAGGCGCCGGCCGACGCCGCGGAGGCCTGGGCGGAGCACGGCGGCATCGTGGACGCCGTCGCGCGCGGGGACGGTGAGCGGGCGCGCGCGATCACCGCGCTGCACGCCGAGCGCGCCGCCTCCGCGCACCGCTTCCGCTCCGCGCGGAGCGCCCGACTCGCGGACCGCGTGAGGACTTCGCAACCTCCCGTAAACATTTCGGGCCCGCGGCATTAACAAAAGCGCCGTATACAAAGAGGGATATTGGGCAGGTGACTGTTTCCGCTGCCCTCTTTTCGCGCGCCGGGAATTCCCGTCGCGCCTTTTCGGGTGCCCGTCGCATTGTCCCGACGGCGCGCTGATATCGACCAGCCGCCGGCCGGAGACGAGCGACGGGATCCGGAAAGGCGCGAGAACGGCGAAGCCGCGTCGACCGGCCGGGCCGACGCGGCTTCGCCGCACGAGAGGGTGTCCGAGGGGTCAGACGGTCTCGGGAAGCTCGTCGAGGCCCTCGGAGACCAGCTTGGCCAGGCGGTCGAGGGCCGCGTCCGCGCCCTCCGCGTCGGAGGCGAGGACGATCTCCTCGCCGCCCTGGGCGCCGAGGCCGAGGACCGCGAGCATCGACGCGGCGTTGACGGGGTTGCCGTCCGCCTTGGCGATCGTCACGGGGACGCCGGAGGCCGTGGCCGCCCGGACGAAGATGGAGGCGGGGCGGGCGTGGAGGCCCTCGGCCCAGCCGACGTTGACGCGGCGCTCAGCCATGTGATGCTGCCCTTCCGGTGTTCCAGGGTTGTCTAGACCAGTGTCCCATACGGTGAAGCGTGCCCGGGCGGACCGCGGGCCGCACCCCGGCGGGAGCCTCCAGGACGGGCCCCGAAGGAGTCACCCGGCACGCCCCCCGGAGGTGGTGGCGGACCCCCAAGCCTGCCCCGCGACGTCGTCGGACGCGAGCCGTACGCTGGGGCCCATGCAGACCTCGTCGGACCGGCACGAGTACCCCGCCCACTGGGAAGCCGACGTGGTGCTGCGCGACGGCGGCACGGCGCGCATCCGCCCCATCACCGTCGACGACGCCGAGCGCCTGGTCAGCTTCTACGAGCAGGTCTCGGACGAGTCGAAGTACTACCGCTTCTTCGCGCCCTACCCGCGGCTGTCCGCCAAGGACGTCCGCCGCTTCACGCACCACGACTTCGTGGACCGGGTGGGACTCGCGGCCACGATCGGCGGCGAGTTCATCGCCACCGTACGGTACGACCGCATCACCCCCGACGGCCTGCCCGCCTCCTCCCACCCCGCGCCCGGCGCGGCAGAGGGCCCACCCGTCTCCGACGAGGCCGAGGTGGCCTTCCTCGTGCAGGACGCCCACCAGGGGCGCGGTGTCGCCTCGGCCCTGCTGGAGCACATCGCGGCGGTGGCCCGGGAGCGCGGCATCCGCCGCTTCGCCGCCGAGGTGCTGCCGGCCAACAGCAAGATGATCAAGGTGTTCACGGACGCGGGCTACCGGCAGAAGCGCAGCTTCGAGGACGGGGTCGTCCGGCTCGAGTTCGGACTGGAGCCGACGGACCGCTCGCGTGCCGTCCAGTGGGCGCGGGAGCAGCGGGCCGAGGCGCGGTCCGTGCAGCGGCTGCTCGCGCCCGGCTCGGTGGCCGTGATCGGCGCGGGCCGCTCGCCCGGCGGAGTGGGCCGCAGCGTCCTCGACAACCTCCGCGAGGCCGGGTTCACCGGTCGCCTGTACGCGGTGAACAGGGCGTTCGAGGAGAAGGAGCTGGAGGGCGTCCCGGCCCACCGCTCCATCCGGGAGATCACCGAGCCCGTCGACCTCGCGGTCGTCGCCGTCCCCGCGGAGCACGTGCCCGACACCGTCGCGGAGTGCGGGGAGCACGGCGTGCAGGGACTCGTCGTGGTCTCCGCCGGATACGCCGAGAGCGGCCCCGAGGGACGCGAGCGCCAGCGCGAGCTGGTCCGCCAGGCCCGCACGTACGGCATGCGGATCATCGGGCCCAACGCCTTCGGGGTCATCAACACCTCGCCCGGGGTGCGGCTCAACGCCTCGCTCGCCCCGGAGATGCCCCGCGCCGGGCGGATCGGCCTGTTCGCCCAGTCCGGCGCCATCGGCATCGCGCTGCTGTCCCGGCTGCACCGGCGCGGCGGCGGCGTCACGGGCGTGACCGGCGTGTCGACCTTCGTCTCGTCCGGCAACCGCGCGGACGTCTCCGGCAACGACGTGCTCCAGTACTGGTACGACGACCCGTACACCGACGTCGCCCTGATGTACCTCGAATCCATCGGCAACCCGCGCAAGTTCACCCGGCTCGCCCGGCGGACCGCGGCGGCCAAGCCCCTGGTCGTCGTCCAGGGCGCACGGCACGGCGGAGCCGCCCCCCAGGGCCACGCCGTCCGGGCCACCCGGCTGCCGCACGCGACCGTCTCCGCGCTGCTGCGGCAGGCCGGTGTCATCCGCGTGGACACCATCACCGAGCTCGTCGACGCGGGTCTCCTGCTCGCCCGCCAGCCGCTCCCGCCCGGGCCCCGGGTGGCGATCCTCGGCAACTCGGAGTCGCTCGGGCTCCTCACGTACGACGCGTGCCTCGCCCAGGGACTGCGGCCGCTGCCTCCGCTGGACCTGACGACGGCGGCCTCGGCGGACGACTTCCACGACGCGCTGGCCCACGCGCTGGCCGACGACGCGTGCGACGCGGTGGTGGTGACCGCCATCCCGGCGGTGGGGGAGACGCCCGCGGCTGACGAGGCCCTCGCCGGGGCGCTGCGCTCCGCCGCCGCGGCGGCCCCCGCCAAGCCGGTGCTCGTCGTCCACGTCGAGCTGGGCGGGCTCGCCGAGGCGCTGTCCGCCGCCGCGAGCACCGCCCCCCAGCCGGCCGCCGCCGGTTCCCGGCCCCCCGCCGTCCCCGCCGCGTCCGAGCGGAGCGAGTCCCCTCGCCGGGCCGGGGCCACCGCTACGGCCACCGACGATCCCGCCGCGAGCCCCCGGCTCATCCCGGCCTACCCCGCCGCCGAGCGCGCTGTCCGGGCCCTGGCCGAAGCCGTGAAGTACGCCCAGTGGCGCCGCGACGCCGCCGAGCCCGGCAGGGTCCCCGAGTACGACGACATCGACGAGAAGGGCGCCGCCGAGCTGATCGACGGCCTGCTCGCGCGGAACGAGGGGCGCACGCTGGGCGCGGACGAGACGTGCGAGCTGCTCGGGCGCTACGGGATCGCGGTCCGCCGGGCACTGCCCGCCCCCACGCCCGAGGACGCGGCACAGGCCGCGCGCACCCTCGGCTACCCCGTCGCCCTCAAGACCACCGCCCCGCACCTGCGCCACCGCGCCGACCTGGGCGGCGTCCGGCTGGATCTGACGGACGAGGAGCAACTGCGCCGGGCGTACGCCGAGTTGACCGAGCTGTTCGGCGCGCCGGAGGAGCTGCGGCCGGTGGTGCAGGCGATGGCGCCGCGCGGAGTCGACACGGTCGTGCGGGCCGTCATCGACCCGGCGGCCGGAGCCGTCCTCTCCTTCGGTCTCGCCGGGGCCGCGTCCCAGCTGCTCGGCGACACGGCGCACCGGCTGATCCCGGTCACCGACCGGGAGGCGACCTCGCTGGTGCGGTCGATCCGGACGGCGCCGCTCCTGTTCGGCTGGCGCGGTTCGGCGCCGGTCGACACGGCGGCGCTCGAAGAGCTGATGCTGCGCCTGTCGCGGCTGGTCGACGACCACCCGGAGGTCGTCGCGGTCTCCCTGGAGCCGGTGGTCGTCGCACCGCGCGGCCTGAGCGTCCTGGGAGCCACCGTCCGGCTCGCCCGCCCGCCCGCCCGCGACGACCTCGGCCCGCGCACACTGCCCGTCATCTGAGCGCCCGCGCCGTCGGCAGGCGCCCCGTCCGGCACGGCACCCGCGAGCGGTGCCGTGCAGTCGGCGCACCACCGTAGGATGGACGTCATGGCCAAGACCAGTACGACGACCCAGGGGCTGCGAGCGGCGATCGAGCGCAGCGGCTACTACCCGGCTCTCGTGGCCGAGGCGGTGGAGGCCGCCGTCGGCGGTGATGCCGTCAAGTCGTTCCTGGTCCACCAGGAGACGACGTTCGACGCGAACGAGGTCCGCAGGCACGTCACGGTGCTGGTCCTCACCGCCAATCGTTTCGTCGTGAGCCACACCGACGAGCAGGCGGCGGACACCACCTCGCCGACGCCGTACGCCACGACGTCCACGGAGTCCGTCAAGCTCAGCCGGATCTCGTCGGTCGTGCTCAGCCGCGTGGTCGCCAACCCCGAGTCCTACGTCCCGGGCACGCTGCCCCGCGAGGTCGTCCTGACCATCGGCTGGGGCGCGGTCTCCCGCATTGACCTGGAGCCGGCGGCCTGCGGCGACCCCAACTGCGAGGCGGACCACGGCTACACGGGCAGCTCCACGGCGGACGACCTGAGCCTGCGCGTCAGCGAGGCCGGGGACGGCCCCGAGACGGTCCGCCAGGCCCTCGCCTTCGCGCAGTCCCTCTCCGAGGCGACCGCGGACATCGCGAGCTGATGGCTCTGCCCGCCTGGGACCACCCGGAACCTCTCGCCGTCGACTCCGCGCCCGTCCCCGAGTACGGCACGGGTTCGCTGGCCGATCTGCTGCCCACGCTCGCCGCGGGCATGGGCGTACCGGGTACGACCGCCGCCATCGCGGAACTGGCCGCGGCCGACCGCAACTGCGTCTTCCTGATCGACGGCCTCGGCTGGGAGCAGCTGAGGGCGCATCCGGACGAGGCCCCCTTCATGACCTCCCTGCTGGCGTCCTCCCGCGGCGGCACGGGCCGTCCGATCACCGCCGGCTACCCGGCGACCACCGCGACCTCCCTCGCCTCGGTCGGCACCGGTCTGCCGCCCGGCGCGCACGGCCTGCCGGGCTACACCGTCCGCAATCCGGAGACGGACGCGCTCATGAACCAGCTGCGCTGGAATCCGTGGACGGAGCCGCGCGTCTGGCAGCCGTACCCGACGGTCTTCCAGCTGGCGGACGCGGCCGGCGTGCACACCGCCCAGGTCTCCTCGCCCGGCTTCCAGAACACGCCGCTGACGAAGGTCGCGCTGAGCGGCGGCACGTTCCACGGCCGGCTCACCGGCGAGGAGCGCATGGACTTCGCGGCCGAGCAACTGGCCGCGGGTGGCCGCTCGTTGGTCTACACGTACTACGCCGAGGTGGACGGCAAGGGCCACCGCTTCGGTGTCGACTCCGACCCGTGGCGCGGCCAGCTCATGTACGTCGACCGCCTGGTCCAGCGCCTCGCGGAACAGCTCCCGCCGCGCACGGCCCTGTACGTCACCGCCGACCACGGCATGATCGACATCCCGTTCGACGAGCAGCACCGCATCGACTTCGACGAGGACTGGGAGCTGAGGGCCGGGGTCGCCCTGCTCGGTGGCGAGGGCCGCGCGCGCCACGTCTACGCCGTGCGGGGCGCCCAGGCGGACGTCCTGACCTGCTGGCGCGAGGTGCTCGGCGAGCAGTTCTGGGTGGCGTCGCGCGACGAGGCGATCGCCGCGGGCTGGTTCGGGCCGCAGATCGACGAGCGGGTGTACGGGCGGATCGGCGACGTGGTCGCGGCGGCCCGGGACGACGTCCTGCTCATCGCCTCCGAGCGCGAGCCGAAGGAGTCGGCCATGGTCGGCAACCACGGCTCGATGACCCCCGTCGAACAGCTGGTCCCGCTCCTCCAAGTACGCTCCTGAGCCGTCCGCACCGATGCGCACGCCGTTGAATCCCCGCCGACCTCCCCCGCCGAAAGGTGCTCAACCCGCCATGCCCGAGCTGGTGTTCTTCTCCGGAACCATGGACTGCGGGAAGTCGACACTGGCTCTCCAGATCGAGCACAACCGCTCCGCGCGGGGGCTGCAGGGCCTGATCTTCACGCGTGACGACCGTGCGGGGGAGGGCAAGCTCTCCTCCCGCCTCGGCCTGGTCACGGACGCCGTGGAGGTGGCGGCCGGCCAGGACGTGTACGCGTACGTGGTCGACCATCTCTCGCAGGGCGGCCGCGCGGACTACGTCATCGCGGACGAGGCCCAGTTCCTGGCGGAGGACCAGATCGACCAGCTGGCCCGCATCGTGGACGACCTCGGTGTCGACGTCTTCGCCTTCGGCATCACCACGGACTTCCGCTCCAAGCTCTTCCCCGGCTCGCAGCGCCTGGTGGAACTGGCCGACCGGGTCGAGGTCCTCCAGGTCGAGGCCCTGTGCTGGTGCGGCGCCCGGGCCACGCACAACGCCCGCACGATAGGGGGCGAGATGGTCGTGGAAGGCGCCCAGGTGGTGGTCGGCGACGTCAACCAGTCGGACGCCGTCGGATACGAGGTGCTGTGCCGTCGCCACCACCGGCGCCGGATGACGGCGGCCACCGCCCGGGCGGGCGCCCTGTCCCCGGACGTCCTGCCCATCGCCTCAGCCTGACGCCAGGGCCCGCCCCGCCGCGAGTCCGGGCGGTTCAGCGCGCCGTGTGGAGCACCGAGAACACCGCGCCCTCCAGGTCCGCCACCGTGGCCATGCGGCCGTGCGACGAGTCGTGCGGAGGCTTCAGGACCCGGCCGCCGAGCTCGACGACGCGGGTGACGGCGTCCTCGGCGTCGGCGACCTCGAAGTACGTCAGCCAGTGCGCACCCCGGTCCCGGGGCAGGGCGCGGCCCACGCCGTGAATGCCGGCCACCGGGTGGCCGCCGAGCAGGAGCGTGACGTAGTCCAGGTCGGCGGAGTCGGCCGGTTCCAGCTCGAAGCCGAAGACGCCCTGGTAGAACTTGGCGACGCTCGCCGAGTCGCGGGTCAGCAGTTCGTTCCACGCCGGTGTGCCGGGCACTCCGCTGATGCCCGTGCCGAGATGGGCCGCCGCCTGCCAGACGCCGAAGACGGCTCCCGTCGGGTCGGACGCGATGGCGAGCCGGCCAGCGTCGGCCGCGTCCAGCGGACCCACCCCGACGGTCCCGCCGGAGTGCCGCAGGGTCTCCGCCGTCACGTTCACGTCGTCCGAGGCGAAGTAGGGAGTCCAGGCGACGGGCAGCTGCCGGTCGGGCGGCAGGTGACCGATCCCGGCCACTTCGCAGCCGTCGAGGAGCGCCCTCGCGTACGGGCCGAGCTGCTCGGGGCCCGGCTCGAACTCCCAGCCGAACAGCGCTCCGTAGAACTCCTGGGTCGCGGCCGTCCCGTGCACCATCAGGCTCACCCAACAGGGCGTGCCGGGTGTGCGCCGGGCGTGCGTGGTGCCGTTCAGGCCGGCCGACCCCCGTGCCTCGGTCATCGTCACTCTCTTCTCGGCCCTCGTGGGGGCCGGTCGACTTCCGCCTGTGCGTGCGCGTACATCCGCCCCGGGCACGCACGCCCCGCGCCGATGCCGGCACCGCCGGTCGCTCCGGCCGCGCCGCCGGGCGCCGTACTACCGCGAGAGGATGCCCGCTATGCGGGCACTCATCCGCTTCCGCGACATTGTCGACCGGGGACCATCAGCTGTACAGCACGTGCCCGATCGCACACTCCTCGTGATCGGGGCTGTCCGGCCGAGCAGAGTAGCCGGACCTGGACGACGCGGCCACCCCGTGCGCGAGGATGGTGGCCATGAACGCCATCATCTCCGCCTCCGAACTCGCCGATGCTCTGGCAGGGCCGAACCCGCCGGTCCTTCTCGACGTCCGCTATCAGTTGGGCAGTCCGAACCTGCGGCCCGAGTACGAGAAAGCGCATCTGCCGGGGGCCGTTTTCGTCGATCTGGACTCCGAGCTCGCAGGTCCGCCCGGTGCCGGGGGCCGGCATCCGCTGCCGGACCTGGAGGTGTTCGGAGCGGCGATGCGGACCGCCGGGGTCCGGGCCGGCCGGGACGTCGTGGTGTACGACGGCGGCCTCGGCTGGGCCGCCGTACGTGCCTGGTGGCTGTTGCGCTGGACGGGGCATCCGGCGGTGCGTGTGCTTGACGGCGGCCTGGCCGTCTGGGGCGGGCCGTTGACGTCCGAGGTGCCGGACCCGGTCCCCGGGGACTTCGTGCCAACGCCGGGAGGGCTGCCGCTGCTGGACGCGGACGGCGCCGCCGCGCTGGCCCGCACCGGGCTGCTCCTCGACGCGCGGGCCGGCGAGCGCTATCGCGGCGAGGTCGAGCCGATCGACCGGGTCGCCGGTCACATCCCGGGAGCGGTCTCGGCGCCGACCACGGAAAATCTGGCCGAAAGCGGATGCCTCCTGCCTGCCGAGGAACTCGCCGAGCGCTTCAAGTCCCTCGGTGCGACGGGCGGGACGGAGGTCGGCGTGTACTGCGGTTCCGGGGTCTCGGCCGCCCAGCAGGTTCTCGCGCTCGCGGTCGCGGGCATCCCGGCGGCGCTCTACGTGGGTTCCTGGTCGGAGTGGTCCCGGGACGCGGGCCGCCCGGTCGCCGTGGGCCCCGACCCCCAGTAGCGGGGCGGCGGCCGGCCCACGGACACGGAAAAGGGGGCTCGCGCCCGGCCGGGCGCGAGCCCCCTTTTCCGTACGACGTGCCTCTCGTGCGACGGTACACGTGCCGGTACCTGACGTACGAGCGGCTACTCCTGCTTCTTCCGGCGGGTGCCGAAGACGATCTCGTCCCAGCTCGGCACTGCCGCGCGGCGGCCCGGCCGGACTCCGTCGGCCTCGGCCTGGCGGTCGGTGGAACCGACGAGACGGTCGCGGTGGCTGCCGACCGACCGCGGCATGAGGACGTCCGCGTAGGCCGAACCGGCACCGGCCGAGGCCGCGGGAGCAGGCGGCTCCTCCGCCTCGGGCTCGGACTCCGGCGGTTCCTCCGCTGCGGGGAACTCCGTGCCGGCGGGACGCTCGGGCACCACCATGTCGCCGCGGAAGCTGGGCACCGCCTCCAGCAGACTGGTGAGCGAATCGCGCTCGCTCGCGGCTTCCTCGGCCGGTTCGGGCGACGCCGCGGGCAGGCCGGGCCGCTCCATCTGCCGGTCCAGGGCGCGGTCCAGCGGGCGGTCCCGCGGCAGCCGGGCGATCCGCGGCACGAACGGGAAGCTGGGCTCGGGCGCCGCGAGGTCCTCGGACTCGCCGATCAGCGAGCGCGCCTCCTCGTCGACGGCCTGGACGAGCCGCCGGGGCGGGTCGTACGTCCAGCTCGCCGAGTGCGGCTCACCCGCGACCAGGTAGACGAGCAGCACTTCCCAGGTGCCGTCGTCGCGCCGCCACGAGTCCCACTGGACGCTGTCCTTCTCGGCCCCGCGGATCAGCAGCCGCTCCTGCACGGCCTCGCCGAGCTGAGGACCGGCGTTCTCACCGGGACGGCGGACCGGAGTCTTCCGGGCCCGCTCGGCCATGAAGGCACGCTCGGCCAGCACGGGACCCTCGAAGCGGCGCACGCGGTCGACCGGGATGCCGGCGAACTGCGCGACCTCCTCGGCGGAGGCGCCGGCGCGTATACGCGCCTGAATGTCTCGGGGGCGGAGATGGCTCTCCACCTCGATCTCGATCTGGCCGAGGCGGGGACGGTCGCCGCGCACGGCGGCGCGGAGACGTTCGTCGATCGGAAGCGTGTACTCCGTGCTGTCCGCAGCCTTCAGCACCAGCCGTGTGCCGTCATTGGAGACGGCCACGACACGCAGTTCGGGCATGGGGACCTCCCGGGTGGTGCCTGCCGACGTCACGTGCGTCGCTGCTTCCGCTAGTCGAGTGTGGCCTGCCCGGGTGCAGCCTGCCACAACCTTGCCGAGTTGCCCGGCGTGTCGGGCACGGGCCCGTGATCGCCGTTATGGCACGGTTACCTGTTCGCAACGCTGAGTGACGAACCTCATCACCCTGTGCAACGATCCCCCTTCGGCGGTCCTGCAAGGCCCCGGACACCCTGGCGGGAGTCCGGACTCCAGGGCTCGCAACAGTACTCCATTCGGGCCACCTGCGTGGATCGGCGCGCCGCGCGACTTCGCGTGGCGGCCCTCAGTCAACTGCCCGATGTGCGCCCTTCGTACCCCCGATCGTGGCGCACTTCACGAAACAACCAGAAACGGAACTATTGGTTTCGCCCATACGTCCATTTCTCGTGCAGTCAGTCCGCCAAGTACGGGAAAGGCAGGCAAGGTTCGGGAATGGGTGAAACGTCGGATGCCTCACAGGAGCCGAAGAGGAAGCGGGTGGACCTGAGTGTCCCGCAGGTGGCGGGCAGCGCGGTGGCCGCGGTGGTGGCGGCCAGACTCGCCTCGTACTTCGGGGTGTACGGGACGATCCTCGGCGCCGGGGTGGTGAGCGCGATCGCGACGTGCGGGGGCACGGTCTTCCAGCACTTCTTCAGCCGCACCGGCGAGCAGATACGCGAAGTGAAGGTCCAGGGGCGGCCGAAGCCGGCGACGGGGTCCCGGCCGAGGAGGCCGGAGCCCGTGGAACCGACCGCTCCCGCGCACGAGTTCGGTGCGGGAACGGTCTATCGCGCGCGGGTCACCGGCTGGAAGCGGCCGCTGGTCGCCGCCGCGCTCGTCTTCGGCGTCACCATGGCGGGCATCATCACGTACGAGCTGGTGTCCGGTGACAGCTTCAGCGGGAGCGGCAGCACCACGGTCGGCGACGCCCTGTCCGGCCACCACAGGAAGCCCTCGCCGGACCGCACTCCGTCGCCGGATCCCTCGCAGTCGCCGTCCCCGGACGGCAGCGGCTCTCCGGACGACGGCGTGCCCTCACCGAGCGGCGACGGTGACACCGGGTGGAGTGCCACGCCGACCCCCGCTCCCACGGAGAGCCCGGACCCCGGGGAGGCCGCCACCGATGACGGCTCCGGCGCCGGCACCTCGGCCCCGGCCCCCTCGTCCGGCGCGACTACGGCCCCAGTACCCGGCGCAAGTAGTCGTTCCCGAACCGCCGTTCCGGGTCCAGACGGTCTCTCAGAGCGGTGAACTCGCCGAAGCGCGGGTAGACCCCGGCGAAGTAGCCGGCGTCACGGGTGTGCACCTTGCCCCAGTGCGGCCGCCCGTCGTGCGCCGTGAAAATCCGCTCGGCCGCCGTGAAGTACGCCTGATAGGGCGTCCCCTTGAACATGTGGACGGCGATGTACGCGCTCTCCCGGCCGGACGCCGTGGAGAGCGTGATGTCGTCGGCGGGGGCGGTGCGGACCTCGACCGGGAAGCTCACCCGCAGCGGCGACCGGTCGACCATCGTCTTCAGCTCCCGCAGCGTCTCGACGAGGGCCTCGCGCGGGACGGCGTACTCCATCTCCATGAAGCGCACCCGTCGGGGAGAGGTGAAGACCTTGTACGGGATGTCGGTGTACGTCCGGGCGGACAGGGCGCGGCTGGAGATCTTCGCGATGGCCGGGATGGTGGCGGGCACGGCGCGGCCGAGCAGATTGACCGCCTGGAAGACGCCGTTGGAGAGGAACTCGTCCTCGATCCAGCCGCCGACCCGGCCGAGCGGCTTCTCGGGGCCCGCGCTGCGGTTGTTGCGCTTGGTGTTGCAGTTGCCGGTGTGCGGGAACCAGTAGAACTCGAAGTGCTCGTTCTCCGCGACGAGCGCGTCGAAGTCCGCGGTCACCCGGTCGAAGCTCATCGGCTCCTCACGGGCGGTGAGCAGGAAGACGGGCTCCACGGCGAACGTGATCGCGGTGACGATGCCGAGCGCGCCGACCCCGATGCGGGCGGCGGCGAAGACCTCGGGGTTCTCCTTCTCGGAGCAGGTGAGGACCGAGCCGTCCGCCAGGACCAGTTCGAGGGCCCTGATCTGGGCGGCGATCGAGGCGGAGTCGCGGCCGGTGCCGTGGGTGCCGGTGCTGGTCGCGCCCGAGACCGTCTGCTCCATGATGTCGCCCATGTTCGTGAGCGACAGTCCCTCGCGGGCGAGCGCCACGTTCAGACGCTTGAGCGGGGTGCCCGCCTCGACGGTGACGGTGCCGGCCGCACGGTCGATCCCGCGGATGCCCGTCAACAGGTGCGGGCGGACCAGCACCCCGTCGGTCGCGGCGGCCGCCGTGAACGAGTGGCCGCTACCGACGGCCTTCACCCGCAGCCCGTCCTCGGCCGCTTTGCGCACGGCCGCGGACAGTTCCCCCACAGAGGCCGGAGCGACCTCCCGGACCGGGCGGGCCGTGACGTTCCCGGCCCAGTTACGCCACGTTCCGCTCTTCCCGCTCGCTGTGCTGCTCATGGGTCCCTCCCCGCTGCGGAACCGGCCTGTTCAGCCGGCGGTAACCGAGAAGCCCCACCACGACCGCGACGGCCCCGGACACCGCCGGAACCCCGTACCCGGCCTTCGCGCCGGCGGCGTCGATCACCCAGCCGGACACGGAGGAGCCGAGCGCGACCCCGACCGCGAGCCCGGTGCTCACCCAGGTCATGCCCTCGGTCAGTTTCGCGCGTGGAACGTGCTGCTCGATGAGGGACATCGTCGTGATCATCGTCGGTGCGATGGACAGGCCCGCCAGGAACAGCGCCACGGCCAGAAACAGCAGGTTCCCGACCAGTAGGAGGGGGATCATACTCACGGCCATCGCACAGATGCCCAGCAGCCACCGGCGCTCGGGCGGCCCCGAGAACCGCAGCAGCCCGAAGACGGCCCCCGCCACACAGGAGCCGGCGGCGTACAGCGCGAGGACGACGCTCGCGGCACCCTTGTGGCCCCGCTCCTCCGCGAAGGCCACGGTGACCACGTCGACCGCGCCGAAGATGGCCCCCGTCGCCACGAAGGTGGCCACCAGCACCTGGAGTCCGGCCGAGCGCAGCGCCGAGCCGCGGGAGTGGTGCTCGCGCGGATGGGGCACCGGCTCGGTGGCGCGCTGGGACGTCAGCCAGAAGACGCCGGCTCCCAGGAAGCACGCGGCGAGCAGCGGACCGGCCTCCGGGAACCAGACAGTCGAGAGACCGATGGAAATGATCGGCCCGAAGATGAAGCAGATCTCGTCGACCACGGACTCGAAGGAGTACGCGGTGTGCAGGTGCGGGGTGTCCCGGTAGACGGCCGCCCAGCGCGCCCGGATCATCGCGCCGACGCTCGGGACGCAGCCGATGCCCGCCGAGCACAGGAACAGCACCCAGTCGGGCCACTCGTAGTGCGCCGCGCACAGCAGCCCGGCGGCCGCGGCCAGGGCGAACAGTGTCACCGGGCGCAGCACCCGGCGCTGCCCGCGGCGGTCCACCAGACGCGAGACCTGGGGTCCCATCACGGCGGCGGCCAGGGCCATGGTGGCCGACAGGGCGCCCGCGAGGCCGTACCGGCCGGTGAGCTGGGAGATCATCGTGACCACGCCGATGCCCATCATGGACAGCGGCATCCTGCCGAGGAAGCCCGCGGCGGAGAAGCCCTTGGAGCCTGGGGCGGCGAACAGGGCGACGTAGGGGCTGGGCACGGGGACTCCGGGGGTCCAG
The DNA here is from genome assembly GCF_056435845.1 of Streptomyces sp. NPDC043867. NCBI lineage: Bacteria > Bacillati > Actinomycetota > Actinomycetes > Kitasatosporales > Streptomycetaceae > Streptomyces > Streptomyces sp. NPDC043867. The sequence goes on along the minus strand of NZ_JBWKDS010000011.1, from coordinate 90,368 downwards.
GTAAGGCGTGAAGATGGCTGATACAGCTTACGGGGCCGGGCGGCCCTCACGCATGCGGGTTCCGCGGGCCGGGATCCCGGTTGTCGGTGGCGGGTGGCAGGATCGAGACATGCCAGACGCGCTCGATGCCACCCCTTACGACGCCCTGCTCCTGCTCTCGTTCGGCGGCCCGGAGGGCCCGGACGACGTGGTCCCGTTCCTGGAGAACGTGACGCGCGGACGGGGCATCCCCAAGGAACGGCTCAAGGAGGTGGGGCAGCACTACTTCCTGTTCGGCGGGGTCAGTCCGATCAACGAGCAGAACCGCGCCCTGCTGGAGGCGCTCCGCGAGGACTTCGCCGAGCACGGCCTCGACCTGCCGGTGTACTGGGGCAACCGCAACTGGGCTCCCTACTTGACGGACACCCTGCGCGAGATGGTCACCGACGACCGCCGACGCGTCCTCGTCCTTGCCACCAGCGCGTACGCCTCGTACTCGGGCTGCCGGCAGTACCGCGAGAACCTGGCGGACGCCATGGCCGCCCTCGGTGCCGAGGGGCTCGAACCGCCGCGGATCGACAAGCTGCGGCACTACTTCAACCACCCGGGCTTCGTGCGCCCCATGGTCGACGGCGTCCTGAAGTCCCTCGCCGAGCTGCCCGAGGACGTGCGCGGCGGCGCGCACCTCGCCTTCACCACCCACTCCATCCCGGACGCGGCCGCCGACACCTCGGGCCCCGCCGAGGGGCACGGCGACGGCGGTGCCTATGTCCGGCAGCACCTGGACGTCGCGCGGCTGATCGCCGACGCCGTGCGCGAGGAGACCGGCATCGAGCACCCCTGGCGGCTGGTCTACCAGTCGCGCTCCGGAGCCCCGCACATCCCGTGGCTCGAGCCGGACATCTGCGACCACCTGGAGGAACTGCACGGCGCCGGGGTCCCGGCCGTCGTGATGGCCCCCATCGGGTTCGTCTCGGACCACATGGAGGTCCTCTACGACCTCGACACGGAGGCCATGGCCAAGGCCGGGGAGCTGGGTCTGCCGGTGCGCCGCTCGGCCACCGTGGGCGCCGACCCCCGCTTCGCCGCGGCCGTCCGCGACCTGGTTCTGGAGCGCGCCGCCGCCGAGAACGGCCGGGAGGTGGCTCCCTGCGCCCTCGGCGCACTGGGCGCGAGCCACGACCTGTGCCCGGTCGGCTGCTGCCCCGCCCGCGCCCCCCGCCCCGCCGCCGCGGGCGCCGACAGCCCCTACGCGTGAGGAACACCGTGACCGACACCGCACACGACCGCCTCAAGGGCGAGCTGCTGGAGCTCGCGCTGGAAGCCGCCCACCGGGCGGGCGACTTCCTGTGCCACGGCCGCCCCGACGACCTCGGGGTGGCGGCGACCAAGTCCAGCGCCGTCGACGTCGTCACCGAGATGGACATCGCCTCCGAAAAGCTGATCACCGCCCTGATCACCGAGCGCAGACCGGACGACGGCGTGCTGGGCGAGGAGGGCGCGAGCGTCGAGGGCACCAGCGGCGTCCAGTGGGTGATCGACCCGATCGACGGCACGGTCAACTATCTGTACGGCCTGCCCAGTTGGGCCGTCTCGATCGCTGCCCGCAAGGACGGCGAGACCCTCGTCGGCGTGGTCCACGCGCCCGTGCGGGGCGAGACCTGCCGCGCGGTGCTCGGCCAGGGCGCGTTCGTGAACGACCGGCCCGCGCGTGTGCGGCCCGCGCCGTCCTTCGGGCTGGCCCTGGTCGGCACCGGCTTCGGCTACCTCGCCGAGCGCCGGGCCAGGCAGGCGGAGGTCCTGCGGGAGCTGGTCCCCGAGGTGCGGGACATCCGCCGGGGCGGCTCGGCCGCGATCGACCTGTGCGACGTGGCGACGGGCCGCCTCGACGCGTACTACGAGCGCGGGCTGAACCCCTGGGACTACGCGGCGGGCGACCTGATCGCCCGCGAGGCGGGCGCGCTGACCGGTGGCCGCCCCGGGGAGCCCCTCTCGACCGAGCTGACCGTCGCGGCCCCGCCCGGCCTCTTCGAGGCCCTCCAGACCCGCCTCGAGGACCTCGGCGCCTGGCACGACTAGCCGAGGAGTGCCGCCCCTCTTGGGGGAGGCGCGGGAGGCGCACGACCGCGTATGCGCGAACGCGAAGCGGGGCCCCGGCACTGGATCGATGCCGGGGCCCCGCTCCTCGTGCGATCCGGTCAGACGTGCGCGACGCCGACCTGCACGCCGTGCTCGGCCGCCAGGCGGCGCAGGTCGTCCAGCTCTCCCTGCTCGACCTCCGCGAGGAAGTCGTCGCCTGTCTCGCGAGCCCGCGTCAGGTCGGACTCGGTCGCCTTTATGCGCTGCAGAAGCCCTGCGGTGAATGCGTCCATGCTGCGCCCCCTCGTCCTGGGTCGTGGGCCGGTGGCACGGGGGTGTGCCATTCGGAAGGGGCGATCACGTCTCCATACGGGTGCCCAGCGCTACCCAGCCGGGCGGCGACGGTGCCGGACACCCACGCCCGCTCTGCGGAAGCGGTTGGACAACCACGAGATGGCGTGCCACAAGCAGAGCGTGATCGCGGGGTGTAAAGCCGTCCTCCCCGCGCTCTCTTCCGCGGAAACCTCAACCGCGGGAGAAAATCCTGCACTCCCGGGCCCCCACCCGCCTTACAGCCGACTTATGGCCGAAAAGGGCAGGATGGATGCCCCAGCCCCCGATCTCGGCTGTGCCCGGGCGGGGGACCCCCGTCAGACCCTGCCCTCGGGCGCCTGTACGGCGCTGCGCGGGCGGACAGAGGAAGGACAAGCGACGTGCGCGTACTCGTCGTCGAGGACGAGCAGCTGCTCGCCGATGCGGTGGCCACCGGACTGCGCCGGGAGGCCATGGCCGTCGACGTCGTGTACGACGGAGCGGCCGCCCTGGAGCGCATCGGCGTCAACGACTACGACGTGGTGGTCCTGGACCGCGACCTCCCGCTCGTGCACGGCGACGACGTCTGCCGCAAGATCGTCGAACTCGGCATGCCCACGCGCGTGCTGATGCTCACCGCGTCCGGCGACGTCAGCGACCGGGTCGAGGGCCTGGAGATCGGCGCCGACGACTACCTCCCGAAGCCCTTCGCCTTCAGCGAGCTCACCGCGCGCGTGCGGGCCCTCGGACGGCGTACGAGCATGCCGCTGCCGCCCGTCCTGGAGCGCGCCGGCATCAAGCTGGACCCCAACCGCCGTGAGGTCTTCCGCGACGGCAAGGAGGTCCAGCTGGCGCCCAAGGAGTTCGCCGTCCTGGAGGTGCTGCTGCGCAGCGAGGGCGCCGTCGTCTCCGCCGAGCAGCTCCTGGAGAAGGCCTGGGACGAGAACACGGACCCGTTCACCAATGTCGTCCGGGTGACCGTGATGACGCTGCGGCGCAAGCTCGGCGAGCCCGCGGTGATCGTCACGGTCCCCGGCTCGGGCTACCGGATCTGATCCTCGTGACCGCACCCGCGCCGCCGACGGCGCCCCCCAAGCCCACCTGGGACCCCAGGAAGCCACAGGCACCGTTCCCGTGGCTGCGGCCCACCATCCGCATACGGCTCACGCTGCTGTACGGCGGGATGTTCCTGATCGCCGGCATCCTGCTGCTGTCGATCATCTACCTCCTCGCGGCGCAGGCGCTGCACGAGGGCAGTGGCATGGACTTCAAGGTGTCCGGCACCAACCTCGAACTGGCCAGCGGCAACTGTCCGCAGCTGAGCGGTGCCGGCAGCATCGACGAGCTGAACGCGATGCTCAAGGAGTGCACCGCCGTCCGGCGCCAGCACGCGCTCGACGGACTGCTCAGCCGCTCGCTGCTCGCCCTGCTCGGTCTCGCCGTGATCGCCTTCGCCTTCGGCTACGCCATGGCCGGGCGGGTCCTGTCGCCGCTCGGCCGGATCACCCGCACCGCACGCGCGGTGGCGGGCTCGGACCTGTCCCGGCGCATCGAGCTGGACGGTCCGGACGACGAGCTGAAGGAGCTGGCCGACACCTTCGACGACATGCTGGAGCGGCTGCAGCGGGCCTTCACGGCCCAGCAGCGGTTCGTCGGCAACGCTTCGCACGAGCTGCGCACCCCTCTCGCGATCAACCGCACGCTCCTGGAGGTGCACCTGTCCGATCCGGGCGCGCCCGTGGAGCTGCAGCAGCTGGGCAAGACCCTGCTCGCCACCAACGAGCGCAGTGAGCTGCTCGTGGAGGGCCTGCTGCTGCTCGCCCGCAGCGACAACCAGATCGTCGAGCGCAAGCCGGTGAACCTCGCGGAGGTCGCCTCGCAGGCCACCGACCAGGTGCGGGGTGAGGCCGAGGCGAAGGGCGTGGAGATCCGCGGTGAGCGCGCCCCGGCGGTCGTCCAGGGCAACGGCGTGCTGCTGGAGCGGATCGCCCTGAACCTCATCCAGAACGCCGTGCGGTACAACGTGCCCGAGGGCGGCTGGGTGGAGGTCACCACCGAGGTGCAGCACGGCCGGGCGGTCCTCGTCGTGACGAACACGGGGCCCGTGGTCCCCGCGTACGAGGTCGACAACCTCTTCGAGCCCTTCCGGCGGCTGCGCATGGAGCGCACCGGCAGCGACAAGGGCGTCGGCCTCGGTCTGTCCATCGCGCGGTCCGTGGCCCGCGCGCATGGCGGGCACATCTACGCCGAGCCCCGGGAGGGAGGTGGGCTCGTGATGCGGGTCACCCTGCCGATCTGAGACCATGTCGCCGACACACGACGTTGTTCGCTCTGCGCGGAATTCCCGGGCCGTCCGCCCAGGAGCCCCGTGTGTGATCGATCACAAGAATGATTTTCTGGCCATATACTCTCCGTGATCACGCGGACCGCCGGAAAGCCGGGAAAATCCGGGTTTTCAGAGGTCGTGATCACGGGAAGTACACGGTGAGACCGCTTTGAAGTGCGCCATTCGGACCGTGTACGGTCCCCATCGCCATCCAAGCCGATCACTCCTGAGGAGTCCGGTTGGGTGTCGATTGAGTAACAGACCTTGATGTGAGGCAAAATCTCCGCCTCGGGTCGGGCACAAGTCCGGCCTCTCACGCGTTACGTGCGCTGGAGACACCGCAGACACCCAGAGGGGGAGAGCGACATGGCAACGGATTACGACACCCCACGCAAGACCGACGACGACGTCGACTCGGACAGTCTTGAAGAACTGAAGGCCAGGAGGAACGACAAGTCGACGTCCGCCGTGGACGTCGACGAGTTCGAGGCCGCCGAAGGCCTGGAGCTGCCCGGTGCGGACCTCTCGAACGAAGAGCTGGCCGTCCGGGTGCTGCCCAAGCAGCAGGACGAGTTCACCTGCATGAGCTGCTTCCTGGTGCACCACCGCAGTCAGCTGGCCCGCGAGAAGAACGGCCAGCCGATCTGCCGCGACTGCGACTGAGGCAGGGTCGGCCGTGACTGGCTCGACCCCACCTTGGAAGCGCCGCTTCCGCAGGACGGAAGCGGACGACGGGCCGTCCAGCGGCTCTGAGAGCGTGCGTGACGACGGGCGGGGCTCATCCGAAGCAGGATCAGCCTCGCTCGAACCGGCGCCCGCCCCAGGCGGACTGCCGACCCCCGTGGAGACCCCTGCGCCCGCCGCCAGGCGACGCGCCGCGGTCGTCCGGGACGGAGTGAGGGAAGGCGTCCGCAAGGGCGGCAGCCGGGCCAGGGCGGGCCTGGCGTTCCTCGCCGACCGCATCATCGACATCGCCCCGCGAATCCCCGTACGGGACCTCGCGGCCCTGCGCAGACAGTTCCCGGGCCTCGGGCCCGAGCAGCTCGCCGACAAGATCGTCGCGGGCGCCGCCGCCGCGACCTCCACCGTCGGGGCCGGCATCGGCGCGGCCGCCATGATGCCCGTACCCCCCGCGATGCCCACCGAGCTGGCCGCCGAGATCACCGGCGTGGCTGCCATCGAGCTGAAGATGATCGCCGAACTGCACGAGGTCTACGGCCTGCGCCCGCCGGGGAACCTGAAGCAGCGCAGCACCGCGTACCTGAGCTCGTGGTCCGGGGAGCGCGGCATCGACGTGACCAAGCCGCTGACCGTCCAGACCGCACTGGGCGGCCAGATGAAGCGCGAGCTGCGCCAGCAGATCATGAAGCGCATGGTCCGCGACCTGCCGAACCTGCTGCCCTTCATGGTGGGAGCCGCGGTCGGAGCGGTCATGAACCGCCGGGACACCAAGCGCGTCGCGGAACGCATCCGCAAGGACCTGCGCAAGGCCCAGGTGCCGTGGGACGCCCTGCCGGAACTTCCACCGCTGGAACAGCCGGCGGAACCCCTGCTCCCGGGCGAGTTCCCCGAGGAACCGGGCCGCTGAGACCCCCGCGGACACGCGAGGGCACTCCCGGGCGGGCGGCCGGGGCCGCGGGACCTACCGGGCCGTCGCCCGGGCCGCCTCCAGCGCCGCCGCGAGCCGCTCCGGCTCCCGCGTCGACAGGTACAGGTACGGCGTCGGGTCCTGCGGATCGGTCACCACCACCCGCAGCGCCCGCGGGATGTACGCCCGCAGGAGCATGAAGGCGCGGGTGTCCGCCTTGTGGGTGCGCCAGGCCCGGGTCTCCTCCGGGTCCAGCACCTCGGCCTCGCCGAGCGCCGCGACCGGGATCTTCGCCTCGCCCGCGATGAGGGAGTCGCCCACCACCCGGATGCGGACCGAGCCGTACGAGCTCGCCATGACCGCCGAGACCGCGGTGCCGCCGACGAGTCCGCCGAGCAGCGGCAGGGTGCCGAACGGCAGCAGGATCAGCGCCATCGCGACGCCGACCATCAGGCAGATCAGCCACCAGCTGCGGGGCGCGGTGAGGCGTTCTTCGTACGGCGAGGCGGAAGGCTGCATGAAACCAAGCTTGGCACGGTGTCGGCCGTGGCCCGACGCGCGGGTAAGGTCTGCGCCTGTGAGTGGTACTTCCGCAGCTCTGAGGCCCCCCGCCGACGCCGTCGCACCGGTGCGGCACCCCGACGCGCCCGCCCCCGGCGAGCTCCTCGGCGCGCACTACGGACACTGTTTCGGGTGCGGTGAGAAGCAGGCCCACGGGCTGCACCTCGAAGCCCGCGCGGGGGAGGGGGTGCGGATCACGGCCGAGTTCACCGTGCGCCCGGCCCACCAGGGCGCCCCGGGCCTCGCCCACGGCGGCGTACTGGCCACCGCGCTCGACGAGACACTCGGTTCGCTGAACTGGCTGCTGCGCACCATCGCGGTCACCGGCCGGCTGGAGACCGACTTCGTACGGCCCGTGCCCGTGGACACCGTCCTGCACCTCGAGGCCGAGGTCGTCGCCGTTGCGGGCCGCAAGATCTACTCGACCGCCACCGGACGGATCGGCGGGCCCGAGGGGCCGGTCGCCGTCCGCGCGGACGCCCTCTTCATCGAGGTGAAGGTCGACCACTTCATCGATCACGGCAGGCCCGAGGAGATCCGGGCGGCCATGGACGACCCCGACCAGATCCGGCGCACCCGCGCCTTCGAGGTGAACCCGTGAACCGTGCACCCCGTCCAGAACTGGACGTGCTCATCCGGCGCGTCGACCCGGACGTACCGCTGCCCGCGTACGCGCAGCCCGGTGACGCGGGAGCGGATCTGCGGACCACCGAGAGCCGTGAGCTGAAGCCGGGGGAACGAGCCGTTCTGCCCACCGGGGTGTCTGTCGCGCTCCCGGAGGGGTACGCGGCCTTCGTGCACCCGCGTTCCGGCCTCGCCGCCCGCTGCGGTGTCGCCCTCGTGAATGCCCCGGGGACGGTGGATGCCGGGTACCGTGGGGAGATCAAGGTGATCGTGGTGAATCTCGACCCGTACGAGTCCGTGCGGTTCGAGCGCTTCGACCGGATTGCCCAACTGGTCGTCCAGCAGGTCGAGAAGGTCCGCTTCCGGGAGGTCGCGGAGCTTCCCGACTCGGAGCGGGCCGCAGGGGGCTTCGGGTCCACCGGCGGTCATGCCGCCGTGGGCGGCGGGGCGGGTGGGAATCGATACGCTTCGGTCGTATCCGACCGGGAAGGACAGTGACGTGTTCGGACGTCGCAAGAAGGGCAGTGCCGCCGAGGACGCGGCGGGCGAGGCCGAGCAGGTCGTCGACGCTGTCGGCACTGAGGCGGACGAGGCGGAGCGGGAGCGCGTGAGGCTGGAGCCGGAACCGCGTCCCGACGGCCCCTGGGACGACTCCGAGGTGCGGGACCCGGCCGAGGGTCGGGTGGACCTGGGCGGTCTCTTCGTACCCGGGGTCGACGGCATGGAGCTGCGCGTCGAGGTCGCGGGCGACGCGATCGTCGCGGCCACCGTCGTCCTCAAGGACAGCGCGATCCAGCTGCAGGCCTTCGCCGCTCCCAAGCGCGAGGGCATCTGGGGCGAGGTCCGCGAGGAGATCGCCTCGGGCATCACGCAGCAGGGCGGTGTCATCGACGAGGTCGAGGGCCCCCTGGGCTGGGAGCTGCGGGCTCAGGTGCCGGTGCAGCTGCCCGACGGCACGGGCGGTTTCCAGGTCGTCCGGTTCGTCGGTGTGGACGGCCCCCGCTGGTTCCTGCGCGGAGTGATCTCCGGGCAGGGCGCGGTGCAGCCGCAGGCCGCGGGCCTGCTCGAGCAGATCTTCCGGGACACGGTGGTCGTCCGCGGTGAGGGCCCGATGGCCCCGCGCGACCCCATCGTCCTGAAGCTGCCGAACGACGCGCAGATGGTCCCCGAGGGCGTTCAGCAGGAGGACCAGGCCGGATCCCGCTTCTCCGGCGGCATGGGCCAGCTGCAGCGCGGACCGGAGATCACCGAGGTGCGCTGACCGCGCCGCGCACGCCTCCGGACGTGGATCGGGCCGTATCCCTGACGGGATGCGGCCCTTTCTCGTGTCCGGCTCCTTGTTCTCGTGTCCGGCGTTCTCATGTCCGGCCTCTTGACGGGCAGTTGGTCCATACCTAGGGTCCCGGCCATCGGTTGCGTTCAACGACGCGCCCATCGTTCACATACGAGAACGGATGGCCCCCCACATGCCCGACACCCCCACCCCGCACCGCCGCAGACGGCGTCCCGCCCTGCTCGCCACCGTCGCCGCCGTGACCACCACCCTGGTCGGCGGCTTCCTCGCCTGGCCGGCCGCGCAGACCGCCGAGGCCGCCCCGGCGGCCTTCGCGCACCCCGGAGTCACCGTCTCCCGCGGCCAGCTGGACTTCGCCCGCACCCAGGTCAACGCGGGCGCCCAGCCCTGGAAGAGCGCCTACGACCAGATGATGGCGAGCAGGTACGCCTCACTGACCCGCACCGCCAAGCCCCGCGCGACCGTCGAGTGCGGCTCGTACTCCAATCCCAACTACGGCTGCAGCGACGAGCGCGAGGACGCGATGGCCGCGTACACGGACGCCCTCGCCTGGTACATCACCCGCGACGAGCGGTACGCGAAGAAGTCCATCGAGCTGATGGACGCCTGGTCGGCCACGATCAAGGACCACACCAACAGCAACGCGCCCCTGCAGACCGGCTGGGCGGGCTCCTCGTGGCCCAGGGCCGCCGAGATCATCAAGTACACGTACACCGGGACGTGGGCGAACTCCGGGCGCTTCGCGACGATGCTGCGCGACGTCTACCTGCCCGAGGTCATCAACGGCTCCAACTCCAACGGCAACTGGGAACTGTCGATGATGGAGGCCGCAGTCGGCATCTCCGTCTTCCTGGAGGACAGGACGTCCTACGACAAGGCCATGGCGAAGTTCCGCACGCGCACGGCCGCGTACATCTACCTGGCCTCCGACGGCTCCGTGCCGAAGACCGTGCCGAGCCAGAACCTCGACACCACGGCGAAGATCGTCAACTACTGGCAGGGCCAGTCCACCTTCGTCACCGGCCTCACCCAGGAGACCTGCCGCGACTTCACGCACACCGGGTACGGCATCTCCGCCATCGGGCACATCGCCGAGACCAGCCGCATCCAGGGCGCCGACCTCTACTCCACCGACGTCGGGGAACGGCTGCGGCAGGCCCTCGGCTTCCAGTCCAGGTACCAGCTGGGCGAAGCGGCACCGAGCTGGCTGTGCGGCGGCTCCCTCACCCTCGGGCTCGGACCGGTCACCGAGGTCGGGTACAACGCCCTGCACAACCGGCTCGGCATCGCGATGACCAACACCCAGCGGCTGACCGAGCAGAACCGCCCGGCCGGCAGCAACAACCTCTTCGTGGCATGGGAGACGCTCACCCACGGGAACAACCCGAACTGACCCTGCCCGGCCGGGCGTGCGGTGAGCGCCGTACGCCCGGCCGTCAGGGTTGCGTCAAAGTCGTCCCGCACGGCGCCCACCACCCCTTTCGCCGGATCCCGCGGCCGTAAGGTCGACGGGGCGGACATCGCCGGCACGGGAAGACAATGGGGCCATGGGACGCGGCAAGCTTCGGATCCACCTCGGTGCGGCACCGGGCGTCGGCAAGACGTACGCGATGCTCGCCGAGGCGCACCGCAGGGCCGAGCGGGGCACCGACTGCGTCGTCGCCTTCGTGGAGCACCACGACCGGCCGCGCACGGAGGCCATGCTCCGCGGCCTCGAACAGGTGCCGCGCAGACAGCTCGACCACCGCGGCTCCCGGTTCACCGAAATGGACGTGGACGCCGTCCTGGAGCGCGCCCCCGCCGTCGCCCTGGTGGACGAGCTGGCCCACACGAACGTCCCCGGCTCGCGCAACGTCAAGCGCTGGCAGGACGTCGAGGAACTGCTGGCCGCCGGCATCGACGTCATCTCCACCGTCAACATCCAGCACCTGGAGTCCCTCGGCGACGTCGTCGAGTCGATCACCGGGGTGCGGCAGCGCGAGACCGTCCCGGACGAGGTCGTGCGACGGGCCGACCAGATCGAGCTGGTCGACATGGACCCGCAGGCACTGCGCCGCCGGATGGCCCACGGCAACGTGTACAAGCCCGAGAAGATCGACGCCGCCCTCTCGCACCACTTCCGCCCGGGCAACCTGACCGCGCTGCGCGAGCTGGCGCTGCTGTGGGTCGCGGACCGGGTCGACGCCCGCCTGACCGAGTACCGCAACGAGCACCGGGTCTCGGCGATCTGGGGTTCCCGGGAGCGGATCGTGGTCGGGCTGACCGGCGGACCCGAGGGGCGGACGCTCATCCGCCGGGCGGCCCGCCTCGCGGAGAAGGGCGCGGGCGGCGAGGTGCTGGCCGTCTACATCGCCCGCAGCGACGGCCTGACCTCCGCCTCCCCGAAGGAGCTGGCCGTCCAGCGCACCCTCGTGGAGGACCTGGGCGGCACCTTCCACCACGTCGTCGGCGACGACGTGCCGGCCGCGCTGCTCGCCTTCGCCCGCGGCGCCAACGCCACTCAGATCGTGCTCGGTTCCTCGCGCCGCAAGGCCTGGCAGTACGTCTTCGGACCCGGCGTCGGCGCCACGGTCGCCCGGGAGTCGGGCCCCGACCTCGACGTGCACATCGTCACCCACGAGGAGGCCGCCAGGGGACGCGGCCTGCCGGTCGCCCGGAGCGCCCGGCTCGGTGGCTCCCGGATCGTCGGGGGATGGCTGACGGGTCTGGCGGGACCGGCCCTGCTGGCGCTGGCGCTCACCCACACCGCCACCGATCTCGGCATCGCCAACGACATGCTGCTGTTCCTGTCGCTGACGGTGACCGCGGCCCTGCTCGGCGGACTGCTGCCGGCCCTGGCCTCCGCCGCCGTAGGCTCCCTGCTGCTGAACTACTACTTCGCCCCGCCCCTGCACCGCTTCACCGTCTCGGACCCCAAGAACATCCTCGCCATCGCGGTCTTCTTCGGCGTCGCCGTCGCGGTGGCCTCGGTGGTCGACCTCGCGGCCCGGCGGACCCACCAGGCGGCCCGGCTGCGTGCCGAGTCGGAGATACTCTCCTTCCTCGCCGGCAGTGTGCTGCGCGGCGAGACCAGCCTCGAGGCACTCCTGGAGCGGGTCAGGGAGACCTTCGGCATGCGGTCGGCGGCACTGCTGGAACGTACGAGCGACGTCGACCCGTGGACCTGTGCCGGCAGTGCCGGGCCCCGCCCCCCGGAGCGCCCCGAGGACGCGGACGTGGACGTGCCGGTCAGCGCCCACCTGGCGCTCGCCCTGTCGGGGCGGGTCCTGCCGGCGGAGGACCGGCGGGTGCTCGCCGCCTTCGCCGCGCAGGCCGCAGTGGTCCTGGACCGCCGCCGCCTCCGGTCCGAGGCCGACCGGGCCCGCGCGCTCGCCGAGGGCAACCGCATCCGCACCGCCCTGCTCGCCGCCGTCAGCCACGATCTGCGCACCCCGCTGGCCGGGATCAAGGCGTCCGTCTCGTCCCTGCGCTCCGACGAGGTGGAATGGTCCGAGCAGGACCGGGCGGAGCTGCTGGAGGGCATCGAGGACGGCGCCGACCGCCTCGACCACCTGGTGGGCAACCTGCTGGACATGTCCCGCCTCCAGACCGGCACCGTCACCCCGCTGATCCGCGAGATCGACCTCGACGAGGTCGTTCCGATGGCGCTCGTCGGCGTGCCCGAGGACAGCGTGCGGCTGGACATCCCGGAGACGCTGCCGATGGTCGCCGTCGACGCGGGACTGCTGGAGCGCTCGGTCGCCAACCTCGTGGAGAACGCCGTCAAGTACAGCCCTCCCGGCGAACCGGTGCTGGTCCTCGCCAGCGCCCTCGCGGACCGGGTCGAACTCCGCGTCGTGGACCGCGGCCCCGGAGTCCCGGACGAGGCCAAGGAACGCATCTTCGCGCCCTTCCAGCGCTACGGCGACGCCCCGCGCGGCGCCGGGGTGGGACTCGGCCTCGCGGTCGCCCGCGGCTTCGCCGAGGCCGTCGGCGGCACCCTCGACGCCGAGGACACCCCCGGCGGCGGACTCACCATGGTGCTCACGCTCCGGGCCGTGGGCAACCGGTCCGGCGGGGCCACCGAGACAGCAGAAAGGCGGGCCCCATGCGGCGCCTGACCGGGACGGACGCCCGCACCCCCACGAGGGTGCTCGTGGTCGACGACGAACCGCAGATCACCCGTGCCCTCGTGATCAACCTCAGGGCACGCAAGTACGAGGTCGACGCGGCCCCCGACGGTGCCACCGCGCTGGAACTCGCCGCCGCCCGGCCCCCGGACGTCGTCGTGCTCGACCTCGGGCTGCCCGACATGGACGGCGTCGACGTGATCAGGGGCCTGCGCGGCTGGACCCGCGTGCCGATCCTGGTGCTCTCCGCCCGCCACTCCTCGGACGAGAAGGTCGAGGCCCTCGACGCCGGCGCGGACGACTACGTCACCAAGCCCTTCGGCATGGACGAACTCCTCGCCCGGCTGCGCGCGGCCGTCCGCCGGGCCGAGCCGGCCGGGCCCGGCGAGAGCGACGTGATCGTCGAGACGGACGCCTTCACCGTCGACCTCGCCGCCAAGAAGGTGCGCCGCGCCGGCCACGACGTACGCCTGACCCCCACCGAGTGGCACCTGCTGGAGGTCCTGGTGCGTCACCCCGGCCACCTGGTCGGGCAGAAACAGCTGCTCCAGGAGGTGTGGGGGCCCTCCTACGGCACCGAGACGAACTACCTGCGGGTCTACATGGCCCAGCTGCGGCGGAAGCTGGAGCCGGACCCCGCGCACCCGCGGCACTTCGTCACGGAACCGGGCATGGGCTACCGGTTCGAACGCTGACCCGTGCGGGTACGTGGCTCCCGGCGCCCCCGGTACGCTTTCGGTATGAGTGCTGTTCCCCGTTCCGACAAGCCGGTGGGCCGGTTCCGGCGCATGCTCGACCGGCTCTCCTCCTCCCAGCAGGACCTGGAGTCCGAGGAGCTGCGGGAGGACACCGACACCACCGGATGCACGCGCATCGGCGACTGCCAGGACCGGCAGATCGTCACGGTTACTGGTACCTTGCGCACGGTCACGCTGCGGCCGCGGGCCGGCGTCCCGGCCCTGGAGGCCGAGCTGTTCGACGGCTCGGCCGCGCTGGACGTGGTGTGGCTCGGCCGGCGCTCCATCGTGGGCATAGAGCCGGGACGCAAACTCATCGCTTCGGGCCGGATCTCCCTGAGCCGGGGCCGTAGGGTGCTGTTCAACCCGAAGTACGAACTCAGACCGCTCGGACGGGAGTAGCCGGTGACGTCGCTCGACAAGCCGACCGAAGACGCCCAGCAGGATTCCAGGGCGGTGACCGAGGCCGCGCTCTTCGAGGCGTTCGGCGGCGTGCGGGGCATGGTCGAGACGGTCCTGCCCGGCCTGCTCTTCGTCAGCATCTTCACGCTCACCAAGGACCTGCACTGGTCGGCGATCGCCGCCCTCGCGGTGTCCCTGCTGCTCGTCGTGGTCCGCCTGGTCACGAAGGACACGGTCAAGCACGCCTTCAGCGGTGTCTTCGGCGTCGCGTTCGGCGTGGTCTTCGCGATGATGACGGGCAACGCCAAGGACTTCTACCTGCCGGGCATGCTCTACACGCTCGGCCTGGCGCTGGCGTACATCATCACGACCCTGTGCGGCGTCCCGCTGATCGGACTGATCCTCGGCCCGGTCTTCAAGGAGAACCTCTCCTGGCGCAAGCGCAACCCCGGCCGCAAGAAGGCGTACGCGAAGGCCAGCTGGGCGTGGGGTCTGATTCTCCTCGCCAAGTGCGCCGTGCTCTTCCCGCTGTACTGGTGGGCCGACACCACCCAGCTCGGCTGGGTCCTGGTCGCCCTGAAGATCCCGCCCTTCCTCCTCGCCGTCTGGCTCACCTGGGTCTTCCTGGCCAAGGCGCCCGCGCCGATCGACGTGTTCGCGGAGATGGAGGCGGAGGAGCAGGCGGAACGCGCCAGGGACGCCGACCGCTCTGCCGAGTAGGACTCCCGGTCCGCCGGACAGAACTCCTGGTCCGCCGGACAGAACTCCTGGTCCGCCGGGCAGGACTCCTGGCTCTGCCGAGTAGGACCCCCGGCGAGGGCGGCCCGGTCACCGCAAAGGGCTGCGGCCTCGTCCTCCAGCGCCGGATGGACTGAATCACGAAGGGGGCGCCCGGAATTCTCCGGGCGCCCCCTTCGTCGTGTCCCCGCTGACGGGGGCGGCCCGCGTCACCGCAACGGCCCGCACCCTCGCCCTCGAACGCCGGACGGGCTGGGAGACCTCAGCGACCTCAGCTCGTCGCGTCCTCGCGGCGTACCGACAACAGGTCCTCCAGCTGTTCCTCGCGGGCCTGGGCGGCCACGAACAGCAGCTCGTCGCCCGCCTCCAGGGAGTCCTCCCGGGACGGGGTCAG
Source organism: Streptomyces sp. NPDC043867 (assembly GCF_056435845.1). Classification (NCBI taxonomy): domain Bacteria; kingdom Bacillati; phylum Actinomycetota; class Actinomycetes; order Kitasatosporales; family Streptomycetaceae; genus Streptomyces; species Streptomyces sp. NPDC043867. Next base: position 75,225 of record NZ_JBWKDS010000011.1, on the reverse strand, counting down.
GACGCGGGTGCCCCGGATGATCGTGACCAGCGAGGTGTCCTCGGGCCACTCGACGTCACCGACCTGCGTACCGGCCAGGGCAGACTCCGGCGGCAGTGTCAGCTCCACGAGGTTGGCGTCGCCGTGGCTGAAGCGCAGCAGACGGACCAGGTCGCCGACGCTGACGGCCTCCTCGACGAGGGCCGACATCAGACGCGGGGTGGAGACGGCGACGTCCACGCCCCACGACTCGTTGAACAGCCACTCGTTCTTCGGGTTGTTGACGCGGGCCACGACCCTCGGGACGCCGTACTCGGTCTTCGCGAGGAGGGAGACGACCAGGTTGACCTTGTCGTCACCCGTGGCCGCGATGACCACGTTGCAGCGCTGGAGCGCGGCCTCGTCCAGGGAGGTGATCTCGCAGGCGTCGGCCAGCAGCCACTCCGCCTGCGGGACGCGCTCGACCGAGATGGCGGTCGGCGCCTTGTCGATCAGCAGGATCTCGTGACCGTTCTCCAGGAGCTCGCCCGCGATCGAGCGGCCCACGGCGCCGGCACCGGCAATGGCGACCCTCATCAGTGACCGGTCTCCTCTTCAGGGCCCTCGGCGAACGCCGCCTCGACCTTCTCGACGTCGTCCGTACGCATCATCACGTGTACCAGGTCGCCTTCCTGCAACACCGTCTGCGAGGACGGCAGCATCGCCTCGCCGAGCCGGGTGAGGAAGGCGACGCGGACACCGGTCTCGTCCTGGAGCCGACTGATCTTGTGGCCCACCCAGGCGGCGGAGGCGTGCACCTCGGCGAGCTGCACCCCGCCGGTGGGGTCGCGCCACAGCGGCTCCGCGCCCGAGGGCAGGAGCCGGCGCAGCATCTGGTCGGCCGTCCAGCGGACGGTCGCGACGGTCGGAATGCCGAGGCGCTGGTAGACCTCGGCGCGGCGGGGGTCGTAGATACGGGCCGCGACGTTCTCGATGCCGAACATCTCGCGGGCCACCCGGGCGGCGATGATGTTCGAGTTGTCACCGCTGGAGACGGCGGCGAAGGCGCCGGCCTCCTCGATGCCCGCTTCGCGCAGCGTGTCCTGATCGAAGCCGACCCCGGTGACCCGGCGTCCGCCGAACCCGGAGCCCAGTCGTCGGAAGGCGGTGGGGTCCTGGTCGATCACGGCGACCGTGTGCCCCTGTTGCTCCAGGGTCTGGGCAAGAGCGGATCCCACTCTTCCGCAGCCCATGATGACGATGTGCACGACCGTCCTTCCGAAGTCAATGGTCACGGCTCAGGTGGAAAGGGTCTCAGACCGCCGCCCAAGCTACACACGCGCGGTGCGCGGAGGGCACCCCTGTGCACGTCGTCTGCGGTTTTCCCCGCTCAGCGGCGGCCGATGCTGCGCACGCTGACAAGAGTCAGGATTCCGAGGCCGACCAGTCCGGCGGCGGCGCCGATGAGCTCCGCGGTCGTATGCATGGAACCTCCAGAAGCAGACAGGGACGGGGTTTTGTCATATAGGCATGCGGATCTTGTGGACTGCGGAATCCGCAGCGGAAAACGTCCGCGATTTCACTCGTAGAGCAGATGCCGGGTGGCGGGTGGGCGGCCGCCCGTTCGAACGCTTACGATCCTCTGCGTGTCCAAACTGACCGACGTGCCCAAACGGATCTTGATCGGGCGCGCACTGCGCAGTGACCGGCTCGGAGAGACTCTCCTGCCGAAGCGCATCGCACTCCCCGTCTTCGCCTCCGACCCGCTCTCCTCTGTGGCGTACGCACCCGGAGAAGTCCTCCTGGTCCTGTCCATCGCGGGTGTGTCGGCCTACCACTTCAGCCCGTGGATCGCGGCCGCCGTCGTGGTGCTCATGTTCACGGTCGTGGCGTCCTACCGCCAGAACGTGCACGCCTATCCCAGCGGCGGCGGCGACTACGAGGTGGCCAACACCAACCTCGGTCCCCGGGCGGGCCTCACCGTCGCCAGCGCCCTCCTCGTCGACTACGTCCTCACCGTCGCCGTCTCCATCTCCTCCGGCATCGAGAACCTCGGCTCCGCCGTCCCCTTCGTGGTCGAGCACAAGGTGTTCTGCGCGGTCGCCGTCATCGTGCTGCTGACGCTGATGAACCTGCGCGGAGTGAAGGAGTCCGGCAAGCTCTTCGCGATCCCGACGTACGTCTTCGTGGCGGGCGTCTTCATCATGGTCGCGTGGGGCGCGTTCCGCGGGCTCGTCCTGGACGACACCATGCGCGCGCCGACCGCCGGCTACCACATCAAGGCCGAGCACCAGGGCATCGCCGGTTTCGCCCTCGTCTTCCTGCTGCTGCGGGCCTTCTCCTCCGGCTGTGCCGCGCTCACCGGAGTCGAGGCGATCTCCAACGGCGTCCCGGCCTTCCGCAAGCCCAAGTCGAAGAACGCGGCGAGCACCCTCGCGGCGATGGGTCTGCTCGCCGTCACCATGTTCTGCGGGATCATCGCCCTGGCCATGGTCACCAAGGTCCGGATGGCCGAGAACCCGGCCGTCGACCTGCTGAACAACGGCGTCGCGGTCGGCTCCGACTATGTGCAGAACCCGGTGATCTCGCAGGTCGCCGAGGCCGTCTTCGGCAAGGGCAGCTTCCTGTTCATCGTGCTCGCGGCGGCCACCGCGCTGGTCCTCTTCCTCGCCGCCAACACCGCGTACAACGGCTTCCCGCTGCTCGGCTCGATCCTCGCGCAGGACCGCTATCTGCCCCGCCAGCTGCACACCCGCGGCGACCGCCTCGCCTTCTCGAACGGCATCGTGCTCCTCGCCGGCGCGGCCATGCTCCTCGTCGTCATCTACGGAGCCGACTCGACCCGGCTGATCCAGCTCTACATCGTCGGCGTCTTCGTCTCCTTCACGCTCAGCCAGACCGGCATGGTGCGGCACTGGAACCGGCACCTCGCCGCGGAGCGCGACCAGAACAAGCGCCGCCGCATGGTCAGGTCCCGGGCGATCAACGCCTTCGGCGCCTTCTTCACCGGCCTCGTGCTGGTCGTCGTACTCGTCACCAAGTTCACGCACGGCGCCTGGGTCGCGCTGCTCGGCATGGTGATCTTCTACGCGACGATGAGCGCGATCCGCAAGCACTACGACCGGGTCGCCGAGGAGATCGCCGCTCCCGAGGGCCCCTCCGACGACAGTGTCCGCCCCTCCCGCGTCCACTCCGTCGTCCTGATCTCGAAGATCCACCGTCCGACCCTGCGCGCCCTGGCCTACGCCAAGCTGATGCGGTCCGACACCCTCGAGGCGCTCAGCGTCAACGTCGACCCCGCGGAGACGAAGACCCTGCGCGCGGAGTGGGAACGCCGCGGCATCACCGTCCCGCTGAAGATCCTCGACTCGCCCTACCGCGAGATCACGCGCCCCGTCATCGAGTACGTGAAGGGGCTGCGCCGCGAGTCCCCGCGTGACGCGGTCTCGGTGATCATCCCCGAGTACGTGGTCGGCCACTGGTACGAGCACCTGCTGCACAACCAGAGCGCCCTGCGCCTCAAGGGCCGGCTGCTGTTCACGCCGGGCGTGATGGTCACCTCCGTGCCCTACCAGCTGGAGTCCTCCGAGGCCGCGAAGAAGCGGGCCCGCAGGCGCCAGGACTGGAACGCGCCGGGCGCGGTGCGCCGTGGTCCGGCCGAGCAGCGGACGAAGGAACCCACCAAGCCGAAGGGCTGACGGGCTCGTGGTGAGCGGCCGGGCGACGTCCACGTAGACTGGTGGGCTGTTGTCCGGCCGTTCCCCCTTTTCGCATCTGGAGTCACCCCGCCATGCAGGCAGAACCGAAGAAGTCACTGGTGGGGGAGGAGTACGAGGTCGAGATCGGCCCCGTCGCCCACGGCGGGCACTGCATCGCCCGTACGGCCGAGGGCCAGGTCCTCTTCGTCCGGCACACGCTGCCCGGCGAGCGGGTCCGCGCCCGGGTGACCGAGGGCGAGGAGGGCGCCCGCTTCCTGCGCGCCGACGCCGTCGAGATCCTCGACGCGTCCAAGGACCGCGTCGAGGCGCCCTGCCCGTACGCGGGCCCCGGCCGCTGCGGCGGCTGCGACTGGCAGCACGCGAAGCCGGGCGCCCAGCGACGGCTCAAGGGTGAGGTCGTCGCCGAGCAGTTGCAGCGGCTCGCGGGCCTCACGCCCGAGGAGGCGGGCTGGGACGGCACGGTGATGCCCGCCGAGGGCGACAAGCTGCCGCCCGGCGAGGTGCCCTCGTGGCGCACGCGCGTGCAGTACGCGGTGGACCCGGACGGCAACGCCGGGCTGCGCCGCCACCGCTCGCACGAGGTCGAACCGATCGAGCACTGCATGATCGCCGCGGACGGCGTGAGCGAGCTGGGGATCGAACAGCGCGACTGGTCCGGCATGGAGTCCGTCGAGGCCATCGCCGCGACGGGGTCGCAGGACCGCATGGTGATCCTGGAGCCCCGGCCCGGCGCCCGGCTGCCCCTCGTGGAGCTCGACCGGCCCGTCTCGGTGATGCGGGTCGAGGAGCACGACGGCGGCATCCACCGGGTGCACGGCCGCGCCTTCGTGCGCGAGCGCGCGGACGACCGGACCTACCGGGTCGGCAGCGGCGGTTTCTGGCAGGTCCACCCGAAGGCCGCGGACACCCTCGTCAAGGCCGTCATGCAGGGCCTGCTGCCGCGCAAGGGCGACATGGCGCTCGACCTGTACTGCGGTGTAGGCCTCTTCGCGGGGGCGCTCGCCGACCGCCTCGGCGACAAGGGCGCGGTCCTCGGCATCGAGTCCGGCAAGCGCGCGGTGGAGGACGCCCGGCACAACCTCGCCGGCTTCGAGCGGGTCCGCATCGAGCAGGGCAAGGTCGAGTCGGTCCTCCCGCGTACGGGCATCACCGAGGTCGACCTGATCGTCCTCGACCCGCCCCGCGCGGGCGCGGGCAAGAAGACGGTGGAACACCTGGCGTCCCTGGGCGCCCGCAAGATCGCGTACGTGGCCTGCGACCCGGCGGCACTGGCCCGGGACCTGGCGTACTTCCGCGACGGCGGATACCGGGTGCGGACGCTGCGGGCGTTCGATCTGTTTCCGATGACCCATCATGTCGAGTGCGTCGCGATCCTTGAGCCCGCCGGGAAGGGCCGCTGACCTGCGGTTTCGTCTGATGTGCATTATGTGCGCTGTGGGCGTTACGGGCGATATCTTGACGCACGAGCGACGCACGTGACGCACGTATGACGCACGCCTGACGCATTTTCTGACAAGGTGTCAGACATGTGAAGGCCGCCCGCGCTCCCGAGGTGCTCCGGGGACAGGAGCGGCTTTCATGCGCTCAACGAGAGCCTGGTACGGAGCATCGTGGCGGTCGGGGAACCCGCCGAGTCGTGCGTCTTGCCGGAGGCAGGGCGGACGGAGTGGGGGATGTGGGATGTCGTTTTGATGTTGCCCTTCGTTGTGGCTGTCACGGGACGGCGGTGGAGCACCAATGAAGCGGGGGGGGGGGGGGGGGGGGGGGGGGGGGGGTTGGGGGGCCTCTTTTGATCTCCTTTCCCTCCCCGCCCGCACCCTA